>DATCLN010000104.1:0-6116 GCA_036563895.1 Paenibacillaceae bacterium
CCGCTGTTCCGTTCGGAGCGGAGGACGGCCGACGCAGGCCGGCTGCGCCTGGATCTAGCGCTGACCAAAAACGAAGTCACGCTGGTGGAGATCGTTCCCGTCCGGGACGAGACGGCGACGTACATCGGGCTGGATGACCGCAAGATTCCTTCTTACGGATGATCGGCCCGATAGCCTGTGTTACTTCTCCCGCGGTGCCGCCAGCAGCTCCTGATAGGCGGCGACGCCGGCCAGTTGTTCCAGGCTCGTGCCGCTGCCGGCCAGACGGCCGTCCTCGACGGCCAAAATCAGATCCGCATTCTCGATCGTCGACAGCCGGTGGGCGATCATGATGGTCGTTTTGCCTTGCCGGCGGGCGTCCAATTGCCTCATCAGCTGCCGCTCCGTCTCGAGGTCGAGCGCCGAAGTGGCCTCGTCCAGCACCAGGATTTCCGGATCCCCGATGATGGCCCGGGCGATGGCGATCCGCTGCCGCTGCCCGCCCGAAAGCTGAATGCCCCGTTCACCGATCACGGTGTCATATCCGTCCGGCAGGCTGCAAACAAACTCGTGAATCTGCGCGATTTTGCACGCTTCAATCATGTCTTCCTCTGTCAGTCCGGGGCGGCCGAGCAGGATGTTCGTCCGGATCGTGTCCGGCAAGAGATAGGGGTCCTGGAACACCACCGCCGTCCGGCTGCTCCAGTCCTCCCGCGAAATGTCTCTGAGCGGCCTGCCGTTCACCAGAATTTCCCCGGCTTCGGGTTCGTAAAACCGCGCAAGCAGCTGGGCGATCGTCGATTTGCCGCCGCCGCTTTTGCCGATGATGGCGATTTTGCGGCCGGCCGGCAATTCCGCGGAAAAATCGCGGAGAACCGGCGGCAGGTCTGGCTCGTAGCGGAAGGTGACGCGGTCGAAGCGGATCGACGACACCGGTCCCGTCAGCCGTTCGTCCGCTTCCGGGTCTTTTTCCATGTCGACAACGGACTGCATCCGGTCGTGGTGGGCCAGGTTGCCCGCCACCATCGTCATCGCCTGGAAGAAGCGAAAGAACGAATCGGACATGAGGGTCGCAAACTGGAAGACGACGACGAACGTGCCGACCGACATCGTCCCTTGCATCAGCTCATAACCGCCGTAAGCCAGCACGGCGATGCCGACGCCCCACTTCAGGGGATCGGTCCAGCGCAGCTGCCGGTTTTCCAGCTTGCCGTGGCGGACGGCTTCCCGGAAAAACCGGTTGAAGGCCCCGTCAAACCGTTCCTCTTCCCATTTCAGGCGATGGTAGGCGATGATTTCCCGCGTTGCCGCGACGCCTTCCTCGATTAGCACCAGCAGCTCGGAACGCCATTTCGATACCTCATGATTGGATTTCCGCAGCCTGGACATGAAAAACCAAGTGACGGCCAGATACAGAAGGCAGAGGACGACCACCAGAAGCATCAGCATCGGACTCGCCCAGGCCAGGATGCCGATCAGCAAGACGGAATTGAAAAACTCCTGAAAAGCCCGCGGCATCTGCCAACCGACGAAACTGGATCCGAAGAACAGGTCGCTCGTCATGATGTGGACCAGTTTGCCGTAACGCTCGAGGGCAAAGGCGCCGACTTTCGTCCGTTCCAGGGAACGCAGCATCCGGCCAAGCAGGACGCCGCCGACGGTGAATTCCCCGGTGACCAGATACCGGTTCGTCATCGTGAACACGATCGCATGGACCGTTCCGACGGCCGCGAAGACGGCGGCGACAGACGGAATCCGTTGATAGTTGCCGGCATAAAACACGTCGTCGATCAATACCTTCTGCAAAAAAATGAGGGCATAATTGGACAGGGACTCCAGCAGCAAAAAGAGCAAGGCCGCAAAATAGGTCCGCCGCGCTTCCCAGATCAGGCGGGCGAAGTATTGGATCCCGGTCATGCGATTTCCGCTCCCTGCTCGAGCTCATAAAGCAACCCGCGCCGGGAAATCAGCTCGTCGTAGGAACCGATTTCGGCGATCTGCCCGTCTTTGACGAACACGATGCGGTCGAAATGTTTGACGGTCGACAGCCGGTGGGCGATGGCAATGACCGTCCGGCCCGCCAGCACATTGTCCAGCGCCCGCTGCACTTCCCGTTCGCTCTTGTTGTCCAGGGCGCTCGTGGCTTCGTCGAGCAGGACGACGGCCGGCTGTTTGATGATCATGCGGGCAATCGAGATGCGCTGCCGCTGCCCGCCGGACAGCTTGAAGCCCCGTTCGCCGACGATCGTGTCGTATCCGTCCGGCAGCTCCATGATGAATTCGTGGGCATAGGCCGCCTTGGCCGCTTCAATGATTTCTTCGTCGGTGGCGTCGGGTTTTCCGAACCGGATGTTTTCCTTGACGGACGAACCGAACAGGTAGGTTTCCTGAAAGACGTAACCGATGGCGTTGCGCAGGTCGGCCAGCGCCAGGCTGCGGATCGGGACGCCGTCCAGGCGGATTTCGCCTTCATCCGGATCGTAGAAGCGCCCGATCAGCTTCATCAGGGTCGTTTTGCCGCTGCCGCTGAAGCCGACGAAGGCCACTTTTTCCCCCGGTCGGATGTCCAGGGAAAAGCGCCAGATGACGTTGGGACGGTCCCGATATCCGAAACTGACGTTGTCGAACGTGATCCGCCCTTCCACTTTTTCCAGCCGGACGGGGTGTTCCGGCTCCCGGACGCGAATCTCCTGATGCATGAACTTGTAGAGCGGTTCCGTCTGGTGGAGGATGAGCCGCTGCTCCATGAACAGGGTCACCAGCATGGTCAGGCGGAACATGGCATTCATATAGAGCAGCATGAAGGCCACGAAGCCGCCGACCGTCATCATTTCGCGGCGAACGAGATAGGCGCCGATCAGGATCAGGGCGACTGCGCCCATATAATAGGTAAACCTCCGGAAACTTCCCCTGGCGGAACCGTATGTGGCGCTGGCCCGGTATACGGCGGCCCAATGCCTGTGCGCGTCCCGCACCAGTCGGTGAAACCAGGCCTGTGCGCCGAACGCCCGGAATTCCCGGAATCCGGAGACGGCTTCGAACACTTTCTGGTTGAAGGCGACCCGCCCGTGGCCGGACAGCCTGCCGAAATGGGCGGATTTTCGCTCAAAATAGGGGCCGAACAAATAATAGGCCGCGAAAGAGGGAACGATGACCAGGCTCATCCACCCGCTGATGCCGGCCATGATGCCGACGGAAACGGCGACGAAAAAGAAATGCTCCAGGATGCCGGGCAGGTATTGGCGGTAAATTTTGCTGACGTTCGCCACTTCTGTGTTGAACATGGCCAGCGTTTCGCCGGCGGGCTGGCGTTCGTAATGCTCGAATCCGAGTTGGCGCAAATGCAGGAAGAGGGTTTTGAGGATGTCCCTTGATGCCAGCTCGCCGATGGTCAATTGGAGAATGTTCCGGAAGCTTTTGGCCGCAAGCATGGTCACGTTGATCAAGATCAAGGCGGCGAGCAGCATCCAGAACAGTCCGGCGTCTTTTCGGGGGATGACGTGATCGATCATGTACTGGATCACTTTCGGCGCCAGCGTTTCGCCGGTGACCGACAGCAGGCTGAAGATCACCAGAAGGGCAATTTTTCCTTTGTAAGGTTTTAGAAATGACACCGCCCAATAGTAGGATTTTCTGGACACCAGCATGGCTCCTCCCCGGATTGTGATGATCTTGTCCATGTGAACTGGATATCAAAGGAAATCCTGAATCGAAACGTTTTTTTTATTCACGAAGTATAGCACAAGAAAAGTATGGTTGCATTAATATTCCATGGAACAGATAACTTTTCGCGCGGAACGGCTTGGGCTATCATATTGTCGAAAAAGCCGGCGCGCGAATCGCGCCGGACGTGCGGAAGAATCGATGAAGGGAGAAGCGTGCAAGGTGAGCGGAGGAGAGGCCATGCGGAAGGAATCAAAAGAATCAACCCTTGAGTCATGGCTGGAACGGTTGAAAGAGCAATGGCCGGACCGGAGCGGCGATCTGCCCGAACGGACTGTCCTGGCGAGAGGGGCTCTGTCGGAAGCCGCCCGCTATGCGGCGGATAAAGGGTGGCGCCGGGTGCTCGTGGTGGCCGACCAAAATACATATGAAGCGGCGGGGACGGCCTTGATCCGGGAACTGGAAGGCGCCGGAACGGCGGCTTTCCTCACCCTCGTGGAACCGAATCCGGCCGGCGATGTGGCGGCGGACGAAGCGTCTGTCGTACAGGTGCTGCTGGACATCCAGCGGCACGGCGCCGAGGCGCTGGCGGCCGTCGGCGCCGGCACGCTGCACGACATCGCCCGGTACGCGGCGTATACGGCGGGAAAGCCGTTCATGTCCGTGCCGACGGCGCCGTCGGTGGACGGCTTCACCTCCACGGGCGCGCCCCTTCTCATCCGCGGCGTGAAAATCACGGTGCCGGCCGCCGGTCCCGTTGCCCTGTTCGCGGACACCGGCGTGCTCATGAACGCTCCAAAACGCCTGGTCTCGGCCGGATTCGGCGACATGCTGGGCAAGGCGACGGCGCTCTTCGACTGGCGGATCGGGCGGCTGGCCGCCGGGGAACCGTACGACGGTCAAGTGGCGGACATCACGCAGCGGGCGCTGGACCGCTGCGTTCGCCTTGCGGACGACATCGGACGCGGCACGGAAGCAAGCATTCTGGCCCTGATGCGGTCGCTCATCGAATCGGGCATCGCCATGCTCCTGTTCGGCCAGTCCCATCCCGCATCCGGCGCCGAACACCACCTGTCCCATTATTGGGAAATGGCCTTTCACCGGAGCGGCCGCCGGCAGGTGCTGCACGGCTCCAAAGTCGGCGTCGCCTGCGGACTTGTAGCGGACCTTTACCATGGCATCGGCGACGAACGGCCGGATTTGGCTCCGTTGCTCGCCGGGTTGCCAAAAGGGGAAGACATTCGCCGTCTGCTGTCCGCGGCGGGCGCTCCTGTCACGCCGGAAGAGCTCGGCATTGACAAAGACCTGGTGCAACGGGGGCTCGCGGAAGCCCACACCGTGCGGCCGAACCGGACGACGCTGCTGCGGCTCCGCAACGAAGGACGGCTCGATCTGCTGCGGGTGCCGGAGACGGGTTGGGCATAGCCGGTGCTTACTGTGCCTTCTTCGGAAGTTTTCGGCTGAACGGACAGGAAAACAAACCGGGAAGGAATGCGCGGATGGAGATCTATTCGATCTTGGCCGGTTTGGCGAGGGAGAGGCCGGTGTTATTCAACGAGGCGGATTTTCAGCACGCTGACCCGGCACATTCATTCTGCGGCATCCGGAAGCGCAGGAACATAGAACAGGTGCGCTTCGCAGCCGCAGTCCGAAGAGCCGAACCCCCGCACGGGAACCACGCCGCCGTGTTCCGCCATCAGCCTGCGGAACAGCCCGCATTCGCCTTCTTCGCGCGGAAAGGTGTCCACGCAGGCGATGCGCAGATGCGGCCGAAGGTAGTCAAAATGCCAGCGCATGGTTTTTTTGATGGCATACAGCATCGCCGGTCACTCCGGCCGGGATCTTCCGCCGGTGCGGAGTGCTGCTTCGATTTGCCGCATGTGATGCCGGTCGTGGTCGACGAATTCCTTCAAATATAGTTCAAGTTCGAACGGTTCTCCGTCCGCGTCCTCGTACGTTGCGGTCCGCCGTTCTTCGCCCATGGAGCGGACGGCGTCCGCCACGGCCTTCCGGCACTTTGCGGTCTGGATTTGAGCTCCTTGCGGGAGACAAACAGAGAAGGGAGCCTGCCGCTCCCTTCGCTCAGGCTCCCTTTTTCCACTTGATGCTGCAGCCGATGCTCGGCTTTTGGTCCGCCGGCACGGGCCGGCCTTCCAGGAGGCAGTCCAGGGTCGCCCGAAGATCGCTCCCGGTGACCGGGACGCCGTTTCCCGGCCGGGAACCGTCGAATTGCCCGCGGTAGACGAGCTTCAGGCTTCCGTCGAAGACGAAGAAGTCCGGCGTGCACGCCGCGCCGTACGCCCTGGCGACATCCTGCGTCGCGTCAAACAGGTAAGGGAAGGGAAAGCGCTTTTCTTCCGCCCATTTTTTCATCTCTTCCGGCGAATCGTCGGGGTACTGTTCTGGGTCGTTGGAATTGATGGCGACAAACCGGATGCCTTTCGGTATGTAGTCGTTTGCGGTCTGTACCAGCT
>DATCLN010000105.1:0-12320 GCA_036563895.1 Paenibacillaceae bacterium
CCAGATGATCGGGCGGTGGGGCAATTTCGTCAACCAGGAAGCCCACGGCGGCCCCGTGACGGAAGAGTATTTGAGGGAGACGCTCCATCTTCCCGGTTTCATCGTCGATCAGATGTACATAGACGGCCAGTATTACCATCCGACGTTCCTGTACGAGTCGGTGTGGAACCTGCTGGTTCTTCTGCTCCTGCTCGCCCTGCGCCGCTGGAGCCCGCTGCGCGCCGGCGAGCTGTTCTGGACCTACCTGATGACCTATTCCCTGGGCCGTTTCTTCATCGAAGGCATGCGCACCGACAGCCTGGCGTTCAGGGGGCCGGAGTGGCTCGCCGCGCTGATCGACGGCCTGTGGACGCCGATGCGGCTCATCCTGGGCGAGCCCGGCTATCTTGACCCGGCATACGGAAACATCCGCGTTTCGCAGCTGCTGGCCCTGGCGCTGGTGGTGGCGATGATCGTGACCATCGCGGTGCGCCGGATGACGCTTCCGAATGCGGCGCGCTATAGCGATCCGCTGGTGCCGGCGGGCGCCGCGGCGGGTTCGGACGATGCGGCTCCGTCCGGCGCGAAATCCGCCGAAGCTGGACCGGCGGATACGGCTTCGGCCGGTGCGGCGGCGGACGGGCCGAAGGCGCACGAAGCGGACGGCGGGACGGCGCCGGGCGGCGGCAACGGCAAGGATGACAGCCGGACGTAAACGAATAAAGAACGACGGTGAAAGCGGCATGCGGACGGTAATGAACGGGACCGAAGCGGCAAGCCGCCCGGGTTTGGTTTTTACGACGGTGTTGTTCGACCTTGACGGGACGATTCTGGATACCAACGAACTGATCATCCAATCGTTCATGCACGCTCTGCGGGGCGTGGTCCCGCCGGATTTCGGCAGGGAGCAGATCATCCCGGCCATGGGGCAGCCCCTGGTGCACCAGATGCGCGCTTTTACGGGACGGGAAGAGGTGTCCGATCTGGTCCGCACCTACCGGGAATACAACATGGCCCACCACGACCGAATGGTGAAGCTGTTCCCGGGCGTGGCGGAGACGCTGGACGTCCTGAAGCGGAGTGGCGTCCGGATCGGCGTCGTCACCTCCAAGATGCGGGAGACATCCGAGCGTGCCCTGAAGCTGTTCGGCCTGATGGACAAGATTGACGTCCTCGTCCCCGTCGATGAAGTGACCCATCCGAAACCGCATCCCGAACCGGTGCAAAAAGCGATGCAGGCCCTTGGCGCCGAACCGGCCAGGACCCTGATGGTGGGGGACAGCCCGGTGGACATGGAGGCCGCCTTGCGCGCCGGAGCGGTGCCGGCGGGCGTCGCCTGGTCGCTGAAAGGGGAGGAGAAACTGCGGGAAGCCGGCGCCGTCCACCTGCTCGGACGGATGGAGGATCTGCCGGCGCTGTGCGGAATCGAGGTGGCGGACGCTTGAGAAGGCTGGAACGCTATCCGGTCGAGGGGCCGAATTCCCTTTGGCAGATGTACAGGACGGTCCCGTGGTGGAAGGTCGTCCGGAACTTCATATTCATCCAGCTGGCCCGCTACTGCCCCAGCCTCGCGCTGAAGAACTGGATTTACCGGCGCATCCTGGGCATGAAGGTCGGCAGGCAGGTGTCGTTCGGCCTGATGGCGATGGTGGATGTTTTTTTCCCGGAAAAAATCACCGTGGGCGACAATTCCATCATCGGCTACAACGCCACCCTGCTGACCCACGAGTATCTGATTCGCGAATACCGCCTCGGTGAGATCCGCATCGGTTCGGGTGTCATGATCGGCGCCAACGTCACCGTCCTGCCCGGGGTGACCATCGGCGACGGCGCCGTCGTGGCAGCGGGCGCGGTGGTGCACCGGGACGTGCCGGCGGGCGCCCGCGTGGGAGGCAACCCGCTGCGCGACCTGGGCGGGCCGGAACCCGGGCGGGACGGCGGAGAAGAGACACGGGACGCGTGAAGGAACGCCTTTGCCGGCAAGGCTTCTTTTTTTATTTTGAAAGCGTTTGCCGGGCATGCTGGAGCCTTGACGGCGGGGGTCGGACATGGTAAAGTGACAACGCGGGTTTCAGTATGGTAATATATTATCACTTTAATAAAATAAAGAATCACAGCCCGTTCCCCTGTGGACGGGAACAACAGGGAATATCGGAAAACGGGAAGTGGCGGCATGTCCAAACCGAAAGTGTTCGAAAAACCTGTCGGGGTCCGGGATTACCTGCCCCATGCCGTCGCCAAGCTGCGCCGGATCGAGCTGAGCGCCCTCGACTGCATGCGCCGGTGGGGGTACGAACAGATCATCACGCCGACGCTGGAGTATTACGACACGGTCGGGGCGGCCAGCACCACGTCGGACCGGAAGCTCTTCAAGCTGCTGGACCACCGCGGCACGACCATCGTGCTGCGCTCCGAAATGACGGCGCCCATCGCCCGCGTCGTCGCTTCGCTGCTCCGGCAGGCGCCCCTGCCGCTCAGGCTGAGCTACCACGCCAACGTGTTCCGGGCCTTTGACGAAGGGGCCGGGCGGGACGCGGAATTTTTCCAGACGGGCGCCGAACTGGTCGGCGACGCCTCGGCGGAAGCGGACGCGGAAATTATCGCGCTGGCCGCGTCGTCGCTGCAGGCGGCCGGCGTGCCGTCTTTCAGCATCGCCTTCGGACACGTCGGGTTCCTGAACGGCCTGCTCGAGGAAAAGCTCCCGGGACGGCGGGACGAGCAGGATCTGCTCAAAGACTGTCTGCTGAAGCGGGATTTCGTCGGCTATCGCGACCGGCTGCGGGAGCTGGCGCTGGACGGGGATGACCGCCGGGCGCTGGAAGAAGTGCTGGACCTGCGCGGCGGCCGCGAAGTGTGCGACCGGGCGCTGGCGCTGGGCCGAAGCGGGGAGGTCCGCGCGGCGATCCGCCAGCTGGGCGAGATCTGGGACGTGCTCGGCGCCTACGGCGTGCAGCACCTGGTGTCCGTCGACCTGACGATGATCGGCGATTTTTCGTATTATACCGGCATGATTTTTGAAGGGTACGCGTCGCAGCTTGGCTTTCCGGTCTGCAGCGGCGGGCGGTACGACAACCTGCTGGCGCAGTTCGGGCGGCCCGCGCCGGCCACCGGGTTCGCCCTCAAAACGACGCGCATCCTGGAAGTGGTCAACGGCCAGGCGGAGGAGCATCAGAGAGTGCTCATCCTGTACGCGTCGCGGTCGCTTGCCGAGGCGCTGGCCGAGGCGTCCAGGCTGCGGGAGGAGGGGCTGACCGTCGTCACCGCTTCGCTGCGCGGACAAGACGACTGGGAGGAAGCGGAGAAACTGGCCGCCTCCGGCGCGGAGGGGCCTTTCGAATTCCGGGGCCGGACGTTCGACCGGCTGATCCTGTTCGGAAAACGGGAGGAGGAGGCGCCGTGAGCGAAATGGACTGGCTGACGGTGGTCATGCCGAAAGGGCGGATCTACGGGGACGCCGTCCGTTTGTTTCGCCGCGCCGGCCTGCCGGTGCCGGAGGAGGACGACGAGTCCCGCAAGCTGATCGTGCCCATCGCCGAAGCCTCCCTGCGGTTCATCCTCGCCAAGCCGGCGGATGTGCCGACCTATGTGGAATACGGCGTGGCGGATGTCGGCGTCGCCGGCAAGGACGTGCTCCTGGAGGAGAACCGGGACGTCTACGAGCTTCTGGATCTGGGCATCGCCCGCTGCCGCATGTGCGTCATCGGGCTGCCCGGCGGGAAGCTCCCCATATACCCGCGCGTCGCCACCAAATACCCGAACGTGGCCTCGCGGTATTTCCGCGAGCACGGCCAGCAGGTGGAAGTGATCAAGCTCAACGGATCGGTGGAGCTGGCTCCGCTTATCGGCCTGGCCGACCGCATCGTGGACCTGGTGGAAACGGGGAGGACGCTGCGGGAAAACGGGCTGGTGGAACTGGAGACGATGTTCGAGATCACCAGCCGGCTGATCGCCAACCGCGTCAGCTACCGGACGAAATACGCGCAGATCCGGTCGCTGTGCGACCGCCTGGCGAAGGCGGCGGAGACGGCGGCCGCCGGAGGGGCGGCCGGCTGAAAGCCGCGGGGCGCCCGGGGTGCGGGACGCGGAAAACCACGGTTTGAAGGGCAAAGGAGGAACCATAGATGTACATCGGCCCAGCGGACGGATTTCAGCTGCAGCGGACCAGCGAATACGGCACGCCGGAGCAACACGCCGTCGTCCGCGAAATCGTCGAGGCCGTCCGGCGGGAGGGAGACGCGGCGCTCCTCCGTTACACGGAACGCTACGACGGCGTCCGGCTGAAGCCGGAGGAGCTGCGGGTGACGCGGGCCGAGATCGAGGAAGCGTACGAAAAGGTCGATCCGGCGTTTCTGGAGGCGCTGAGGCAGGCGGCGCGAAACATCGCGTCGTTTCATGAAAGGCAGAAGCGCAATTCCTGGATCGACCTCAGGCCGGACGGCACGCTGGTCGGCATGACCATCCGGCCTCTCAGCCGGGTCGGGCTGTACGTGCCGGGCGGCACCGCGGCGTATCCGTCCTCCGTGCTGATGAACGTGATTCCGGCGCGGGTGGCGGGCGTGAAGGAGATCGTGATGGCGACGCCGCCGGCCACCGGCGGGCGCGCCGGCGTCGATCCGTATATTCTGGTGGCGGCCGCGGAAGCGGGCGTCAGCGAGATCTACCGCATGGGCGGCGCCCAGGCGGTGGCGGCCCTGGCCTTCGGGACGGAGACGGTGTCCGCCGTCGACAAAATTTGCGGTCCCGGCAACATCTACGTCACGCTGGCCAAGCGCGCCGTGTACGGCGTGGTGGACATCGACAGCACCGCGGGGCCGAGCGAGATCGTGGTGCTGGCCGACGACACCGCCGACGCGCGTTTCGTCGCGGCGGACATGCTGTCGCAGGCGGAGCACGACGAGATGGCGTCGGCGATCCTGGTCACCACTTCGCGGCGGCTGGCGGACGAAACGGCGGAGGAGCTGAAGCGGCAGCTGGCGGCCTTGCCGCGGGAAAGCATCGCGCTTACGTCCCTGGAAAGCCGCGGCGCCATCCTGCTCGTGGACAGCCTGGAGAAAGGCGCGGAGGTGGTTAACCGCCTGGCGCCCGAGCATCTGGAGATCATGACACAGGAGCCAATGGAGACCGCGGCCCTGATCGAGAACGCGGGAGCGATCTTTCTCGGCGCGTGGAGCACGGAGCCGGTGGGCGACTATTTCGCCGGTCCGAACCACATTTTGCCCACGGGCGGAACCGCGAGGTTCTCCTCGCCGCTCAGCGTGGACGATTTTGTGAAGAAAACGAGCCTGATCCAATACAGCCGCGAGGCCTTGCGGCGGGACGCCGCGGCCATCGCGACGCTGGCCCGCCGGGAGGGCCTTGAAGCCCACGCGCGGGCCGTGGAAATTCGCATGGAAAGCGGGGATTGAACGTGACGAGCGGCAATGGAACCGGACAGTCCGGTCCTGGACAGGAACGAAGAAAAGCCGCCTCTTCCGCGGGAGCCCGCAGCGCGTCCGGCCCGGCGGACCTGGCGGCGGCCGGGGTGAAGTTTCTCGGTGAGCGGCGCGCCGAAATCGTCCGCAAGACGAACGAGACCGACGTCCGGCTGACGTTCGGCCTGGACGGCACCGGCGACGTGGCCGTCGACACCGGGGTGCCGTTTCTCGGCCACATGCTGGAGCTGTTCGCGCGGCACGGGCATTTCGATTTGCGCGTCAAGGCCCGCGGCGACGTGGAAGTCGACGACCACCACACGACGGAGGACATCGGCATCTGCCTCGGCCAGGCGATTCGCGCCGCCCTGGGAGACAAGGCCGGCATCCGGCGGTACGGGAACGCCTTCGTGCCGATGGACGAGGCGCTCGCCCAGGTGGTCATTGACGTGAGCAACCGGCCCCACCTGGAGATGCGCGCCGATTTGCCGGCCGGAAAAGTGGGTTCGTTCGACGTGGAGCTGGTGCGCGAATTCCTGTGGAAGCTGGCGCTGGAGGCGCGCATCACGCTGCACGTCATCGTCCATTACGGCAGCAACGCGCACCACATGATCGAGGCGGTGTTCAAGGCCCTCGGCCGGGCGCTGGACGAGGCGACGTCCCTTGACCCGCGCGTCAAGGGCGTTCCGTCCACGAAGGGAGTGCTCTGACCGGGTGATCGCCATCATCGACTACGGCATGGGGAATCTGCACAGCGTCAGCAAGGCGGTGGAGCGGCTCGGGCACGAGGCTGTCGTCACCTCGTCGCCGGAGACGATCCTGCGTGCGGATGGGGCCATTCTGCCCGGCGTGGGCGCCTTCGGCGACGCCATGCGCAATCTGCGGGAGAGCGGACTGGACGAAACGGTCCGGCGGTTCCATGCGTCGGGACGTCCGCTCCTCGGCATTTGCCTGGGCATGCAGCTGCTTTTTACGGAAAGCGAAGAGTACGGGCCGCATCGGGGGCTTGACCTCCTTCCCGGCCGGGTGGTCCGGTTTCCGGGCGACCGCAAGGTGCCGCACATGGGCTGGAACGAACTGAAGTTTGTCCGGCCGGATCCCCTGCTGGAGGGCATGCGGCCCGGCCACGTCTATTTCGTGCATTCCTATCGTGTGTTGCCGGAAGAGCCGGGCGACCTGATCGCCGTCACCGACTACGGCGGCCCGGTCGCGGCCATCGTCGGCCGCGGGAATCTGTACGGCATGCAATTCCATCCGGAAAAAAGCGGAACGCTCGGCATGGCGATTCTGGAGCGCTTTGCCGCGCTGACCGTCGGTTCATACGGGAGGACTTCGTGAGCGATTTTGTCATCTACCCCGCCATCGACATTCGCGGCGGGAAGTGCGTGAGGCTTTTTCAGGGCGATTACGGACAGGAGACGGTGTATCACGACGACCCGGTGGCCGTGGCGCGGGAGTGGGAAGCGCAGGGCGCGCGCTGGCTCCATGTGGTGGACCTGGACGGCGCAAAGGAAGGCCGTCCGGTGAACGCCGGACTCATCGGCCGGATTGCAGCGGCGGTGCGCATCCCCGTGCAGACGGGAGGGGGACTTCGCCGGGAGGAAGATGTGGAGCGGCTCGTCGGGCTCGGCGCCGCGCGGGTCATCCTCGGCACCGCGGCCATCGAGGACCGGGCCTTCGTCGTGCGCATGCTGGAGAAATTCGGCGAGCGGATCGCCATCGGCATCGACGCCCGGGACGGGCGGGTGGCCACGCGCGGATGGCTGGAGACCTCCGAAGTGCGGGCGGAAGAGCTGGCGGCCGCGCTGGCGGCGGAAGGCGCAGCCACTTTCATCTTTACGGACATCTCCCGGGACGGCACGCTGGGCGGCCCGAACGTGGACGCCATCTTGCGCCTGGCGAGGGCGTCGGGACGCACCGTGATCGCTTCCGGCGGCGTGCGGGAAACCGGCGATTTGCTCCGGCTCGCGGCGCACCGGCGGGACGGCGTGGGCGGCGCCATCGTCGGCAAGGCCCTGTACACGGGCAACATCCGGCTGGCCGACGCCCTGGGGGAACTCGGAAACCTGCGGGAAAAGGAGGATGCCGATGCTGGCGAAACGGATCATCCCCTGTCTTGACGTCAAGGACGGCCGCGTGGTGAAAGGGGTCAATTTCGTGCAGCTGCGCGACGCGGGCGACCCGGTGGAGCTGGCTGCCCTTTATGACCGGGAAGGCGCCGACGAGCTGGTGTTTCTCGACATCTCCGCCTCGGTGGAAGGCCGGGGCACCATGGTGGACGTGGTGCGGCGGACGGCGGAGGAAGTCCACATCCCGTTTACGGTGGGCGGAGGCATCTCCTCCGTGGAAGACATGAAACGGCTGCTTCGCGCCGGCGCGGACAAGATCAGCATCAACACCGCGGCGGTGCTGAACCCCTCGCTGATCAGCGAAGGCTCCCGCGTGTTCGGGGCGCAGTGCATCGTGCTGGCCATTGACGCGAAATACAATCCGGAATGGAACGACTGGGAAGTCTATACGCACGGCGGCCGCAACCCGACGGGCATGCGGGTGCTGGAGTGGGCGAAAAGGGGCGAGGAGCTGGGCGCCGGCGAGATCCTGCTCACGAGCATGGACGCCGACGGCACGAAGGACGGCTTCGACATCGCCCTGACCCGCGCCGTTTCCGACGCCGTGGGCATTCCGGTCATCGCCTCGGGCGGCGCCGGAACCGTGCAGCATTTCATCGACGTGTTCATCGAAGGGCATGCCGACGCGGCCCTGGCGGCCAGCATTTTCCACTACCGGGAAGTGTCCATCCGCGAAGTGAAGGAAGCGCTGCGCGCCGAAGGAGTGAGCGTGCGATGAACGGGTCCGGTCGGCCGGAGACCGGGGCGCTTTCCGCCATCCGCTGGGACGAGCGGGGCCTTGTGCCCGCCATCGTGCAGGACGATCTCAGCAAGGAAGTGCTGATGCTGGCCTACATGAACGAGGAAGCGCTGCGGAGGTCGCTGGAAACCGGGGAAACCTGGTTCTGGAGCCGGTCCCGCGGGGAGCTGTGGCACAAGGGCGCCACATCGGGCAACACCCAGCGCATCGTGTCCATCCGCTACGACTGCGACGGCGACGCGCTGTTGGTGCGGGTGCGGCCAAACGGCCCGGCTTGCCACACCGGAACGTACAGCTGCTTTACCCGTCCGGTTGCGGCGGAGGGAGACGGGGCGGAAGTTACGCGTTCCGAAGCGGACGGAACGGAAGGCGCGCGGCCCGGACCTGGCGGGACGGAGGGCGGGCGCACCGCGGCGGCGGACGGCATGGCCAAAGCGGAAACGGTGCCCGATCGCTACGCCCCTCTCGGCCGCCTGGAAGAAATCATCGCCAGGCGCCACATGGAACGCCCCGAAGGGTCGTACACCACCTACCTTTTTGAAAAAGGCCTGGACAAGATTCTGAAAAAAGTGGGCGAAGAGACGTCCGAAGTGATCATCGCCGCCAAGAATCCGGGCACCGCGGAACTCAGGAGCGAAACGGCCGATCTTTTGTATCATCTGATGGTGCTGATGCGCGAAAGGGGCCTGTCCCTTGACGAGGTGCTGGGCGAGCTCGACCGCCGGCACGGCCCCGCCGCGTCGGACCGCCCCCAGCCGTCGGACCGGCCGGGGAAAAAGCGGGCGGAACAGACGCCTCCGGAAGACCGGTGAGCGTGAGCCGGACGGCGAGCGTCAAGACCGATGAGCGACGCGGCAGCGGGCCGGCCGGAGCGGGGCGCAAGCAAAGCATATCGGACCGAGGGGAACCGGCCTTCCGGTCCGCACGCCGTTTCAGCGCAGGCGTAGGGACCGCCGGTTCCGGAGAAGGGGTGCGCACATGCACGGAGGCAAAGGGCTGCGGATTTTCCCGGGATCCTCCAACCCGGAGCTGGCCGCCAGGATCGCCGACCATCTCGGCGTTCCCCTGGGCAGGATCAAGCTGTCCCGCTTCAGGAGCGGCGAAATCTACGTGCATTACGAGGAAAGCGTCCGCAACTGCGACGTGTTCCTGGTCCAGTCGCTCTCCCATCCCGTCAACGACCATTTCGTGGAACTCTTGATCATGATCGACGCGGCCAAGCGGGCCTCCGCGCGGACGGTCAACGTGGTGATGCCCTATTACGGCTACTCCCGCCAGGAGCGGAAGGCGGCGCCGCGGGAGCCGATCACCGCGAAGCTGGTCGCCGACGTGCTCACCACGGCCGGCGCCGGCCGGGTGGTGACCCTCGACCTGCACGCGCCCGCCATTCAAGGATTTTTCAATATTCCGGTGGATCACCTTACCGCCCTGGACCTCATTTGCGAGTACCTTAAATCCAAAAGGATCAAGCGGCCCGTGGTGGTGTCGCCGGACGCGGGGCGGGTGTCCACGGCGGAGAATCTGGCCAGCCAGCTGGACGCGCCCTTCGCGGTCATGATCAAGAAGCGGCCGGCCCACAACCAATCGGTGGTCACCCACATCATCGGGGAAGTGGAAGGCCGGACGCCGATCATCATCGAAGACATGATCGACACGGGCACCACCATCCTCCAGGCGGTGGAGGGACTCAGGGAGCGGGGCGCGGAAAGCGCGGTGGTGTGCGCGACCCACGGGATTTTCTCCGGCGGCGCCCTCCGGAAGCTCGACCATCCCGCCATCGAGGAGATTGTCGTCACGGATTCCATCCGGATTCCGGAGAACGGCGTATCCAAGCTCAGGGTGCTGACCGTGGCTCCCTTGCTGGCGGAGGCGATCCGCATCATCACGGAAGGCGGCTCCATCAGCACCCTGTTTCGCAACAAAGGCATCTGAAGGAACGAATTTCCGGATTTGGCTGCCTCCTTCAGGTTGGTTTCGCGCGGCGTGCGGCTGTGTTATAATCCATGTGGATGCCATAGCGCAATTCCCGTGCCATTCCCCCGGGGAGGTGCCCAGCCAATGAGCCAGCGAAGGACACGTACGGCCGACGATCGGCAGACGAACGTCATTCCGATTCGGCTGGACGCGTCTTTTTTCTTTGAACGCGCCGTCCAGTCGCTGGACCGCTGCCGCTACGACAAGGCGCTGAAGTACTTCCGCCGGGCGGTCGAGTTTGAGCCGGACAATCCGGTGAACCACTGCAACATGGCCGGCATTCTCTCGGAAATGGGGCGGTACGAGGAGTCCAATTCGATTCTCCGCGTCATTCTCGAGCGCATCGACCCGGGGATGACGGAGTGCTACTACTATCTGGCCAACAACTACGCCAACATGGAGCGGTACGAAGATGCGGAGGAGGCCCTCATCCGCTATCTGGAGACCGATCCGCACGGGCATTATCTGGAAGAGGCGGATGAGCTGCTGGAGCTCCTGCATTACGAGCTGAACCGGCCGCTGCGCATCAGCACCATCAAATGCCGGGAGCACCTGTTCGCCCACGACAAGGCGCGCGGGCTGCTGGAGGCGGGGCGTTTTTGGGAAGCGGCCCGCCTGCTGGAAGAAATTCTCGAGCGGCAGCCCGATTTTTCCGCGGCCCGCAACAACCTCGCCTTGGCATATTACTATATGGGGTACCTGGAAAAATCGATGCAGCTCACGTCGCAGGTGCTGGAGACGGACCCCGGCAACCTGCACGCGCTGTGCAATCTGGCGATTTTCTGCCGCCACAAGGGACGGGAGGCGGACCTGGCGGAGCTTGCGGAACGGCTGAAGCGCATCGTGCCGATCCACCCCGAGCATACCCTCAAGCTGGCCACGACCCTGGGGATCGTCGGCGAGCACGGGGAAGCGCACCGCCTGTTCGGGCGGCTGCTCAGGCACGGAGAGCTGGCCGAGGAACCGAGCCTGCTCCACTTCGCCGCCGTCGCCGCCGCCAACGCCGGCGACTTCGACGAGGCGGAGAAGCACTGGCGTGCCGCGCGTCGGCTGGATCCCGGTTCGCCGGTTCCCGCCTATTATCTGGGCAAACTGGAGGACATGCGCGCCGGCCGGGAACCGCCGCCGGCCCACTACCACTACCACATGCCCGTCGAAGAACAGTTTCGGCGGTGGGAACGGGATCCCGCGCAGATGTCCCGGGCGATCCGCGAAGATCCCCTTGTCCGTTCGTCCCTTTTCTGGGCGCTCCGCAGCGGCGACCGGCGGACGAAGAGCCAGGTGATCCAGGCGCTGGGCCTGGCGGCGGACGAGGAAGTGGTGGAAGCGCTCAAGGCGTTTCTCCTCGACCCCGCGGAAGACAACGATCTGAAGCGGGTCGCCGTGCTGGTGCTGCGTTCGATCGGGGTGGAGGACAAGCTGCAGGTGATGTTCTCCGGACGCGTGCTGACCCTGGAAAGCAGGCGACGGCCGCCGCGGCTGCCGTTCTGGGACAACGCCTGGCAAAACGTGCTGGACCGGGCCCTGGCAGGCATGGCGGACCGCTATGACATGGTGGAACAGCACGACATGATGACGCTTTGGGTGGATTTTCTGGCGCGGGTCTACCCGCAGGTGCCCAAGGTGAGCAGACCGGCCGCCTGGGCGGCGGCGCTGGAATACTGGGTGGCCCGGATGCACCGCAAACCGGTGGCCTACCCCGAGCTGGCGGAACGATACGGCGTTTCCCTGGCCAGCCTCAGCCGCTGCGTCAACCGCATCGATGAAGCCTGCGGCATTCGGGAAAAACTGAAATGGACGAAGGGCGTGTTTTGGCCGAACCCGGCGCGGCCGGAAGACGACGGATTTCCGCTGCTGTAGGCGGCGGACGCAAACGGCGGATACGGGGAAGGTGAATCTCATGGAAAAGACGATCATCATCGGCACGGGCCCCGCCGGTCTGACGGCCGCCATCTACCTGGCGCGGGCCAACGTGAATCCGTTGGTCATTGAAGGACCCGAACCGGGCGGGCAGCTGACAACCACCACCGACGTGGAAAATTTCCCCGGTTTTCCGGAAGGCATCCTGGGACCGGAGCTGATGGACCG
>DATCLN010000106.1:0-2237 GCA_036563895.1 Paenibacillaceae bacterium
TCCCGGAATGGCACGAGTTTTCCTCGCTGTTTGAAAACCCGCAGTCTTCGAAAGTAGTGGGCAAAGTCGCCTGGACCGTGCTACCGAAAGGGCCGAAGGGACGCGGCAACATGTATGGCGGGACCGGCATCGGCATCAACAAATACGCGCCGGAGAACGTGCAGAAGGCGGCCTGGCTGTTCCTGGTCTGGGCCACGGCGCCCCAGACGCAATACAAGCTGCTGGAAGTCGGTTCGACGCCGACGCGCTACTCGGTGTACGAACTTCCCGACGTCAAGCGGGGCATGGAACCCGGGACCGAGGAGTCCCGGAGAATGCCGAACCTCTTGCCGATGAAAGCCGTGCTGCAGGCCTGGGAACCCGGGTACGTGTACATGCGGCCGAAAATTCCGCAGTGGCCGCAGATCGACACCATCATCTACACGGAGCTTTCCAAGATGCTGGCGGACAGACAGTCCCCGGAAGAAACGATGAGAGCCATTGCCAAAAAAAGCGACGAGCTCACCGGGAACAACTGAAGCGCCGCACGGCAGGCGGGCCGCCGGAATCCGGAGCCCGCTTGCCGCGCCGGCGGGCGCAGCCCGCGGCCGTCGCGCCTGAAACGGCATCGGGATAAGGAGGTCCGGGGAATGTTCACACGGGCGCAAGCGGGAAAGCGGAAGCGCAACCGGACGGAATGCTGGATGCTGCTTCCGTCGATGATCGCCCTGGCCGTCATCAGCGTGTTTCCCTTCGTTTTTCTCATTTACGCCAGCTTCATGGATTACCGCCTTTCCGTGCACGAACCGGAATTTGCGGGATTGGACAACTGGATGCGGCTTTTGCGCTCCGACACGTTCTGGGCGTCGTGGGGCCGGACGGCCGTCTACGCCGGGGGCGGCCTGGCGCTGGAGCTCGTGCTGGGCGTGGGGATGGCGCTTTTGCTTTATCACATCCCCAAGGCCCGGAACCTGCTGCTCACGCTGTGGATGCTGCCGCTGTTTGTGGCGCCCGTGGTGGCGGGGTTGCTCTGGCGGTTTCTCCTGGACCCCACGTACGGGCTGTATAACTGGTTCCTCCAGCTGCTCGGCCTGGACCTGTTGGTGCTGGGCGATCCGCGCTTCGCCATGCCCGCCGTCATTCTGATGGACGTCTGGGAATGGACGCCGCTCATCACCATCATCGTACTGGCCGGCCTGCAGACGATTCCCCAGGAACCGCTGGAAGCGGCGGAAGTGGACGGGGCAGGCGCCCTGCAAAAAATCCGCCATCTGCTGCTGCCCATGGCCCGCCGCGTCATCCTGGTCGCCCTGCTGGTCCGGTCGATGGACATCCTGCGGTACATCGACGTCATCACGATTACGACGGAAGGCGGACCGGCCGATTCGACCAAGATCATCGGCTATTACCTCATGCAGGTGGCGTTCCGGTTCCAGGACATGGGGATGGCCGCCAGCCTGGGCCTGACCATGCTGCTGGTCACCATCCTGCTGGGACGATTCTTCATCCGCGTCTTTCGCGGCGGGGAGGCCTGACGGGTGACGCTTCAGCGAAGAATTTCGACCGCTGTCTTGTACGTCCTGGCCGCCGCGGGGCTCATCTGGGCGCTGCTTCCCGTCGCCTGGATGGCCATGTCCTCGGTCAAGACGCAGGTCAACATGTTTTCCATGCCGCCGAAGCTTTTTTTCCAGCCGACCTTCGCCGTTTACCGCCACATGTTCATCGGAGACGGCAACTTCGTCTCGTTTTTGCGCAACAGTCTGACCATTTCGCTGCTGACCACCGTCGTATCCCTCGTCCTGGGCGTCATGGGCGGCTTCGCCCTGGCCCGGGGCAACTTCCGGCGGGAAAAGGACATCACGTTCTGGATCATCAGCACGCGCATGGCGCCGATCCCGGCGGTCATCCTGCCGCTGTACCTCATGTTCGCCGAACTCGGCCTGATCGGCACCGTCCCCGGCATGGTGTTCGCCTACGCCACCTTCAATCTGCCGTTCGCGCTGTGGCTGATGTTCACGTTTTTCCGGGATGTGCCGGCGGATCTGGAAGAAGCGGCGATGATCGACGGCTGCAGCAAGTTCCAGGCGTTCTGGCGGGTCGCGCTGCCCACGGCGGCGCCGGGCGTGGTGGCCACGGGCGTGCTGTGCCTGATGTTCGCGTGGAACGATTTCGCTTTTGCTTCCGTGTTTACGAGCTCCCGCACGCAAACCGTTCCCATCGCCGCGTCCCTTCTCATCTCTCAACAGGGGATTCAGTGG
>DATCLN010000107.1:0-12038 GCA_036563895.1 Paenibacillaceae bacterium
CCGGTGCGCGATGATGATCGTCGTGCGGCCTTGCATGGCTTTCTGCAGGGCGTCTTGCACCAGCGCCTCGGATTCGTTGTCCAGGTTCGATGTCGCTTCGTCCAGAAGCAGCACCGCCGGATCCCGCAACAGCGCCCTGGCGATGGCGATGCGCTGGCGCTGTCCGCCCGACAGCTTCACGCCCGCTTCGCCCACGTCCGTGTCCAGCCCGCGCTCCAGCCTGCTGACGAATTCCCAGGCGTTCGCCTTTTTCAGCGCCTCGATGATCTCTTCATCCGTCGCGTCGGGATTGCCGTACTTCACATTGTCGCGGATCGTGCCGCTCACCACCGAGCTTTCCTGTTGGACATAGCCGAATAGCCGCCGCCACTTCCCGAGCGGAATCGCCTGGATGGGCCGCCCGGCATACCGGATCGTGCCCCCGTCCGGTTCATAGAACCTCTCCAGCAGGGAAAAGATGGTTGTTTTCCCGGCGCCGCTGGCGCCGACCAGCGCCGTCGTCTTCCCGCCCGGAATGTGCAGGTTCAGCGATTCGAACACGGGCTTTTTGCCGTAACGGAAACTCACGTGGTCAAACTCAATGTCGCCCTGCGCCGGCAGCTCTTCCGCATCGCCAGTACCCGCCGCCAGGCGTGCTCCGGCCGCCCGCGCGCCTTCGCGTTCCGCGGCCTCCGCGGTCGCCGGTTCTATCTCCGTCGGCGTCTCCAGAATCTCCCAGAGCCGCTCCGTCGCGCCGACCGCTTTCTGCAGTTCCGTAAAGAACGTCGCCATCTGCGTGAACGGAAAAACGATCTGCACCATATAAAACATGATGGCAACCAAGGCTCCGGTGGTCAGGGCACCGGAGGCGACCTGCGCGCCGCCGTAGCCAAACAGCAGGATCAGCACAAGCGAGATGACCAGCGTCATGAGCGGAGAGAGCGTCGACAGAATCCGGGCTTCCCGCAGCCCGAACCGGTACAGGTTGCGGATTTGGTCACGTCCGGTCACAAGTTCCGTCTCCTCGGCCTGATACGCCTTCACGAGGCGAATGTTGGTCAGCACCCGGCCCAGATTGCCGGAAAACTTCGCCAGCTCGTCCTGGTGGGCCAGCGAGATTGCCTGCATCTTATTGCCGATCGGCAGCATCACGCCCACCGCCAGCGCCGCCGCGAGCATGATCACCAGCGTCATTTTCCAGTCGATCCACAGCAGCATGACGACGGCGCCGATGATGGAAAGCAGCCCGGTGAAGAACATGATCAGGTGATTGGTGATAAGGCTCCTCACCACATTGGTGTCCTGTGTGATGCGGCTCATTGTCTCGCCGGACTCGTGCGCGTCGAAGTAATCGATCTTCAGCCGCAGCACATGGTTCCACACCCGCTCGCGAATGGCCGCGACGATTTTCCCGCCGATGACCGACATCAGATAATAGGCCAGCCCGCCCAGGGCCGCCTGCCCGATGAGCGCCAACGCGACCAGCAGCAGCGTGGTGTAGGAAAAACCGCCCGCCGCAAACGAGTTAACCGCCGTCATGGTGAGCAGCGGCACCGCCAGGCCGCTCGCCGCCTCCAATACGCCGAGCAACACCGCCGACGCGATCATCGCCTTCGGCGGGCGCGCATCCCAAATGAGCCGAAACAGCTTGGCCGGTCCGACAATGGCTTTTTCCATATGGTTTCCTCCCGTTCCCATTCTCATATCCTCACAACCTCACAGCCTGTCCCTGACCCTCTCGATCACTTCCGCCAGCCACTGTTCCTCCTCCTTCGTCAGCGGAAGCGGGAACAG
Organism: Paenibacillaceae bacterium; assembly: GCA_036563895.1. Classification (GTDB taxonomy): domain Bacteria; phylum Bacillota; class Bacilli; order Paenibacillales; family Paenibacillaceae; genus ZCTH02-B3. Next base: position 1,774 of record DATCLN010000107.1, read on the forward strand.
CGCGTCGTCGAACTCCAGTTCCTCCAACTGCCCGGATTGCTCCGTCAGCCTGTCCATCAGATCTTTCGGCAGCATGCCGACCAATTCCCTTAGTACCGGCAGCATTTCCTCATCCGGCAACCGCCTCCGGCACGCATCCTTGAGCTTGCCGAGCACTTCAAGAAAACGTCCCCCATGCTTCAGCAAATCCTCCCGGCTCGTCTCGAACAGCTCGTCCACCAGTTCTTCCGGCAGGAGCGACTTCAGAAACGCCTTCTGCTCGTCTTCCTTGACCAGATTGTGAATCACGGACAGGAAGATTTCCGGATCGATCGAATCCCGCTGCTCCGCCAGCGCAAGGGCGGTTTCCAGCGTCTCCAGCACCTTCTCGATGCGCTTTTTCTCCTGCAGCATCTCCTGGTGCTGCCGCTTCAACGAGGCGCGAAAATCTTGCCCGGCGTCCGAACGCAGCATGGTCCGGATTTCGTCCAGCGAATACCCTAAATATTTAAACACCAAAATATTTTGCAGCGTTAACAGATCCTTGTCCGTGTAAAACCTCCTGCCCGACTCCGAAAGGTATGAAGGCTTGAGCAGCCCCTTCTTGTCGTAGAACCGCAAGGTGCGCGTCGTCACGCCCGTCTTCCTGGCGAACTGTCCGATCGTGTACATGGGCCCGGGCCATCTCCTTCCGGTGGATTTCTTTGGCGCCGGCTTCATTATAAATGTTGACGTTACGTTAAAATCAATACCCCACGGAGACGGTTGGAGGAATTCGAAGAAAAAACACCGAAATGGTGTATGGTTAACAGTGGGGAGGACTGACATTGAACAACAAAAAGACACTGATCGCTCTGGTGGCGATGCAGTGCATCTACGTGCTTTTTGGCCCGTTCTGGTTATATTTCGCCATGATCTCCGCCATGATGTTTGACAGCCCCGGAGCGGCCGAAAACCAGTGGCTGTTCATCCTATTTTTGCTCATTTGGATGTATCCGATCGGTCTTCTCGCCGGAGCCATCGTCAGTTGGGTGTACTATTTCCGAAGGAGATGGACCGCTGCCTGGTTGTGGAACTGCCTCCCTTTGGTCTGGGTCTTACCGATCGGTTCTTTTGTGGTATATACAATTATTAGCTAATTCTCACTAACAAAAACAATCCATTTTAACTAATGAGTATCATCCTATAAACTCTCAAACGTACTAAATTTTATTTGTTGATATGGTATATTACAGCCTCCTATCATGGTGGTATATGGATTAATAAGCTGACGTCCTACAAACAGAAACAGACCGCCCCGAATCCAAGGAAGCGGTCTGTTTCACTTGAAATCCCACTATCGTCCAAAGTCACCCCATGTCTTGCCGAGAAAAAATTATTCTCCTGACGCAACCCGCTCCATCGCCATGCACGCCCAGACGAAGGCGCCGACGCCGTGCAGGTCGTTGCGGCTCCTCGGCCGCGCGATATAGTGGGCGTAATCGCCGACGCCGGTGCCGACGCAGATGTCCGGCAGGACGAGCCGGCCTTCCGCGTCCCGTTCGGTCCGCGCCGTGATCCCGGCGAATCCGCGCCGCGCCGCCTCCAGCAGCGCCGGGTCCGCCGCGCCGGCCCGGACGGCCTCCGCGATGATGTACACGAACAGGCTGCTGCACGAAAGTTCAAGCCAGTTGTCCGGCCGGTCGCCCTTGTCGACCACCTGGTACCACAGGCCGCTCCTCGCATCCTGATGGCGGACCAGCGCTTCGGCCAGAGCGCCGAGCTTCGCCGCCAGATCACGGCGCGCCGGATGACCCTCCGGCAGCGCCGCGCGGATCTCCGCCAGCGCGACGCCGTACCAGCCGACCGCGCGGCCCCACACTTCCGGCGCCTTCCCGGTCGCCGGATCGGCCCACGGCGCGCGCCGGCTCTCGTCCCAGGCATGGACGAGCAGCCCGTCCGGGCGCAGCGTGCCCTGCCGCATCAGCCGCTCCTGATGGAGCACCATGTCCACCAGCTCCGGCTCGCCGTACCGGCGGGCATACCTCGCCGCGAACACGCCGCCCATGTACAGACCGTCCAGCCACATCTGGTACGGGTAGTGGTCCTTGTGCCAGAAGCCGCCTTCGCGCGTCCGGTTGAACGTCCCGAACAGGGCGCGGAGCTTCCGCGCCGCCTTCCGGTAGCGCGGATCCCCGGTTTCGTCCTCGAGGACAAACAGCAAGAGCCCTGCCTGGATGGCATCAAGCTCGCCCTTCGCGACGACCACATTGCCCAGCTCGTCAACCAGATGGTCGACGTACCTTTTCGCGTAGTCGAAATACCGCCGGTCCCCCGTCCGCTCCCACACCTGCAGCGCGCCCGTGAGAAACACGCCCTGGTGATAGTGCCATTTTCCCGCGGGCGGGAGCTCCTCCGGCGCAAATGCGGCCATCACCGCGTCGCACGCCGCCTTCGCCCATTCGACCGGCGTCCGCAACGCTTCCCGCTCTCCGGCAGATGCCATCGTCATCCCTTAAAGCCCCTCCTATCCTTTCAATCCGCTCGTGTGAATGCCTTCCACGATATACCGCTGGAACGTGAAAAACACCGCGACCACCGGGATGAGACTCAGCGTCGACATCGCGAACAAGGCGCCCCAGTCCGTCACGTTGTCGGGGTCGGAGAACATCTTGATCGCCAGCGACACCGTATAGAGCGACACTTTGTTCAGGTAGAGCAGCGGCGCGAGAAAATCGTCCCACCGCCAATAGAACGAGAAGATGACGCACGTCATCATCGCCGGCAGAATGAGCGGCATGATGATGCGCACAAACGTCATGAACTTGTTGCAGCCGTCGATCTCCGCCGCTTCGTCCAGATCGTACGGGATCGACCGGATGAACTGCATCATCAGGAAAACGAAAAACGGCGTGCCGAAGAACGTCGGGACGATGAGCGGCAGATACGTATTGATCCACCCGAACTGGTTGAACATGATGTACTGCGGCACCATGACGATCTCGTACGGCAGGAGCATCGTCAGCATCATGCAGACAAACCACAGGTTCCGCCCGCGGAATCTTATGCGGGAGAACCCGTAGGCGATGACCGCCGACGACAGCACGCTGCCGACCGTCGCGATGCCGACGACCAGAAACGTGTTGGCGAAGAACGTGGTGAACGTGACGCCGGCGACCCCTTTCCAGCCGCTCACGTAGTTGTCGAAGTTCCACTGGTTCGGAACGAGGGAAGCCGCGTCCACGAAGACGGTCGAGCTTTCCTTGAACGAACTGGCGACCATCCAGGCGATCGGATACAGCATGAACACGGTCAGCACGATCAGGATGGCATGCGAGAAGAAGGGAATGCGCCGAACTCCCATTGTCAGCGGCCCCCCTTCGTTTCATAGTGCACCCAGTACTCCGAACTTTTGAAAATGAGCGCCGTCAGCACCCCGACGATGACGAGCAGCACCCACGCCATGCCCGCCGCGTAACCCATGTCGTAGAACTCGAACGCGTTCTGGAACAGATACAGCACGTACATCAGCGTCGCCCCGAGCGGCCGACCGTCGCCGAAAATGACATACGCCGGCGTGAACGCCAGGAATCCGTTGATGAGCTGGATGACCACGTTGAACAGGATCACCGGCGTGAGCAGGGGAATCGTAATGCGGAAAAACATCTGGACTTTCCCCGCTCCGTCCACGCTCGCCGCTTCGTAGTATTCGTGCGGGATGTTTTTGAGCCCGGCGAGGAAAATGAGCATCGACGAACCAAACTGCCAGCCATAGAGCAAAATGAGCGTCCAGATCGCGTACTTCGGATCGCCGAGCCAGGACACCCCCGGCAGCCCGATCCATCTCAGGATCGTGTTGATCGCGCCGTCCAGGCCGAACAGCTGGCGCCACATGACGGCGACGGCCACGCTGCCGCCGATGATCGAGGGCAGATAGAGCACCGTCCGGTAGAAGCCGGCGCCCCGGATAATCTTCGCCAGCAGCATCGCGATGGCGAGGGCGACGATCAGCCGGAACGGCACCGCCGTGAATGTATAGAAAAAGGTGACGCGCAGCGCGTGCCAGAATTTCTCGTCCTTCGTGAACATCCGCTCGTAATTCTCCAGCCCGATCCATTCCGGCGGCCGGAGCATGTTGTAGTCGGTGAACGACAGGTACAGCGTCATCACGATCGGGATGATGGTCAGCCCGAAGAACCCGATGAGGAACGGCGAGATGAATGCGTACCCCGTCAAGTTGCGATAGCCGCCCGTCTTGCGTTTCCTCCGCCTTGCACGAAAAGAGGTTCCCGCCGCGGGCGCCGCGTGTTCCATTGCCACCGGCATCTCCGCCCTTTCCCCGAAGTTTCCGATTGAAAAAAGCCGGTCCGGCCGCGGCGCAAGCCTCTTCGCGCCGCCTCCGGACCGGCCGCAAATGTTACCGCTTGCGGGCCAGAATCTCCGCCGTCTGTTCGCGGAATTTCTTCGCGCCTTCTTCGGGCGTCATCTCGGAGAACAAAATCCGGTCCTCGATGTCGTTGCCGAGCAGGCTCAGCACTTCCGCGGAACCCGGCGGATAGTTCGTGTCGATCGGGCTGCTGTTGGCCGCCGCCAGGTCGATGTATTCGAACATGTTTTTCTGCACTTCGTCCAGCTGCTGCGAGACCGCTTCGCGGATGTCCGAGTTGATCGGCACGCCGCGCTCGCCTTTCTGGATCTCTTCGACTTCGAGGGTGTTGACGAAGAAGTTGATGAACTTCGCCGCCTCTTCGGCGTTCTTGGAGTTCTTCGCCACCGAGAAGAACATCGACGGCTTCAGGAACAGCCCCTTCTCCGTGTTCGGGCCGGGCAGCACCGTCAGCTTGAGCGGGCGGTTCGCCGCCTTCGACAGGGCGACCACCTGGTTGGACCAGCGGACGTCGAACGGCGCCTTGCCGTGCACGATGAGCTGGTCTTCAAGCGCCGAATGCTGCTGCATCACGTCCAGCGTCGGCATGACGCCTTCCTTGATCAGTTCCACCTGCATGTTGAAGTAGTCGATGAAAATCTGGTCGTCGAATCCGACGCCGGTGCCCTCGTCGTTGAAGAACTTCTGGCCGTTCTGGCGCGCGTAATATTCGAGGATGTTGTTCGCTTCCAGCGTCGGCGAGCCGTAGATGCCGAGGTTCTTGTGCACCGTGCGGGCGATTTCCTTGAAATCGTCCCACGTCCAGCCGAGCGCCGGCTCCTTCGCGCCCGCTTTTGCGATCAGCTCGGGATCGTAGATGACCGTCAGCGCGTTCATGCCGAGCGGAATGCCAAGGAGCTTCCCGTCGACGACGCCGGATTCCAAGATGCCCGCGTCGAGCTTGCTCGTGTCGATGATGCCGCTTTGGACGAACGGATTCAGGTCGGCGAGCACATCGTTCTTGGCATATTGGGTCAGGTATTCGCCGAAGTTCATCTGCAGCACGTCGGGCGTGTTGTTGCCCGCGACCATCGCCGACAGCTTCTCCCAGTAGCCGTCGAAGCCGGTGAACTCCGGTTCGATCGTGACGTGCGGGTTCTGCTGCTGATACAGCTCGATGATCTTCAGCGTGTTGTCATGCCGCGTCTGGCCGCCCCACCAGAGCACCTTGAGCGTGACCGGCTTCGGCGCTTCGCTGCTGCCGCCTCCGCCGCCCGAGCCGGAACCGGCGGTCGATCCGCTGCCGGCCGGCTGGCTTGCCGCCGGGGAACTCGATCCGCCGCCATCCGAGGATTTGCTTCCGCCGCCGCAGGCAGACAGCACCGTCGCCAGCGCAAGCAGCACCGCAAATAAAACGGTGAACGTTCGTCTCCGATTCATCGCCGTATAATCCCCCTGACCTGAAAGTGTTTTCATCACCCATTAAATCCGATTCGCCGCGGCGGCGATACGAAAGCTTCCGATCACCTTAGTTCAAAATTCCGGGGAAAAAGGGTTCCGCTTGCGGCACCCCGCAATCCGTTCCCGGAAACGATCCGGCGTGCGCGTCCCGCGTGTTCAATTTTCCGACCCGGGACATCAAAATTCCGACATCTTCCGTTTGAACTCCGTAGGGGTAAGGCCCGTGTGCTTCTTGAACACCTGGCTGAAATATTGCGGGTTGTTGCCGAAGCCCACCGCCTCGGCGATGGCGCCGATCCGAAGCGGGGACGGGCCGGCGGCGGCAATGAGCTGCTTCGCGCGTTCGATGCGCGCGGCGAGCAGGTAGTTGGAGAACCGCTCGCCCGTCTCCTTGCGGAACAGCCGGCCGAGGTAGTCCGCGTTCATGAAAAACACTTCGCTGGCGAGCTTGCCGAGCGTCAGCGTCTCGTCGCCGAGCCGCTCCTGCACGCAGGCGATCATGCGGCGGACGAGCTCGCTCCGGTACTGCAGATTGGCATCGTGGTAGGAAGAAGCGATCTCCCGCGCGATGTCCAGGATGGTGCGCTCCATCTGCCCGAGCGTCCCGGAGGCGAGGAACGGCACCGCCCGCTCGAAATAGCCGGCCAGCCGGTCCTGCGGCGCCTGGCGGATGAGCACCATGTACAGCTCGGCAAGATACGTCTTCGCCACCTGCACGTCCAGGCGCATGTCCTTGAGCCGGCGGAAACAGTCCGCCAACAGCGCCCCGGCCTCGTCCACGCTGCCGCTGCGAACGGCCCGCGCCAGCTCCTCGGCGTCCGGCAGATCGAGCATGTTCGCCGGCTGCGGCGTGTCCGCCCGCGTGATGATGCTGCCGCCCCCAAGGTAGAAGCGGCCGGACAGGCTTTCCAGCGTCTCCTTGTACAGCCGCCGGAGGCTGCCGACGTCCGCCTCGTCGCTGACGGCGGCGGTCGTCTCGATGCCGTAGTATTCCTGATAGACCCGCTGCACGCTGCCGATCACGGGCATCAGCCGTTCGAGGGGCGCGGCGTCGCACAGGACGGCGACGCGCTCGCCAATGGCGGCGTCGAGGTGGACCGGCGTGCATTCGCCGATCATTTCGGAGGCGATGTTCTGCAGCGCGAACAGCTGCTCATACTCGGGCTTGGCCGCCGCATCCGGCTCGAAAAGGACGAGCCGGACCCGCGCATCCCCGCCGGGAAGGCCGAAGACCGCCCGGCAACTTTCCCAGTCCCTGAGGTCGTAAGTCTTGTTCGTCAGGAATTCCTTCAGGAGCTGCGCCTTGAGCTGCGGCTTCATTTTCTCGAACTGGTCGCGGATGACCTGCGTGTACCGCCTGCGCTCATCGGCGGCGCGCAGCTCCGCCACGACCCTGTCCAGCGTGTCCATGATGTCCTGCTCGGCGCACGGCTTGAGCAGATAGTGCCGCACGCCGTACTGCATCGCCCGCTGCGCGTATTCGAATTCGTCGTAGCCGGACAGGATGACGAACACGATGTCGGGATACTCCTCCCGCACGGCGGCGATCAGCTCCAGGCCGTTCATGTTCGGCATCTTCAAATCGGTGATGACGATGTCGGGTCTCTTCTCGCGGATCAACTCGAGGGCCTCGGCGCCGTTTTTCGCCTTGCCGGCGAGCGTCGTGCCGTGGCGCTCCCAATCGATGACGACGGACAGCCCCTCGAGGATGATCCGCTCGTCGTCCACGAGCAGCACGCTATACATCCTTCTCCTCCTTCCGCCGGACCGGCATCCGGATCGTCACCGCCGTGCCGCCTTCCGGGCGGCGCTGCACGACCAGGTCCGCGTTTTCGCCGAACAGGAGCCGGAGGCGCTCCTCGATGTTGGCGAGGCCGATGCCGGATCCCTTCGGCTTCATGGTGCCGGCCTTCACCGCGGCGACGACTTCTTCGTCGATGCCGGGGCCGTCGTCCAGCACACGGATCTCCATGCCGGAATCGGTCTTCACGATGTCGACTTCGATCGTGCACACGCCGTCCGTCGCTTCGAGCGCGTGCACGACGGCGTTCTCGACGAGCGGTTGGATCGTCAGCTTCGGAATGAGCGCGTTCTTCAGCGTCTCGTCGCAGGTGAGCAGAAATTCCAGCCGGTCCCCGAACCGGAACCGCTGGATCGTCACGTAGTGCGAGAGGATCTCAAGTTCGTCGGACAGCCTGACCAGCGTCTCCCGCTTGCCGATGATGGCGCGGAGAAGCCGGCCCAGCGACTCGACGAGCTGCGAGATGTCGCGCTGCTTGTTGATGCGCGCCATCCAGGCGACCGTGTCGAGGGTGTTGTAGAGGAAGTGGGGGTTGATCTGGGCCTGGAGCGCGCGGTATTCCGTCTCGCGGATGAGCAGCTGTTTTTCGTAGTTTTCGGAGATGAGCTCGTTGATCTTCTCGATCATGATGCGGAAATGGCGGTGGATCTGGCCCGTTTCGTCGCGGGAGAGCTGCCGGTCTTCCTCCGTCACCGGAAGCACGAAGCCGCTTTTCGGCACCAGCTTCATCTTCTCGATCAGCCGCTCGAGCGGGCGGGTGATGCCGCGCGCCGCCCGGCTGGCGATGAGCAGGAACAGCACGCCCATGACCACGTAGAACGCGACCATGCCGCTGCGGATTTCCGCCGTCTTGCGGGCGATCTGATCGAAGTCGATCATGTTGACGTGCAGGAATTCGCCGTCCCGCGAACGGTACCAGGCCGCGAATCGCTTGCGGCCGTCGAATTCGAAAATGACATATCCCTTCGTCCCGGCGAACCGTTCCTCCGCATCCGTCAGCGTCGCACCGCCACCGGTGGCGTGCAGGAGTTCGCCGTCCTTGAACACGTAATACAGCCGGTTGTCCGACAGGTCGAGGAACCGGTCGATGAGGGTCCGCATGTTGACGTAGATGACAAGCAGGCCGAGATGATCGAGCTGCAGATTCTCTTTGTTCCGGATGAGCCGCACGCTCGTCAGCAAATCGTCGCCCGGCGCGCCCGGCAGCCACCGGTTCCCGCCGGCCGCAAACTCGGCGTGCCGCGTCAGCTCCGCCGCGTCCTCCTTCTGCCGCGGGATGTAGCCGGCGATCAGCTCGACGCCGGTCGCGTCCACGAGCCGGATCGAGGCGATGTACGGCTGATCCTGGGCAAGCGTGACAAGCCGGTCGAGCAGATCCGCGCGCCGCTGGTACAGCTCGTAGCCGGGTTCCTGGGCTTTCACCTTGCGCAGGTGCTCCTGGATGGTGTTGTCGGTCATGATGGAAAACGAAAGGTCCTCGATCTTTTTCAGCTCGTTGTCAATGGTCGTCGAGGCGAGATGGAGCACCTCGGCCGCCTCTTCGTACAGCTTCGTCTCGTAGGCGTTCGCCGCCGTGTGGAAGGCGATGAAGCCGAAAGCGGCCGAAAGGAGCGTGATCATCAGAACAAGGACCAGCACCTTGTTCTTGATGAGCAGATTGTCGTACAGCGAGCGAAGCCCCATTGGTCTCCTCCCGGTGATGCCGGATCCCGGCGTTTGCCGGTTCCTATCTGTTCGACACAGCAACCGGAAAACCCTTTCCATGAACAAAAATGGGGAGGATTGCCGTTTCGGCCGCGGCCATGGGGCGCCGGGCAGATTTTCTCCCATCTTCCCCGACGATTGGCGCGAACGCCGCCCGGTCTCCTTTTGCCCATTTGCCCCCGGAGAAAAAAGAACTGGCCGAACGGATGGAACGCCAGGCTGCGGACGCCCGGGAGAAGCTGAGCAACCAGGCCGTGGAAATGAAGAAGGCGGAAGAACAAAAAAGAGAACGGAAAACAAAATCGGAGTCTCCGGACGAGACTCCCATAAAGACAGAAATCATCGATTTTGTGGATGATCCGATGAGAAACAGGGTGATTGGTCGTCAAAACTCCCGTAAAAACCGGCAAGGTGACCGTCGTCGTCGCCACCGAAACATTCCAAGCGGCCGACGGGCCGTGATCGGAAGCGCGGGACGGTTTGATCGTTTCACTGCAATCGGACCCGCACGTTTCGCGTGACCAACCGGACGAGCCCCAACAGGATGGCCAGCAGCAGCAACGATCCGGCGACGGCCACCAGAAATTCCACGGCTTCGGAAAGATGGAGCCATTCCCTCGGCACCGCATCCCAAAGAGCTTCAGCAGCAAACGAAAAGGGCACGGCCAATGCGATAAACAGCACCCCTCCCGCTCCGTACCGGTAAAATCCGGCGCCGATCAGCCAGCCGATGGCATAATAATGCAAAATATTGAACGCAAAAGCGATCACGGCGGCGAGCCACATCCGGTCCAGCGCGATATCCGCGGCGGTCAGCATGCGCTCCGCCAGATAAATCAGTCCGGATCCCGCCGCCAGCGCCAGCGACAACACGCAGGAAGCGACGGCGGTTCCGATGAAACAGGCTTTTCGGGTGACTCCAAGGCGGACAAAATACGGCAGAAACCCTGCGGATATGATGCCGCACACCAGCAT
>DATCLN010000108.1:0-12233 GCA_036563895.1 Paenibacillaceae bacterium
TTCCGGCAGGCGAAGGAGATGGGAATCGAGCTGCCGCCGTATGAGGGAACGGATCTTTCGCCGCTCTCGACCGAGGCGGAGTACGACCTGCTGCGCAAGATGGGCGAATTCCCGCAGGCGGTGGCGGCCGCCGCCGCCGTCTTCGAGCCGCACCATCTGATCCGGTATGTGTACGAGCTGGCGTCCCTGTTCCACAGCTATTACAAGGCGGAACGGGTGCTTACGGACGACGCGGCGCAGACGCGGGCCCGCCTGCTCCTGGTGGCTGCGGTCCGTATCGTCATCGCCAACTGCCTGCGGCTCGTCGGGGTATCCGCCCCCGAGCGGATGTGACGAATCGCAAGGCGTCGGATCAAAACATGGCGTCCGCCGTTTCCAGCATGCGCACCACGTCCAGCATGCCCGCCGAGTGCGGCGCGTACCGGCCGGCCAGCGGGCGGGCGGAGGTGCGCACGATTTTCAGGATCTGGGCGGGAGTAAGGCCGGGCCGGTAGGCAAGGAGCAGCGCGATGGCCCCGGTGACGTGGGAAGTGGCCATGGAAGTGCCGCTCATTTCGCGGTGTCTGCCCCTGGGCCAGCAGGAATAGATCCGCTCGCCCGGCGCGTAGACGTCGATGTCCCGGCTCCGGTTGGTGAACGAGGCGACGCGGCCGCGCCGGTCCAGGGCGCCCACGGCGATGGAGTGCCCGCTGCGCGCGGGGAAATCCACCACGCCCCGCTTGCTGTCGTTGCCGGCGGAGGCGACGATCATGAGGCCCGCCCGCCAGGCGCCCGCCACCGCGCTTTCCAGAGACGGGCTGCGGCAGTCCATGCCGAAGCTCATGTTGATGACGTTCATCCGGTTGCGGACGCACCAGTCGATGGCCCGGACGATGTCGGACACGTAGGCGGTGCCGCCTTCGTCGAAGGCCTTCACGGGGTAGACGGAAGCCCGCGGGGCCACCCCGATCATGCCGCGCAGCCGGTTCGCGGCGGCGATCGTCCCGGTGATGTGGGTGCCGTGGCCGTTGTCGTCATGGGGCAGTATGGCGCGGTTCAGCAGGTTGACGCCCGGTCTGAGCGAATGGCTGAGATCGGGATGGAAGAAATCGACGCCGGTATCGATGACCCCCACCTTTACGCCGTAGCCCGTGGTGCGGTTCCACACCTCCGGCGCGCGGATGCGGCGGACGCCCCACGGGATGCCGTCCTTCACGGGTTCCGCCGCGTCGTCTCCGGCGGCGTCCCGCCGCGGCACCGCCCGCACATGGTTGGGGGCGAGGCGCACCTTTCGCGGCGCGGCGCGCAGGCGGCGCATTCGGCGGCCCGGAGCGGCCCGCCATTTCCGCGTCTTCCGGGGTTTCCGCAGCGCGGCGGGCGGGCGGCGGTTTCCGGCGGCGAAGCAGCGGACCACCGCGTCTTCCTCGCAGGTCACCGCGTGGCGGAAGGCTGCGGGAAGTTCGGCGTCGGGCAGCGGACAGGCCAGTCCCCGGATGATGCCCAGGGGAAGAACGAGCCGGCCGAGGGAGGGGTGCCGCCCCTGCGCCGACCGCAGTTCGCGCAGGCAGTTCTCGTAGTCGGCGGCGCTGCGGAAACGCAGGATCCGACGAGGGGCGGTCTCCCCGCAGCTTAAGGCCTGTTGCAGCCATCGGCCAAATCGGCTTGCGTTCAAAGGCGCCACCCCCGAAAGCGTGCTTCCCCATCTTACGTGCGTTGTCCTCCCGGAGATTGGGGAATTTGCCCCCGTGCCGGCCTTTTTGGGCACTCGGGGAGCGGGGACGGCAGGCCGGGGAGCGTTTCCGCACCCTTGCAATTTTTCCGGAAATAAGGTTTAATGAATGACGCAAAAGCGGAGCAAACGGCGGATGGCCGGGCTTTTCGCCCGCACCGGCGCGCGTTTGCCTTCCGGAAACGAGAGGATGGGACACAGGTGGCGGATTACAACCTGAAGCTTGACAAGGATAAAATCATGGAAATGCCTATGGTGGATCTGGCTTTCGAGGTGCTGAAAGCCAGGAACCAGCCGCTGTATTACCGCGACCTGATGGAGGAAATCGCCAAAATCAGGGGGCTGACGGAAGAAGAGGTCAACCGGGTGATCGCCCAGCTCTATACCGAAATCAACATCGACGGGCGATTCGCCTGCGTCGGCGGCAACGTCTGGGGCCTCAAACGCTGGTATCCGGTGGAGAAAGCCGACGACCAGGTGATGGGCGGCCGGTATCCGCTGGTCATCAATGAAGAGGACGACATCGAAGACGAGGACCTGTACGTGGAAGAAGAAGACGCGTATCTGCCGGAAGACGAAGAGGAAGGATACGGCCTGTTCGACGAAGAGCGCGACGAATTGTTCGACGAAGGCGAGGAAACCGCCGGTCTGGACGAGGACGTCGTGCTGGACGACGAACCGCCCGTCCTGCCGGATGAGCTGGAGGACGAAGGCCTGGCGGAAGAGTTCGAGGACGCGGAGGATGCCGATTTCGACGAGGAAGAAGCGGAAGAAGATGACGAGGATCTGTAAGCGGCGCGGGATTCGTGCCGCAGGATTGGAACCGCGGTCCCTTGACACCGCCTCCTGCTAAAGGATAAACTAATGCTTGGGCTACAGCCGCGTTGGAGCGCGGTTCCATGGAACGAGGAAAGAGTGCCCCCGGCGGGGAGTTCCGGCGACGGAGCTTTCCGGCAGGGCGGCGCTTTTTTTGTTGGCCCGGCCATCCGGTTTGGAGGCTCCCGCGGAAAGGACGGACCGCATCGCGTCCCAAGACAGACGGTGGGAGGTTCGACAGCGTGACCAAATACATTTTCATAACCGGCGGGGTCGTATCTTCCCTTGGCAAAGGGATCACCGCGGCTTCGCTGGGGAGGCTCCTCAAAAGCCGCGGACTCAAAGTCAACATCCAGAAATTCGACCCGTACATCAACGTCGACCCGGGAACGATGAGCCCGTACCAGCACGGCGAGGTGTTCGTGACCGAAGACGGGGCCGAGACGGACCTGGATCTCGGGCACTACGAGCGCTTCATCGACATCAACCTGACCCAGAACAGCAACGTGACGACGGGCCAGATCTATTCCGCGGTCATCAGCAAGGAACGGCGCGGCGAATATTTGGGCGGCACCGTGCAGGTCATCCCCCACATCACCAACGAGATCAAGGAGCGGGTGTTCCGGGCGGGCCGCGACGCCGACGTGGTGATTACAGAAATCGGCGGCACGGTGGGCGACATCGAAAGCCTGCCCTTTCTCGAGGCGATCCGGCAGATCCGCACGGACGTCGGCCGCGACAACGTCCTTTACGTGCACGTGACCCTCGTTCCCTACATCAAGGCCGCCGGCGAGGTCAAGACGAAGCCGACCCAGCACAGCGTGAAGGAACTGCGCAGCATCGGCATCCAGCCCAACGTCATCGTGTGCCGCACGGAGCATCCCCTGGCGGATGACATCAAGCGCAAAATCGCCCTTTTCTGCGACATTGAACCCCACGCGGTCATCGAAGCGCGGGACGCTTCGACGCTGTACGAGGTTCCGCTCATGTTCCGCGCGCAGGGTCTGGACGATTACGTCGTCGCCCAGCTCGGGCTGGAAGCCGGTCCGCCGGACATGGCGGAATGGGAGTCCCTCGTGCGGCGCGTCAAATCCCTGAGCCGGACGACGGAAATCGCCATCGTGGGCAAGTACGTCTCCCTGCACGACGCCTATCTCAGCATCGTGGAGGCGCTGGGGCATGCTGGCATCGACGCGGGCGCGGAAGTGAAAATCCGCTGGATCAGCGCCGAGGACGTGACGCCGGACAACGTGGCGAAGCTGCTGGACGGCGCGGACGGGCTGCTCGTGCCCGGCGGTTTTGGCGACCGCGGCATCGAGGGGAAGATTACCGCCATCCGTTACGCCCGCGAGAACCGGCTGCCGTTCTTCGGCATTTGCCTCGGCATGCAGCTGGCCGTCGTCGAATTCGCCCGCAACATGGCGGGCCTGGAAGGCGCCCACAGCTCGGAATTCAATCCCGATACGCCGCATCCGGTCATCGACCTCATGCCGGAGCAAAAGGAAATCGAAGATCTGGGCGGCACGATGCGGCTCGGCTCGTATCCGTGCAAGCTGGCGCCGGGCAGCCTTGCCGCGAAATGCTACGGAACGGAGCTGGTAACGGAACGGCACCGTCACCGTTACGAGTTCAACAACGAATACCGTGAGCGCCTGGAGAAAGCCGGTCTGCGCATCTCCGGCACTTCGCCGGACGGCCGTCTGGTGGAGATGATCGAACTGCCGGATCACCCGTGGTTTCTCGCGGTCCAATTCCATCCGGAATTCACCTCGCGTCCCAACCGGCCGCAACCTTTGTTCCGCGAATTTGTCAAAGCCGCCTTGCGGCGCCGTGAAGGTACGCTGCAATAAAGGCCGTTCGGGGCCGCCCGCCGGCGGTCCCGGCCCGGCCCTGCCCGGGTCGTCCGCGATTTTTTTAAATCCCGGAAGGAATCCGCCCTCCAGTCTCGAAAACAAAACATTGGGAACCAGGAATCGGAGAAAATGCCGCCGAGTACATCCTTTTGGAGGGATGGGTTTGGACAGGAAAAAACTGCTTATCGTGGACGACCAGGCAGGTATCCGGATTTTGCTGACGGAAGTGTTTGGAGCGGAAGGTTATGAGACGTTCCAGGCGGCCAACGGAAAGGACGCCCTGGCCATCGTTCGCGAGCATTCGCCCGACCTGGTGCTCCTGGACATGAAGATTCCCGGGATGGACGGTCTGGAGATTCTGAAGCAGATCAAGGAAATCAACCGGGACATCAAAGTCATCATGATGACCGCCTACGGCGAGCTGGACATCATCCGGCAGGCAACCGAGCTCGGCGCCATCATGAATTTCACGAAGCCTTTTGACATCGACGAACTGCGGCTCGCGGTCAGCACCCAGCTGAACGGGGGCCCGTCTTCTTCCGTGTACGCCGCCGGCAGCTGAGGCTGCCGGGAGGCGTTCGCGTCTTTGGCAGGCATTCGTGAAGAGGGCGGGTTTTTTGCGCCCGCGGGACCCGTCCGCGCCGGCCGCCCGCCCCGTCCTGCCGCGTCCCGCCGCATCCGGCCGTATTTTCGCAGGAATTGATTGTATGTTATAATACTTCAGAAATCGCACCGGAGGAGAGGTAACGTATGCCGCTTGTGCCGATGACCGAATTTTTGCCGAAAGCCAAAGCCGGTAAATTTGCGGTCGGACAGTTCAACGTGAACAATCTGGAATTCGCGCAAGCCATCGCCGAGGCCGCCGCCGAGGAACGCTCGCCGGTCATCTTCGGGGTGAGCGAAGGCGCATTGAAATACATGGGCCTGGAATACACCGTGGCCATCGCAGAAGCGGCGGCGAAGACGTGCGGCGTTCCCGTGGCGCTCCATCTGGACCACGGGAGCAGCTTCGAAATCGCGATGAAATGCATACGGGCCGGCTTTTCTTCGGTCATGTTCGACGGTTCCCATTATCCGTTCGAGGAAAACGTCCGTTTGACCAAAGAGATCGTGAAAGCGGCGCACGCCATGGGGGTGTCCGTGGAAGGCGAGCTGGGCACCATCGGCGGCGTCGAGGACGACATCAGCGTGGAGGATGCGGAAGCGGCCCTCGCCAAGCCGGATGAAGCCATCCGCTTCTGGGAGGAAACCGGCGTCGACGCCCTGGCCATCGCCGTGGGCACGGCGCACGGCATGTACAAGGGCGAGGTCAAAATCCGTTTCGACATCATTGAAGCCGTCGCGTCCAAGATTCCGGTGCCCATCGTCCTGCACGGAGGTTCCGGCGTTCCCGACGACATGATCCGCGAGGCGATTCGCCTCGGGGTCGGCAAAATCAACGTGAACACGGAAAATCAGATCGCCTGCACCAACAAGATTCGCGAACTCCTCGGCAATGATCCCAAACTTTATGATCCCCGCAAGTACCTTGGACCCGCCCGCGAAGCCATGAAACAGGTGGTCAGGGAGAAAATCCGCCTTTTTGGCAGCAACAATCAGGCATAGGTTCCGGAGGCGGTCCGGGCGCCTTCCGTCCGGCCCGCCGCCGGCGGAGGTCCCGCGTCCGGTTCTCGCACATCAATCTTCCGGAGGATTTGCGTTTTCATGGATAAATTGATCATTCGCGGAGGCCGGCCGCTTCGCGGCACCGTAAGCATCAGCGGAGCCAAAAACAGCGCCATTGCCCTGATTCCGGCCGCCATTCTGGCGGAATCCACGATACGACTCGACAATCTGCCCCACTTGAGCGACGTGTACGTCTATCGCGAGCTGCTGGAAGAGCTGGGCGCCGACGTCGACTGGCAAGGCGACAGCATGACCATCGATCCCACCCGAATGAAACCCGTTCCAATGTACAACGGCAAAGTGAAAATGCTGAGGGCTTCCTATTATTTGATGGGAGCACTGCTTGGCCGTTTCGGCGAAGCGGTGATCGGACTGCCCGGCGGCTGCAATTTCGAGCCCCGGCCGATCGACCAGCACATCAAGGGCTTTGAGGCGCTGGGCGCGGAAGTGCGCAACGAGCGCGGCGCCATCCACCTGAAAGCCTCGAAACTGAAGGGCGCCCGGATCTACCTGGACGTGGTCAGCGTGGGCGCCACCATCAACATCATGCTGGCCGCCGCGCGCGCCAAAGGCACCACCATCATCGAGAACGCCGCCAAGGAACCGGAAATCGTCGACGTGGCCACCCTGCTTAACTCCATGGGCGCCAAGATCAAGGGAGCGGGAACGGAAACCATCCGGATCGAAGGGGTCGACAGCCTGGGCGGCTGCCGCCATTCCATCATCCCCGACCGCATCCAGGCCGGTACATACATGATCGCTGCCGCAGCCACGCGGGGGGACGTCATCATCGACAACATCATTCCGAAACACGTGGAAGCCGTGACGGCCAAGCTGCAGGAAATGGGCGTGCACGTCTATGAAATGGACGAAGCGATTCGCGTCGTCGGCCAGCCCGAATACGAGGCCGTTGACGTGAAGGCCCTGGTTTACCCCGGTTTCGCCACGGACCTGCAGGCGCCGATGACAAGTCTCCTCACGCAGGCCCGGGGCGTCAGCGTGCTGACCGATTACGTTTACAGCAACCGCTTCAAGCACGTCCCCGAACTGCTCCGCATGGGCGCGAAGATCCGCGTGGAAGGCCGTTCGGCCATCATCGAGGGCGGTCCCCTCAACGCGGCCAAGGTCAAGGCCACGGATCTGCGCGCCGGCGCCGCGCTGGTCATCGCCGCCCTGACGGTGGACGGCGTGACGGAAATTTCGGGCATGCGGTACGTGGACCGGGGCTACGAGAGACTGGACGAGAATCTGCGGGGTCTGGGTGCCGAAGTCTGGCGAGAATGACGGAATGGGAAGGGATGTTCCTTGACCGATCTGATGATGGCCGATCTGGAAGAGATGAAACTCACCGAGCTGTACAAACTGGCGCGGGAGTTCGAGATTCCTTCATACGGCCACATGAAGAAGAAAGAATTGATCCTGGCCATTCTCCGCGCCCAGGCGGAGAGAAGCGGCTATATGTTCATGGAAGGCGTGCTGGAGATCATGCCGGAAGGGTACGGGTTTCTCCGGCCCATCAACTATCTGCCCAGTCCGGAGGACATTTACATCTCGCAGTCGCAAATCCGGAAATTTGACCTGCGGACGGGTGACCTGGTTTCCGGCAAATGCCGCGCGCCAAAGGAGAACGAGAAGTATTTTGGCTTGCTGCAGGTGAACGCGGTCAACGGCGAAAAGCCGGAAGCCGCCGCGGAACGCCTGCACTTCGCGGCGCTGACGCCGCTGCATCCCCAGGAAAAGCTCGTGCTTGAGACCACCCCCGACCGCCTGTCCACCCGGATCATCGACCTGCTTGCTCCCGTCGGACTCGGCCAGCGCGGCCTGATCGTATCGCCGCCCAAGGCCGGGAAGACGCTGTTGCTCAAGGAAATCGCCAACAGCATCTCCACCAACCGCCCGGACATCGACCTGTTCATTCTGCTGATCGACGAGCGCCCGGAAGAAGTAACGGACATGCAGCGTTCGGTCAAGGCGGAAGTGGTGGCGTCGACCTTCGACGAGCTGCCCGAGCACCACATCAAGGTCGCCGAAATGGTGCTGGAGCGGGCGCAGCGCCTGGTGGAGCACAAGCGGCACGTGGTCATCCTGCTGGACAGCATCACCCGCCTGGCGCGGGCTTACAACCTGGTGGTTCCCCCGTCGGGCCGCACCCTTTCCGGCGGCATCGACCCCGCGTCGTTCCACCGGCCGAAACGGTTTTTCGGCGCCGCGCGCAACGTGGAGGAGGGCGGGAGCCTGACGATCCTGGCCACCGCGCTCATCGACACCGGGTCCCGGATGGACGACATCATTTACGAAGAGTTCAAAGGGACCGGCAACATGGAGCTGCATCTGGACCGGAAGCTGGCGGAGCGCCGGATTTTCCCCGCCATCGACATCCGCCGCTCGGGCACCCGCCGGGAAGAGCTGCTGATGTCGAAAGAGGAACTGGACAAAGTGTGGGCGATCCGCAAATCGATGGTGGACACCCCCGAATTCGTGGAGCAATTCCTGAAGCGGCTGGCCGCCACCAAGAGCAACGCGGAGTTTCTGGCCAGCATCAGCACCGGAGAGTCGTCATCCAACGGCTCGGTCCGGCGGACGTTGCGGGGCGGCTGACGTCGGGAGCAGACCGTGAAGACCGGCCGGAAAACGCCGTTGGCACGGACGGGTTGGCACGGAGCTTCCTTCGTGCTATAATCGTTCAGTGTCCATAAACTCTGGATTCGCAGGGAATCCAGGGCGGAAAGAGGTGAACGGCCATGAAACCGGGAATTCATCCGGAATACCACATCACGACGGTAACCTGCGCCTGCGGAAACAGCTTCGAAACCGGATCGATCAAGAAAAATTTGCGCGTGGAAATCTGCTCGGTCTGCCATCCGCTGTTTACGGGCAAGCAGAAGTTCGTCGACACCGGCGGCCGCGTGGACCGGTTCAGAAAGAAATACGGTATGTGAGCGGCGGGCGCGGACCCTTCCGGTCCGCTGCATAACGACACACCCCCCGGCCCATCCTAACCGGATGGAAGGGGGTTTTTTCATGTGTCATTTCAGGCGGGCCGCGGCGGCCGCGCTGGCCTGCGTCCTGCTTGCCGGCGCCGGCGCCGCATTTGCGGGATGCACGCGGGAAGAAATCCGGACTTCGAACAAGGCGCAAACGATGTCCAATCTGAGCGGAAGAGGCGGACTTCTGGATTACAGTCCCTTTACCCACAGACATGACGAGAAGTCCATGAGGGAAGCGGTGATGCGCGTCCCGGGGGTGACCGGCGCGCACTTCAGGTTCAACGGCGCCGACGCTTATGTGACCCTCATCGTCCGGGACGACCTGCAGACGCGGGAAATCCCGACGGTGGAAAGCCAGGCGGCGACGGTGCTGCGCTTCAATTTTCCGCGATACACGTTTCACATGCAGCCTCCGGTCCGCCGGTCCAATTCGGTTCAGCAGGAGCAGCGGACGGGCAGATAATGGCCGTTGCGCCGGACGGAGGAATCCGATATACTTTAGAACACGGCCGGATTTAAGCCCGTGCCGGCGGAGGAGTCCGCCTGCGAGGAACGACCGTGAACCCGGTCAGGTCCGGAAGGAAGCAGCCGTAAGCGGCCCCGTTCTTGTGCAGGAAGGACTCCCCGTTTTAGCGGACGGTCCGGCCGTACGCATTCCCAGGCAAATCGCGGTCTGGCACCCGGAAAGGTTCCGGGTGCCTGTTTTTGTCCGGACGGCTTGCCGGGCGGTATGGAGCGCCCCGCCGGCATGATGGTATAATGGGAGCAACGCATTCATCGGACGGGAGCGACTCCCCATGGGCCATATCGCCCTTTACCGGACCTGGCGCCCGCAGGCGTTCAGGGACATGGTCGGCCAACAGCATATCGTGCAGACGCTGCAAAACGCCATCCGCGAGGAACGCCTTTCGCACGCCTACCTCTTCAGCGGTCCCCGCGGCACGGGGAAGACCAGCGCGGCGAAAATCCTGGCCAAGGCGATCAACTGCGAACGCGGCCCGGCTCCGGAGCCGTGCAACGAATGTCCGGCTTGCCGGGGCATCACCGCGGGCACGGTGATGGACGTGGTGGAGATCGACGCCGCGTCCAACCGCGGCATCGACGAGATCCGCGAGATTCGCGACAAGGTCAGGTACGCGCCGACGGAAGTCCGGCGCAAGGTGTACATCATCGACGAAGTGCATATGCTGACGGCGGAAGCCTTCAACGCACTGCTGAAGACGCTGGAGGAGCCGCCCCGGCACGCGCTGTTCGTGCTGGCCACGACCGAGCCGCACCGGGTGCCGGCCACCATCGTGTCCCGCTGCCAGCGGTTCGAATTCCGGCGGGTGAGCGCGGCGGAGCAGGCGGCGCGCATGCGGGAGATCTGCCGCCACGAGGGCATCGAAGCCGAAGATGAAGCGCTGGAATACATCGCCCGCCTGTCCGACGGGGGGATGCGCGACGCCCTCAGCCTCCTCGACCAAATCGCTTCGTTCACGGGAGGGAAAGTGACGCTCCGCGACGCGGTGGAGATCACCGGCGGGCTGCAAGACGAGCAGTTCGCGCGGCTGGCGGCCGCCGTGCGGGACGGCGACGCGGGCGCGGCGCTCCGGGAAGCGGAAGCCCTCATGCGCGCCGGCAAGAATCCGGAGCGCTGCCTGGAACTCATCATGCGCGACTTCCGCGACCTGCTCCTCATGCGGCTGGCGCCGGGCGCGGTTTCCCCGGAAGGCGGGGCCTCCGGCACGGGCCGGCTGGGCGAGCTGGCGGGGGCGTTTTCGGTGGAGCGGCTGTTTTCCATCATCGAAACGCTAAACCGCTATCTGGTGGACATGAAATACGCCGCCCATCCCCAGACGATGTTCGAGCTGGCGCTCCTCAAGCTGTGCGCGGAAACGGAGCGGTTGGCGGACGGGGAGCCGGCGGCTTCCGGCACGTCCCCCGGAACGGCAGCCGGTTCGGAAACCGGAAGTGCGGGTTCCGCCGCGGAACTTGCGGAGCTGCGCCGGAGGGTCGCCGATCTGGAGCGCAGGGTGGAAGCGCTGATGCGCGGCGTGCCGCCGGCTGGTACCGCCGCCGCGCCGTCCGCGGGCGGGAAGACGGGCGACGCGGCCGGGCGCGGAACGGAAGCCGGCGGCTTCGGCGGCCGGGCTGCCGGCGGTGCGGCCGCAAGCGGCACAGCGGCGGAAGCCGTGGCTTCAGGCGGATCGCCGGCGGGCGGCAACACCGCGGACCGGAAGACCGTCTCCGGGAAGCCGAACCGGCCGCCGGGGCAGGGCGCGGGCGCCGGCGACGGGACGCCCCTCCGCGCATCCGGGCAAGACGCGGGTGACAGGACCCTGTCCGGCGGCAGGACGCCGTCCGGCCCGCTGCGTCCGACCGGCGCGAGAGTGCGGCTTCAGCCGTTTCTGGCGGCCGCGGATTCGCCGGAGACGAAGCAGGTCATCGCGCAGTGGCCCGAAGTGCTGCAACAGGTGAAAAAGGCGAGCATCACCCTGCACGCCTGGCTTAAGAACGGAGAACCCGTCGCGTTTGCCGACGGAACGGTCCTGGTTGCGTTTCTGACCCCCATCCACCGGGAAACGACGGAGAAGCCGGCCAACCGCCAGGCCGTGGAAGACGCCATGGCCGCGGTGCTCGGCCGCGACGTCCGGCTGGCCACCGTGATGCGGAAGGAATGGCAGGAAGTCCTGGCGGCAGCGAACGCCGCGCCTTCGTCCGACGGACGGGAGGAACTGAAGCTGGTGCCGGAGGATGAAGCAGGCGATCCTCCCTGGGTGGAGGAAGCGGTCAGGCTGTTCGGCGGCTCGCTCGTGGTTGTCGAGGACGAATAGGGAGGTACGCGCGCATGTACAACATGAACATGAACCAGATGATGAAACAGGTCAAAAAAATGCAGGAACAGATGCTGAAGGCGCAGGAGGAGCTGGAAAACAAGACCGTCGAAGGCTCCGCCGGCGGGGGGGCGGTGACCGTCACGGCGAACGGCCGCAAGCGGCTGCTCAGCGTCGCCATCAAGCCCGAAGCCGTCGATCCGGACGACGTGGAAATGCTGCAGGATCTCGTGCTGGCGGCGGTCAACGACGCCCTCGACAAGGTCGACGAAATGGTGAACCGGGACATGAGCCGTTTCATGGGCAACATGAAGATTCCCGGCCTGTTCTGACGGCCCGGGTGAAGGAGAATTTCCGGCCTTGCACTACCCAGAACCCATCGCCAAGC
>DATCLN010000109.1:0-5754 GCA_036563895.1 Paenibacillaceae bacterium
GTTCCACCTGCGATTTGGACGGAAAACGGGGACGCCCAAGCTGCTGCCAAACCTTCCACGGGTTGGCGTGATCTTCATCGACGGTTTCCCGCTGCACGAACAGGTCATTCCCCGGCGCGGGCACATCCAGCTCAAGCTTCAATTCAAACCCTTCTCCCCGTTCCATCACCAGATTCCAGGCCACGAGGGCCAGGCTGCCGTCCGCCCGGCGGGTGACGATCCCCCGTTCATCCCGGTACAGCACCTCTTCGCCGAGGCGGTTGAAGAAAACAAACAGGTGAAACGTCGGCTTCGGGATGCCGTTCAGGGCGACGAGGCCGAAGCCGCCGTGAAACTGGGCTTTCGGGACGTCCATTTCCTCGAACACGTCGCTGAACGTCCAATAGGAAATCGCCTCGGCGTAATCGCCGGCCTCGCTCAAAATCCGCGCCAGATAGGCCGCATTCAGCACCGTGTCGTGCACCGGGTTGAGCGGATTGTAGGAGGTATTGAATTCGGTGATGTAAAATGGCAATCCCCTGTACGGCGTTTCGTCGATCATCGCCCGCACCGTGCGGAGCTCATCCAGCATGTAGGTCGGCTCGTGCAAGTCCTGGTACACCACGTCGGGCGTCCATGTGTTCGGATTTTTGGCGGTATAGGCGTGCCGGGTGACGAAATCCACCGGAACCCGCTCGCGATGGCAAAAATCGAGAAAGTCCCGGATCCAGTGGTCGGCGCCCCCGCAGATGGCCGGCCCGCCGACTTTCAGATCGGGGTGCACCGCTTTCACCGCCTCCGCCGTCACCCGGTACAATTTGAAATATTCCGCTTTGTCCGCGTCCTTCCAGAAGACCGTCAGGTTCGGCTCGTTCCAGACCTCGAAAAACCATGTTTTCACTTCATCCAGCCCGTACCGGTCCACGAAGTGGGACACGACGGCATGGATCAATTCCCGCCACTTGCCATAATCCTTCGGCGGCGTCACATTCCCTTTCCAATAGAAGACCGTCTGGTCGCCGGACGCCAAGGCGGAAGGCATGAAGCTCAGCTCCACGAAAGGCCGGATGCCGAGGTCCAGGAACGAATCGAAAATCCGGTCTATGTATGTAAAGTTGTAAAAAAGCCGCCTTTCCCCGTCCACTTCATATTCCCGGCAAATGCCCGTATCATCGTGCAACAGGCCGTGTCCCCGGATGTACCGGAAGCCGATGGCTTCCTTTACCATTTTCAGATGATCCAGGTACTCCTTCTGCAACGCGATGGCCATTCGTTCCGAACCGACGCACCAGTTCCAGTGGGGTCTCAGCCTGGCCGTCGGCGTGTCGCCAACTCTGATGACTGGCATGGATTTTCCTCCCGTTTCGGATGCCGGCACAACAACGGCGGCATCCGGGAATGAACCGAAGCAGGCCCGCGGGAAATGCAGGGCCTGCTTCTTTTTCTGATTCAATTGTCATGCATTCATTTCCACAGCAGCCGGAACACGACCATGGCGGCCTGTGCCTTGGTAAGCGGCTCCTGCGGCGCCAGCTTGCCGTTCGTGCCGCGGATGATGCCGGCGGCGACGAGTCTGGCCGCGCTGGCCTTCGCCTGGTCCGACAGGTCGGCGGAGTCGGAGAAGGCGGCGAGGGAAGCCTGCGCGTCCGTGCTTTTGCCGATCGCCGCAAGCGCCCGGTCCGCCATGATCATCATGCCTTCGCGGCTCAGGAAACCGTCCGCCGTTTCCGGCACGCCGCCGGTCAGCATGCCTTCGTCCGCAATTCCAAGGGCACGGACGAGCAGGGAGGCGAATTCCGCCTTGTCCACCGGCGCCGACGGATCGATCTGCTTTTCATCAATCAGGCCAAGGGTGTACAGCAGGTCAAACGCGGTCTTCGCCCAGTGTCCTTGCGGCACGAGATCGGCGGGCGGGACGGGCCCGTTGAGCAGCATGAGCTCGCCGAATACCGACGGATCCTGCCAACCGACGCCGGTCAGGTCGTTCCAGATGGCGATGCTTTCCCTGCTGCCGGAACGGCCGTCGTTGATCTGCACGTCGAAGCCGATGCGCGTGCCGACGGACGGCCGGATCGTTTTGAACGGAATCTTCACTTCCACGACGTAGTTCGTGCCGTCCACCCGCACGGCGGATTCGAACCCTTCGGCGATGCCGGCGGGATTGAAAGTGGCTTCATTTGCATAGTTGACCCTGTACTGGCCGTCATCCGCCTGATAGAACGTCGACTTCGCGTTGTCTTCGTCCAGGAACACTTCGATGGAATCCTGCTCCCAGGGGTTGGCGGAGGTCCGATCCAGTTCGTCGTCCGTCACGCGGACCAGGACGTACAAATTGTTTTCATCCCAGAGCACCCTGGCGCTGCCGCTGGCGCCGTGCCAGGCCGTCTGGAACTCGTCGATGGGCAGCACGGGCGACCTGGACCACGCGTCGTCTTCCACGCCGTCGATGACGGGGGTGCCGTAATTGGCGTAGGAACGCCGCGGCTCCGGTTTCTCCATCTCATGCTCCGCGAGGAAGGTTTCCGGATCGACGATGGCATAGTAAGCCGGCTTGGCCTTCAGGTTGCGGTCGAACGGGAGCGGGTACCCGTCGGCCCGCCAGCTGGACGCGTCGCTTAAACCCCAGAAGGTGACCCGCGCGATGCTGTCTTTGTGGGCTTTGAAAATCCTGAACAATTCGGCGTACAGAACCCCTTGCGCGATCGCTTCCTCCTCGGTGAACTGGCCGTCCCGGTTGTCGGGGATGTCCAATTCGGTAATGCTGATTTCGACGCCCAGGGACGCGAAGCGCTCGATGGACAGCTCCACGTTCGCCGGGTTGGTGCTCAGGTTGTAGTGGCCCTGCATGCCGATGCCGTCGATCAGCTTTTCGCCGTTGTGCTCGGCGGCATATTTCTCGTTGAGCTCCTTGACCATGTGATAGATGGCCGTAGCCTTGCTCTGGTTGTCATCATTGTAATCGTTGTAGTACAGCTTGGTCTTCAGGCCCAGTTCCTTGATGACTTCCCTGGCGGCCAGGAACGCCTCTTCGATGTACTCGGGACCGATGGCTTTGTACCAGCCGGTTTGCCGCAGGGCACCCCGCCAATCCTCGGGGTTCGGCGGGTTGTCGTTGATGGCCTCATTGACCACGTCCCAGGAAATGATCTTGTCGCCGAATTTCTCGCCGAAGTGCCGCACCGTTTCCTTGATGTGGCGGCGCAGGTTTTGCAGCGCCTCTTCTTTGGAAAGCGGCGTGCCGTCCTCGTGTTGCCACAGCCATTCCGGCGATTGCTGGTGCCAGACGAGCGTATGTCCGACGATGTCAAACCCTTCGGCGATCGCTCTCTCGACGAGGGCGTCCTGAGCGGTGAAATCAAACTCGCGGTCGGCGTTGTAGACGTATTCCGGCTTCATGGCGTTCTCGGCGGTGACGACGTTGAAGTGCTTTTTCAGCAGCTCCAGCCGGACGCCTTCAAAATCCGCCGCGGACACCGCGTTGCCGATCCGGAAGTCGTCCTTGTACACGTCTTTGATCGGCACAAGGTCTTTCTCGATTTCCACGGGACCAGCGTCCGTCGCGACAAAGCTGATGTCGTCGATGTAGAACGACGCTTCGGGATGGTCGGTTGTTTCCACATAGATCGTGACGAACTCATCGCCGACGCTCGTGTAGCGGTAGGCGCCTTCCAGCTTGACCCAGCCGTCGGCCGTGGAGACCCTTTTCTTCGTGACGTTCTGATAGCTCGGGCTGGAATTGCCGATTTGCGTGGACAGTTGGATTTCCGCCGTTTCGGGCGAAATCAGTTTGACCCAGGCGGTAATGTTGTACTCTCTGCCCAAGTCGATGTATTTCTCGACGCGCAAGGAAGGACCTTGCCAGTTTTGCTGGCGGCCTTCCACCTTGAGGGCGTATTTGCCGCCTTCGGTATGGTTCGCCTCGTCGGTGACCGTCAACATCTCGACACCGCCGCGGGCCTCGAAACCGCCGGTCGTTCCGTCTTCAAAGGTCACGGTTTCGAAGGGCAGCGCAGGATCCCGGACCGGCTCTTCGGTTTCTCCGCCCCCGGCATCCGTCGTCATGATGACGATGTCCCCAATGTAGAACGGCACCGTCTTGCCGGCGTCGTTGGACTGCACGCGAATCGCGCGGTCTTTGCCGGTATCGACCGTATATTGGCCCGTCAGGGTGAAAGGCTGGCCGGCGACGAGATCCGCGCCCGCGATCCAGCCGTAGCTGTCCACGTTCTGCAGCCAGGCTTGCGCGCCGGCGGGGATGTCCGCGTCTTCGTCCACATAGCCGCGCACCGTGATGGTGTACGTTTTGCCGTTTTTGAGACCGGCGGCGGCGAAGGGGATATCGATGCCGTCCCAGTTGTTTTGCCGATTGGAGATATACAGCGCCGCGCCGTCTTCGTTGCCGGCGAACACCTTGCCTGTCACCGGCCGGATGGACGGACCGCCGGCCTGCACGGTTTGTCCCTGCCCGCCGGCAAACGTTTCATGATAGGCAATGACGGCATCCTCCGCGTCGTCCGGCGCTTCGCCGCCGATCATTTCGGCATACTGCGCCAGCGAGGTCACGAATTTGTACGTGATGTAGTGGCGGCCCAATTCATAATTGTCTTTGCCGTTCGGGTAACCGACCTTGAAGGCGTACTTGATGCCGTTTTCCCGCAGCGCTTCCTTGGCGGCTTCGTTGAACCCGCCGTACGGATAGGCAAACAGCACGGGATCTTTGCCGGTAATGGCCTTGATGTACGCGTTCGCTTTCGCGATGCTGGCCGAAGCGGCTTCCTTGGTGAGCAGCTCGCCCTGGTTCGTCTGCCACATCGCCTGGTCGTGATCGGACGAGTGGTTTTCGATGCTCACGTTGGGGTGCCTGGCCACTTCGCGGAGCTGGTCTTCCGTCATGCTGTAGCCGCCGCCGATCCAGTCCGTGATGACGAACAGGACGGCCTTCATGCCGTACTGGTCCAGCACCGGAATTACTTCCGTCAGGAAGTCCGGCGTCGCGTCATCGAATGTGAGCAGAATCGGTTTTTCCGGCGCCGCCATCCGGCCTTCCATGATGGCCACGTACTCTTCCGAAGACAGGGTGGTATAGCCGTGGTCGTACAGATACTTCATCTGCTTGCGGAAATCGTCGATGCTGACGTCGGTCCACTCGTTCGTCGGCGTTTCCTTGACGATGTGGTAGAGCATGACCGGAATGTCGACGGACGCTTTCGTTTCCGCCGACGCCACCCATCCCGGAACGATCAGGGATGCAGCCAAAAGCAACACCATCCACCTCTGCCATTTGCCTGACATCTTTGCATGTCCCCTCCCGAAAATACTTGATATGTGTGGAAAAGGAACAGGGCAGGAATTCCTATAATAAAGCGCTTTCAAAGCAGCCCCTCTTTTTAGACTACCTTTTTTTTCCGCCTTGGTTACCCAACGAACTATAGATTGTCCTTTCATTTTTTAAGTTTCTTCGGGCGCGGCCGATCCATCCTTGATCTCGGGAAAGTTGGAGTGCATCAGGCGAGCACCCCCTGGAGCGCCGGCTCTTTCGGCAAGGCATCATCCAGTTCGCCCGAAGGCACAGCCTTGAGCACAAACGGCGGGCAGAGCCGGACAATGTCCACGCCGGTGAGCAGCAGGGCCACGCACCCCCGCTCGCGGACAACGAGGCGGACAGTGTCCTCCTCCCGGACAATCGCGACCTCGTCCCCGGTTGCGCACACTCCCCTTCCGCACAGTTCAACGTGCATCGTCCCGCGTTGAACGGTAAGGCGTGCCGTGCCGAGG
>DATCLN010000110.1:0-4715 GCA_036563895.1 Paenibacillaceae bacterium
AAACCGCTCCCATTCCTTCCCTCACATGATCGCCGCAAAGCCGCGCATAATACGACTAACAACCGCAAGGAGGTGAACCGCGATGGCAGGATCCCGCGGCAACACGCTGGTGGTTCCCCAAGCCGCGAACGCCCTGGATCAGCTGAAGTACGAAGTGGCGCAAGAGCTGGGGATTCAGTTCTCCCAAGACGGTTACCACGGCAACATGGCGACCCGGGACACCGGGGCCATTGGCGGCAACATGGTGCGCCGCATGATTCAGATCGCCGAGCAGCAACTGGCCGGCAGAGCCCGATAACCGCGTCTCATCGTTCATTTCCCTCATAGAGGAAGCCTTGGGGCCTTGCGCTTCAAGGCTTCTTCCGCTTGGCCGGCTTGTCCAGGCTCCGAAGGAAAAGGTCCACCTGCCGCGCGGTTTCTTCCGGCGTCCCGCTGTTGTCGATGACGTAATCCGCCCGGCGTTTTTTCTCCTCGATGTCCATCTGGGCCGCAAGCCGCCGTTCCGCTTCCTCTTCCGTCAACCCGTCGCGCTTCATGAGCCGTTCCTTCTGGATCTCGCGGGGAACGTACACGAGCAGGACGCATTCATACTGGCGCTCCAGCCCCGCTTCGAAGAGCAGCGGGATGTCCGCCACGATGAGCCGGTCCGGATCTTCGGCCTGCAGGGCGGCCGTCATCTCCCGCATGCGCGCGCGGATCGCAGGGTGGGTGATGGCTTCCAGCTCCTTGCGGCGGGCCGGGTCGGCGAAGACAATTTCGCCCAGCTTCTTGCGGTTCAGCGTTCCGTCTTCATTCAGGATCGCGGGGCCGAACCGGTTCACGATTTCCCGCAGGGCGGGCCGGCCGGGTTCCACGACTTCCCTGGCCACCTGGTCCGCGTCCACAATGGCCGCGCCGCGCTCCCTGAGCATGCTGGCGACGGTGCTTTTGCCCGTGGCGATGCCGCCGGTCAGGCCGATGATCATGGCAGCCTCCTTCGGAGTCGGGCAGGCGCGTGCGCCGTGCGTTGATCTTTTACTCCAAAAGTAAAGCAAAGCCGGGTGAATGTCAAAAAAGCCGCAAAATTCCCAAGATCATCAGAATGAGACCGGGCAGGACGGACATCGCTTTGGCCGCCGGCAGCCGGCCGTCCGCCCTTCCGCCGGCGCGGAGGCCAAGGACCAGACATGCAGCGCCGGCAGCGCCCACGACAAGGGGAGTGATCCCCGCGGGCAGACCGATCAGCGCCGCGCCAATGCCGGCGCCAAAGGCGTCCAGCGAAAGTGCCGCTCCCAGCCACACCGCTTCGCCCGGGGAAATGACGCCGGAACGGTCGGTATCGGCGGCGGGCGGGCTGCGCATGACATGCACGATAAGGCCCAGCGGCCGGATTTCCAGGCGGAGCAGCCGGACGCATGCGAGATTGTTCGCAGAAGCGGCGCCGCCGGTTTCGCCGGGCGTTTCAGCCGTTTCGGCGGACCGTTCATCGTCCCGGCCGCTGCCGCGAAGGCACTGATACAGGGACCAGCAGCCGATGCCGATCAGAATGGCGGCCCCCGCCGCGGAAGCCGCCCGCGGAACCAGATAACCGCCCAGGATCCGCCCGGCGGACATCCCCAGCGCCACCGCCAGCGCGGAACAGCCGGCGATGATGAAGACGGACGAAGCCGGAATGCGGATGCGGCGAAGTCCATAGGCGACGCCGGCGCCGAATCCGTCCAGACTGACGGAAAGGGCGAGCAGCGCCAGCGACAGAGCTTCTTCCGACATGAAGTCGCCCCCTGGCCGGATGATAGATCGGCACCTTTGGCCGCGCCGACAACTTCATCCTATGCGGGGGAATCTTTTTTGCCCTTCAGGCGTCCGCTTCCGCCCCAAGAATGCGCCGCTTCACCGCGTGCATGCGGTCCTTGCGCGCACGGGCGGAAGCGGCCGCGCCGCGAGGCGGCTTCTGGCAGACGGGGCACAGATGGGTGCCCCTGCCGCCGACCGTAATTTTGACAATGACCGCGCCGCACCGCGCACACGGCTGTCCCGTCCGGCCGTAGGCCCTGAGCCGGTGCTGGAACATGCCCATCTCGCCCTGTCCGTTGACATAGGACCGGACCGAGGAACCACCCGCCTCCACGGCGGCCCGGAGCGTCTCGACGATGGCCCGGTGCAGCCGCTCCAACTCGCGGGGCTTCAGGCTCTTCGCGGTGCGCTCGGGATGGATGCCGGCCAGATGCAGCGCTTCGTCGGCGTAGATGTTGCCCAGCCCGGCCACGATTTCCTGGTCGAGCAGGAGCGGCTTGATCTTGCCGGCGCGTCCGGCCAGCGCCGCGCGGAGCGCCTGCGGGGTGAATTCGTCCGACAAAGGCTCAAGTCCCAGTTTGCGCAGCGGTTCGCTTCGCCATTCCTCGCCCGGCGCGAACAGGTGCATCGTGCCGAACTGCCGCACGTCGCGGTAACGCAGCTCGGTACCGTCGGTAAAATGAAAAATCACATGGGTGTGCTTTTCCTCCGGTTCCCCGGCGCGGTACAGCCCGTAACGCCCTTCCATCCGCAGATGGGACACGAGGACGAGATCGTCCAGAAGAAGCCGCAAAAACTTGCCGCGCCGCTCCGCGCCCCGGAAGGTTCGCCCGGCAAGGGCCGCCGCGAACGCCTCCGGATCGGCGGGTTTCCGGATGATCCGGGGCAGCCGCACGGTCACCCGCCCGATGGTCTTGCCCGGAAGGAGTTCGGCAAGGGTCCGCCGGACCGTCTCCACTTCCGGAAGTTCCGGCATGGTTCCAGCCCCCTTTTTCCCTTACTTCGCCTCGTACCAGTTGCGTCCCAGGCTGACGTCCACCTTCAGCGGCACGTCCAGCGGCAGGGCCGTCTCCATGATCTCCGGCACAAGCCGGCGCATCGTTTCCACTTCCTCTTCCGGCACTTCGAACACCAGCTCGTCATGCACCTGCAGCAGCATCCGGCTGCGCAGACCCTTGCGGCGGAGGGCTTCGTCCATGCGCACCATGGCCAGCTTGATGATGTCCGCGGCGGAACCCTGGATCGGCGTGTTCATCGCGGTGCGCTCGGCGAACGAACGCAGGTTGTAATTGGACGACCGGATGTCCGGCAGATAGCGCCGGCGTTCCAGCAGCGTCGTCACGTAGCCGTCGCGCCGCGCCTGTTCGACGATGGCGTCCATGTACCGGCGGACCCCCGAGAAGACGCTGAAATAGCGCTCGATGAAGTCCGCAGCCTCCTTGCGGGAAATGTTCAGGTTCTGCGCCAGGCCGTAGTCGCTGATGCCGTAGATGATGCCGAAATTGACCGCCTTGGCCTGCCGTCGCATGTTCGCGTCCACCTGGTCGGCGCTGACGCCGAACACGTCCATCGCCGTTTTCGTATGGATGTCAAGGTTGTTGCGGAACGCCTCCTTGAGCCGCTCGTCGCCGGAGATGTGGGCCAGCACCCGCAGCTCGATCTGCGAATAGTCGGCGGACATCATGTACCAGCCCGGTTCGGAAGGCACGAAGGCCTTGCGGATTTGCCGCCCTTCCTCGAGCCGGATCGGGATGTTCTGCAGGTTCGGGTACTGGCTGCTCAGGCGTCCCGTCGCCGCCACCGTCTGGCGGAAATAGGTGTGCACCTTGCCCGTGTCCGGGCGGATTTCCTTGAGCAGGCCTTCTATATAAGTGGACTGGAGCTTGGTCAGCTGGCGGTAGTGGAGGATGAGCCGGACGATCTCGTGGTACGGCTCCAGCTTCTCCAGCACGTCGGCGTCCGTGGAATAGCCGGTTTTCGTCTTTTTGATGACGGGGAGCCCGAGCTTGTCAAACAGCACTTCCCCCAGCTGCTTCGGCGATCCGATGTTGAACTCATAGCCCGCCAAGCGGTAGATCGCCGTCATCGTGTCCTCGATCCCGCGCTGGAATTCGCGGCCGAGCTGCTCCAGGGCTTCGGCGTCGACCTTCACGCCCTGCTTCTCCATGCCCGCCAGGATGACCGACAGCGGCTGCTCCAGTTCGTAATAGAGGCGGTGCATGTTCGCCTCTTCCAGCTTCCGCTTGAGCAGCGGCGTGAGGCGCCGGACGGCGTCCGCCTTGGCGGCCAGGTGGCCGGCCAGCGCCTCCTCCGGCGGCACGCGGAACTTGGCGCCCTTGCCGTACACCGCCTCGTCCGCCGGAATCCCGGCGAGGCCGTGGCGCTCCAGCAGGCCGGAGAGAGGCGGATCGGCTTCCGAAGCGTCCAGGAGATACGCCGCCAGCTGCACGTCGAAGGCGTGGCCGGACAGCCCGAGGCCGGAACGGGTCAGCACGAGATCGGCGCGGTGCAGATCGAAGCCGATCTTCGGCATGGCGGGATCGGTCAGCCACTTCCGCAGCCCTTCCGCTTCCGGATCCTTGAGCCGTTCATACGGGATGAAGAAACACTTTCGCCCCGCGGCGACGGCAATGCCCATCCCTTCCGCCTGGTGCGGGTTGTCGCCGTGGGATTCCACGATCAGCGCCTCAGCGTGCGGCAGGGCGGCCTCCAGCTCTTTCCATTCCGCCGCGCCGCGCACCGTGACAATCTCGTCAAAGGCCTTCTCCGCCGCCTGCGACGCCTGCGCAGGGACGCCCGGACCGGCCGCCCCGTCGGGCAGGAGTCGCTCCATCAGCGAACGGAAGCCCAGCTTGCGCAGCACGGGAGCCAGCTCCTCCGCCGCGTATCCGTTCCAGCGAAGGTCGTCCCACGTATGGTCAAGCGGCACCTCGCGGAAAATC
>DATCLN010000111.1:0-30624 GCA_036563895.1 Paenibacillaceae bacterium
CGCGGGCCTCCGTTTTCAGCCCGCCGTCCAGGGGCGGCTCCGCTTCCGGCGGGAAGCGGCGGCCGAAGGGGCGTCGGCGGTTTTCGGTTTTTCCTTGTTTTTGCGTTCCCGATTTTCCTTCGAAGCGGTTTTCGCCTTTGACGTTTTGGCCTGTGAGTCGCTTCCCCGTTCCGCGCTCCCTTCATTTCCGCCGCCGGCGTCCGTCCCGTCCGGGCGTCCGCCCGCGCTTTCCCCGGTCCCCGCCGGCGAATAAACCGGGTAAGGATACCCCGTCATCGGCGGCGGATACCCCTGTGCATAAGGATACCCTGGCGGGGGCGGAAAATCCGCCGCCGGAGGATAGCCCGCCATCCCGGCCTGAAGCGGCTGCGGCGGATAATACGGCAGCGCCGGCATAGGATGCGGATACGGCGTCCACAGCCGCCAAAGGGGCTGCGCCGGCATCAAGGGAGACAGATAGGGATCGCCCGCGTACAGAACGGAATGGCTGCCTTCGGCCTGGGCATACATCGCATCAGGCGCGGACCAGCCGGCCCCCAGCCCGGGATACGCCTCGGCGGCAGAGGCCGAAGGCATCCCCGCGCCCTTCGAGCCGCCGGTACCGCCGCAGCCGCAATCCGGTTTCCCCGCCGGCCAGCCCGGCGCTCCGGGCCCCGCCATCGGCTGCAGCCCGTGAAACATTTCCGGCGCGCAACCGTAAGGCCAGGGCGCCAGGGGCGCATGCCACACCGCGTGAGGCGGGTACAGGGGCTGGACGGGAGGCGGACACGGGATCTGGGCCGGATGTTCCGCGGGCGCCGCGGACGGAGCGGGCGCCTCCATCGGCGCCGCTCCCGCTTTCACCGGCGGAATCGGAATCGCCTTGAACAAATCGGAAAATTTCTCCGGCTCGAAAGTGAACGGCAGCCCCTCCGCCGCGGGCGGCGGAGTCAACTTCTCCGCCGGCTTCTCCGGCGCCTGCCCCGCCGGTTTCACCGAGGTGTCGGCTTTGCCGTGCGCGCCGGCGTAACCGGGCGCGTGGCCGGGCTGCGCAGCCTGGGGCTGCGGCGGATGGCCGGGCACCTTCGGGATGTTGACGATTTCCCCGGTGAGAAGCACGTGCGGATTTTTCAGATGCGGATTGGCCTTGATCAGAGTGGAAAGGGGAATGCCCCAGGCCTTGGCCAGCTTCCAGAGCGTATCGCCCTGCTTGACCTTGTGCTGGTGGATCAGCTCGGGCCGCGGCTGGGCCGCCGCCGGGATTTTGACCTTCATGCCCGGATGGATCACGTCCGGATTTTGGATTTGCGGGTTGGCTTTGATCAGCTCATCCAGGGATACGCCGTGCTTCTGGGCGATGCCCCACAGCGTTTCCCCTTCCTTGACCACATGGAGTTTCACGCCGTTCCCTCCTGACTGCTGTAGGTCCGCTCTGGGCTTATGACACTACATCCTATGCAGCAGGTGGGCGTTTGACATCCCCGCGGCAAAAAAACGCCCCCGGCGCCGAAGCGCCGGAGGCCGTGCGTGAGAAAGCGCTTAAAAATTGTGTCCCGGACGGCGCACCTCAGTCGAACGCGCGCACGCCGTCCACATAAACCAGCTTTCGGAATTCCTGCAGCAAATGCGTCGTGATGGGGCCCGCCTTGCCTTCGCCGATGATCCGCCCGTCCACTTCCCGCACGGCGATCACTTCGGCGGCGGTGCCGGTGAAAAACACCTCGTCCGCCACATAGACGTCATGCAGCGCGAACGGTTCTTCCCGCAGCGGGTAGCCGAGCTTGTGGCACAGCTCGATGATGGCGCCGCGGGTGATTCCTTCCAGGGCTCCCACATAGGCCGGAGGCGTGTACACGACACCCTTTTTGACGATAAAGATGTTGTCGCCGGTGCCTTCCGTCACGTACCCCTGGGCGTTGAGCATGATCGATTCGCCGACGCCCGCCAGGTTGGCCTGGATTTTGGCCAGGATGTTGTTGAGGTAGTTGAGCGACTTGATCTTCGGGTTGAGCGCGTCGGGAATGTTGCGGCGCGTGCTGACGGATACCGTGCGAAGCCCGTTGCGGTAGGCTTCCTCCGGATAGATGGACAGCTCTTCCACGATGATGATGACCCACGGCTGCGGGCAACGGAGCGGGTCAAGCCCGAGATTGCCGGGACCGCGCGACACGACCAGGCGGATGTAGCCGTCGCGCATGTTGTTCTTGCGCACCGTTTCCACGACCGCGTCCTGCATCTCCTGGAACGAGAGCGGGATTTTCAGGTCGATGGACTTGGCCGAATCGTACAGGCGGTCCAGATGCTCCTTCAGGCGGAAAATGTTCCCGCCGTAAATCCGGATGCCCTCGAAGATGCCGTCTCCGTACAGGAACCCGTGGTCGTAGACGGACACCTTGGCGTTTTCCCTGGTCACGAACTCGCCGTTGATGTAGATCCACTGCTCTGCCATTCATCGCACCTCCAGAAGATGTTCGAGAAGTTTTTTTTCAATCCCGGGCGCCGCTTTCCTTCCCGGGAGGCGCTGTCCCGCCCGGTGGCTCCCCATCGTAGGAGAAGCTGGGATAGGACCCCAATATGCGAACCTGACAGCCGATCGCCTCGATTTCGGCGAGGGCCGCGGGAAGCAGCACGCTGTCCAGCGACATCTCGATATCGATATAGAAATAGTAGTTGCCCAGTTTCTTGCGGGTTGGCCGCGATTCGATGCGGGACAGATTGATCCGCCTCCACGCGAATGCGGACAACACCTGGTGGAGCGCGCCCGGATAATCTTCCGGAAGCGTGACCAGGATGCTGGTCTTGTGCATGTTGGCATCCGGACGTTCGAAGGGCGCATGGCCGACCAGGAAAAAGCGGGTGAAATTGTTGTCGTGGTCCATCACGCGCGGCTCCAGCACGTCCAATCCCATGTTTTCCGCCGCGATCCGGGTGCCGATGGCCGCCCATCCCCGTCCAGGGTTGTCCTTCACGATCTCGACCGCCTCGGAAGTGCTGCTGACCGTGACGGGCTCCGCGTGCGGCAGGCGGGAACGCAAAAACTTGGTGCACTGGGCCATCGCCACCGGGTGGCTGTACACACGGACGATTTTCTGCGGATCCCAGCCGCCCTCTTCGGCCCTGGTCTCGTCGAACCGCCCGATCAGATGGAGCACCGACGGATACACCCATTCCGCCCGCACCGGCAGGTCCACTTCGTGCACCAGCCAGTCCAGGTGCAGGCTGACGGAACCCTCGATGGTATTTTCGATGGGCACGACGCTCCAGTCCGTCTCTCCCCGGACGGTGGCCTGGAAGACGTCGGAGATCATTTTGCAGTAAACGTATTCCACTTCCTGGCCGCGGAACAGATGCCGCGCCGCTTCGTCGGACACGGTGTTGCGGGGCAGCAGCGCGACCCGTCTGACACTCATGCGCCCACCCCCGTTTCCAGCGGTTTCAGCAGGCGGTCCGGAGGCAGCTGGAAGTCGGGATGGCCCTCGTCCAGCGCCACCGCCGCCGCGCCGCGCGGGCACGGCTTCAGCCACAGCATCGTGCAGCCGCCCGACGGCCGCATCGTCTCCCGCAAAAACCGCTCCAGCTCGTCCCGCCGCCGGCTGCCCTTGTCCACGAGCACCAGCACCGCCGGCCCCGCGCCGGACAGCACCGCGGCCAGGGCGCCGTGGCGCTGGGCTTCCCGCAGGACGGTCTCCAGCCCCGGCACGAGCTTCGCGCGGTAGGGCTGATGAAGCCGGTCGCGCATGGCGCGGCCGAGCAGATCGAGCCTGCCGGTGGCCAGCGCCGCCGTCAGCAGGGCGCTTTGGCCGACGTTGAAGGCCGCGTCGGCGAAATCCACCTGCTTCGGCAGCACGTCCCGCGATTTGGCGGTGGACAGTTCGTATTCCGGAACCGCCACCAGCACTTCCAGCGCTTCGGGAGGTTCAAGCCGCACCGCCTCCGCCCGGTCGCCGTCCCACGCGGCGGCGACGATGCCGCCGAACAGGCAGGCGCCCACGTTGTCCGGGTGCCGTTCCATGCGCATCGCCAGCTGGAACAGCTCGTCCCGGGACAGCGCGTCTCCGACCAGCGCGTTGGCGGCGCACAGGGCGCCCACAATGGCGGCCGCGCTGCTGCCCAGCCCGCGGGTCGAAGGAATGTCGCTGCGGACGGTGATGGCCAGTTCCGGGCAATCGGCGCCCGTCTCATGGAACACCAGCTGCGCCGCGCGGTAGACGAGATTCGTTTTGTCGGCCGGAACGCCCTGCAGCTGGTCCCCCAGCAGGGTGATCGTGGTCGTGTCGGCCGGACGCAGATCAATCCATGTGTACAGCGAAAGGGCCATGCCGAGCGAGTCGAAACCCGGGCCCAGGTTGGCCGTGCTGGCCGGCGCCCGGGCGACCGCGCGGCGGTGGATGCGCATGCCGGCCATCACGGTTCACCCTCCGGCGGCGAAAGCCGCGCGATGGCCTCCAGCACCGCCGCCTTGTCGGCCGGCACGGTGACGGGCTCGGTGCGCGCCGAACGAACGGCGATGTCCGGGTCCTTCAGCCCGTGCCCGGTCAGCACGCACACCACCTTTTCCCCGCCGCGGAAAACGCCTTCCCGCTTCAGCTTGCGCACGCCCGCCAGCGAAGCGGCAGATGCGGGTTCGGCGAAAATGCCTTCCCTTGCGGCAAGCATCCGGTAAGCTTCCAGAATCTCCTCGTCGGTGACGAAATCGATGCGTCCGCCGGACTCCTCGGCGGCGGCCGCCGCCGTCTTCCAGCTGGCCGGATTGCCGATGCGGATCGCCGTGGCCACCGTCTCGGGATTCGGGATCGGGTGTCCCCGCACGATCGCGGCGGCGCCTTCCGCCTCGAAGCCGATCATTTTCGGCAGCGAGCGGATGCGGCCGGCCGCGTGGTATTCCTTGAACCCCTTCCAGTAGGCGGAGATGTTGCCCGCGTTGCCGACGGGGATGGCCAGGTAGTCCGGCGGGCCGCCCAGCTGGTCGCACACTTCGAACGCCGCCGTTTTCTGGCCTTCGATGCGGTACGGATTGACGGAATTGACCAGCGTGATCGGATGGGTGGCGGTGATCTCCCGGGCGATTTCCAGCGCGCGGTCAAAATTGCCCTCGATGGCGATCACCTTGGCACCGTAAATGACCGCCTGCGCCAGCTTGCCCAGGGCGATGTTTCCGCTCGGGATGAGCACGATGCAGCCCAGTTTCGCCCGCGCGGCGTACG
This sequence comes from Paenibacillaceae bacterium, assembly GCA_036563895.1. Classification (GTDB taxonomy): domain Bacteria; phylum Bacillota; class Bacilli; order Paenibacillales; family Paenibacillaceae; genus ZCTH02-B3. The sequence goes on from DATCLN010000111.1 coordinate 5,184, forward strand.
CCGCCGCAGACGCCGACGTGTTGCCGGTGGAGGCGCACATGATGGTGCGGCTTCCTTCTTCCACCGCCTTGGCGACGGCCACCACCATGCCGCGGTCCTTGAACGATCCGGTGGGATTGAGCCCTTCGTATTTGAAATACAGGTCAAGACCGAGTTCTTCCGAGAGCCGTCCGGCGCGGATGAGCGGCGTATTGCCCTCCAGCAGGGTAAGCCGCGGGGTCCGCTCCGTCACGGGCAAAAACGGTTCATAGGCGGCAATCAATCCTTGATAATGCATGTCATGACTCCTTTGTCTGTGGATGGGACGGGTTCATCCCTCGACGCGGTACACGCTTTTCACTTTCCTGACCACCTCGAGGCTCTCGAGGCGCCCGGCCACGGCGCCGAACGCCGCCTTGGCCGCATGGTGCGTGATGATGATCAGATCGGCGCAGCCCGACGAATCCCCCGACGAAGGCTGCATGACCGATTCAATGCTGACGTTGAAATCGGCAAACACCCGGGCGATCTGCGCCAGCACGCCCGCGCGGTCTTCCACGTGCAGCAGGAGGAAAAACTTCGACGCGATCTGCTCGTCGGTCTTCAGCTTTTTCTCGCGATAGGGGACGACGGCCCACTTGCCGCTGACGCCGAGCTTCATGTTTTTCGCCGCGGCGACCAGGTCCGCCACCACCGACGTCGCCGTCGGAAGCTGGCCCGCGCCGGGTCCGTAAAACATCGTTTCGCCGACCGCTTCGCCATAGACGCAGACGGCGTTGAAAACACCGTTCACCGACGCGAGGGGATGGCTCTTGCGGATCATCGTCGGCTGCACGCTGACGCTGATCAGGTCGTCTTCATCCCGCTCGGCGATGCCGAGCAGCTTCAGCTCGTACCCGAGCTGCTTCGCGAAACGGATGTCTTCCTGCGTGACGGAACGGATGCCGCGGACGTCCACGTCTTCCAGCGCGACGGGCGTTCTGAATCCCAGCGTGGCCAGAATCGCCATTTTGCGCGCCGCGTCCAGCCCGTCCACGTCCGACGTGGGGTCGGCCTCCGCATAGCCCAGCGCCTGGGCTTCCTTGAGGGCGCTCTCGTAGGCCGTCCCTTCCTGGCTCATTTTCGTCAGGATGTAGTTCGTCGTGCCGTTGACGATCCCCATGATCTTCGTGATCCGGTCGGAAGAGAAGCTTTCGATCAGCGTGCGGATGATGGGGATGCCTCCGGCGACGCTGGCTTCGAAGAAAACGTCGCATCCTTTCCCGCGAGCCTTGGCCATGATTTCCTGGCCGTGCAGGGCCATCAGGTCCTTGTTGGCGGTGACGACCTGTTTGCCGTGTTCCAGGGCGGCCAGAAGGTATTCCTTGGTCGGCTCGACGCCGCCCATCACCTCGATGAGAATGTCGATATCGGGATCGTGGATGACTTCCCACGGATCCTCCGTCAGTTTCGCCGGATCGACGGGAATTTCCCTTGTCTTGGTCTTGTCCTTCACCAGGATTTTTCGGATTTCAATCGGCGAACCGACCTGCCTTTGCAGATCTTCCTGGTGGCCTTCGACGATCCGCACCACGCCGGTGCCGACCGTGCCCAGTCCCAGAAGTCCGGCCCGGATCGGTTTCATCTGTTTCCCTCCTGTCCCCTGTCCCTTTTCGTGCATGTCCCTTGCATGTGTGCCGCGTCCCTCGCCCGCCTCAGCCGCGGCCGACAATGGCCGCGCCGCGCACGCCGTCCAGCGTGCGAAGCCGTTCCAGGAGGGCGCCGGGTGCGGCGCCGGATTCCGACATGTCCAGCGAAACGACCACGTTCGCCACGCCCCGGAGCGGAATCGACTGGGAAATGGTCAGCACGTTGCCTCCGCCGTCGGCGAGCGCCCCGAGCACCCTCGACAGCACGCCTGACCGGTGCTCCAGATCCAGGGCCAGCGTGACGATCCGGTCCGGCTGCGCCTGTTCCAGCGGGTACACCCCGTCCTTGTATTTGTAAAACGCGCTCCGGCTGAGCCCGACCCGTTCCGCCGCCTCGTGCACCGTGGACGCTTCCCCGCGGCGCAGGAGATCCTTGGCCATCTCCGTCTTCAGAATGCCCTCGGGCAGCAAATCTTCCCGGACGACGTAGTAACGGTGGGACATGATTCGTCCTCCCTGGAAAGACGAATGTATGCGTATAATGGACATTATAGCGGAAAGCGGCCTTCGGAACAACCGCCAATCGCGGTCACCATCCGCTTTTTTCCGCCGGATGCCGCTATCCGTCGCGATCCGTGTCGCCGTCCTCGTCCCCGCCGTAAAACTCGAACACGTGGTCGCCGATGCGGACCAGGTCGCCGTCCTTTGCGCCCTTTGCGCGCAACGCGTCGTCCACCCCCATGCGGCGGAGGATGCGCGCCAGGCGCACCGCCGCTTCATGGGACACCAGTTGGGTCCGCCGGACCAGCGCCTCGACCTTCGCGTTCTCGACGACGAATCCGCCGTTTTCCCGGCGAACCACGATGGGCTTGTCCTCTTCCTCCCGGTGCCGGAACACGACGCCCTCCGCCTCCGCGGGGCCGCTTGCCCCGGTTTTTGCCATGGCGGCTTCATTATCCTCCCGGCGCGCGTCCAGCATGTCGGCGATCTTGCGGACAAGTTCTTGCACGCCTTGGCGCGTCAGGGCGGAAATGGGGATGACCTCGATATCCGGCCTTGCCGCCGCCAGCCGCTCCCGGAAGCGCCGCAGCCTTTCTTCGGCTTCCGGCGCGTCCATCTTGCTGGCCGCCACGATTTGCGGCCGGCGCGCCAGCTCCGGATTGTAAAGCTCCAGTTCCCGGTTGACCGTCTCCCAGTTGGCGAACGGATCGCTGTCCTCCGGGCCGGACATGTCGACCACATGCACGATCACCCGGGTCCGTTCCGCGTGGCGCAAAAATTCGTGGCCGAGGCCCGCCCCCGCGTGGGCGCCCTCGATCAGCCCCGGCAGGTCGGCCAGCACGAAACTGCGAAAATCCCCCGCGTCGACGACGCCCAGATTCGGCGTCAGGGTGGTGAACGGATAATCGCCGATCTTCGGGCGGGCGGCGGAAACAACGGAAAGCAGCGTCGACTTGCCGGCGTTGGGCAGGCCGACAAGCCCCGCGTCGGCGAGCAGCTTCAGCTCGAGCACGACCCAGCGCTCCTCGCCTTCCTCGCCGTTTTCGGCAATGCGGGGGGCCGGGTTGCTCGGGCTTTTGAACCGGATGTTGCCCCTGCCGCCCCGGCCGCCCCGGGCGATGACCGCTTCCTGTCCGCGGCGCGTAAGGTCGGCGATGAGTTCCCCGGTCTCCGCGTCATACACGGAGGTGCCCGGAGGGACGCGGACGATGAGATCCCTGCCGTTCCTTCCGTTCATGGACTTGCTTTTGCCGTTCTCTCCCCGCTCGGCCTTGAAATGCCTGTTGTAGCGGAAGTCCATGAGGGTGCGCAGTCCCTCGTCCACCCGGAAAATCACGTCGCCGCCCTTGCCGCCGTCGCCGCCCGCGGGTCCACCCTCGGGGATGTATTTCTCGCGGCGAAAGGCGACCATGCCGTTGCCGCCGTCGCCGCCCTTGACGTAAATTTTTGCTCTGTCCACAAACATGAACGATCACTCCGCTCCGCGGCGGCAGGGAAAGACGACGACGGCGCTCCAGCCCGGCGGTCTCGGCGCGGAATCGGCTTCCGGAGAACCCGCCCCCGAACCCGCTTTGTCCGGATCCGCCGCGGATCCGCCTTCACCGCCGGTTCCGCCTTCCCCGTCTTCCCCGCCATGCCGCCAAAAAGCGCGAATCCGGCCGGCTCTGTCCAGGACCTTGTCCCACTCCCTGCGAAGGCCTTCTTCGTCGGCCGTTTCACCGGCAAAATCCAGCCGCAGCTCGACGCCGTCTTTACCGCGCCGGAATTCCATGCGCAGCGTGTTTTCGGCCTCCGCGCCGCGCGCCGCGCGGAAACGGACCGCGTTGACGAGGCCGATGACCGCGCGGGTCACCCGCTCCCGTTCGGCTTCCGTTCCTTCCAGGGCAAACTGCTCGTCCACCTGCACGTCCAGGCGCAGGGTGTCGGAAAGCGCCCGGAAGGAAAGCAGAAAAAACGCCAGCTCGCTGCTGCCGAGACGGGAAATCCGGCTTTCGCGCTCCATCCGCTCCCTTATTCTGTCCACCGTCTCCATCGCTTTATGGAGCTTTTGCAGGCGAAGGTAACCGTACAATATTTGCAGATCGTTCATCCAGTCGTGGCGCTGCTGGCTCAGCGCGTGCAGCCAGAACCGCCGCTGCTCGTCCGCCAGGCGCGCAAACCGCCGGCGGTTGGCCCGGTGCACCGTTTCCGTATGCACGATCGCCGCCGCCAGGGCCCAGGCCGCCAGCAACAGGGCCGGCCACCGGGCGTCCGGCAGAACGGCGGTCAGCACGGCCGGCAACACCAGCGATCCGGCCGCCGCCGCGCTCCAGGGCGTAAAATGTTTGGCCCGCATCTGGCTTCCGTCTCCCATGCAAAAACAACCCCCGGCCGTCTGTTCCGGCCGGGGGTTATCATGCTGCCGTTTTAGCCTTCCGACGCTGCCGCGACCGGTGCCTCGACGGGATAGACGCTGACCCGTTTGCGGTCGCGACCCCAGCGTTCAAAACGGACAATGCCCGCCGTTTTCGCGTAAAGCGTATCGTCCGAGCCCTTCCCGACGTTGCGGCCCGGGTGGATGCGCGTGCCGCGCTGCCGGACCAGGATGCTGCCGGCCGTCACCAGCTGGCCGTCGGCGCGCTTCACGCCAAGGCGTTTCGCTTCGCTGTCGCGGCCGTTCTTCGTGGAACCGACGCCCTTCTTGGACGCGAACAGCTGCAGATTTATCCGCATCATGGTGTCAACCTCCTTTTCGGCGAATTTCCGATGGCCTTCGCGGCCACGGGCGATTGTTCGATCCGGACGTATTCCCCGTACGACTCGGCGATGGATTCCAGCGCGACCAGCATGCCTTCCAGAAGCAACTGCGCGCGTTCCTGCTGCGCCTCATCCCCTTCCGGCGGCACGGACGCGTCCAGGAAACCTTCGCGCATCTCGGCGCGCAGCCTAAGCCCGGTGAGGCGCTCCACGGCGTTGACCGCGCCAATGGCCACCGCCGACACGCCGGCGCATACGATGTCCCTGCCCGGCTCATCGTAATACGCGTGGCCGGAAACGGTGAAGCGCGCCACGCGTCCGTCCGGATCCCGCCAAATTCTGACGGTGATCATGGCGCCTTACGCCTCGATGCTTTCGATGGTCACTTTCGTGTACGGCTGGCGGTGACCCTGCTTGCGGCGCTGGTTCTTTTTGGGCTTGTACTTGAAGACGATGATTTTCTTGCCCTTGACATGCTTTTCGACCTTGCCGGTCACCTTCGCGCCGGGCACCGTCGGCTCGCCGGCCACGAATCCCTGGTCGCCGCTTACGGCCAGCACGCGGTCAAAGGTGACGGTGTCTCCTTCCGCTGCCGCAAGCTTCTCCACGTAGATCACGTCGCCCGGCTGCACCTTGTACTGCTTGCCGCCGGTTTCGATGATGGCGTACATGCGCCCACCTCCTTCATCGCTGACTCGCCCCGCCGGGTGCCGGCTTCCTTCGTCCGCACGGCGCGGAACGCGGGATTGCCGGTCTTGCCAGACCCGGTCAAGTGCGGTTGTCGCATGCCACCACACGCACCTTGCGATTGTATCATACCGGGAAAGCAAATTCAATGATAATTAACGGAAGACCGGCTCCGCGCCGGGTGCCGGGCAAACAAGGACAAAAGTACATTTATTTTCCAATGAAAACGGCTTTTCCGGAAAAATAAATGTATTTTATGCTCTTAAATTGGAAAAATTTATGCGATTTCCAGAAACGGGCCAAAAAATAAATGCACTATTGTCTCTATTTGCCCCAAACCGCCTTGAAAACGAAAAAATAAATGCACTTTTGTCGTTGTTATCCGCGGGACTTGCCACAGCCCCGGCTTCCCTTGGTCACTCGGAACTTTCCAATGATACACCCGGCAGCAAATCCGGCATTTGTTCCCTTCCAATGCGAAGAACGAAGGCGTTCAGCGCCCGGCTGGCGTCGTCGTCCACCGTTTCGTACGTCCTGCCGCCCAGGTGCGTGTAAAGGTCGCCGACGCGATGGGTTTGATCTCCTACAAACAGGTCCATAAAGTAAAGGTATCCGACGCTCTTGGCTTCGGATTCGCGCACGGTGACGACTTTGAGGCGCTCCGTGATGCCGCGGACGGTTTCGGAATCGGTCACGGTGAGGCCGCGGCCGTCGCCGTATCGAATCTCGATCCGCTCCACCTCGTCCAGGCCGCTCCCCAGCACGGAGGTCAGCGGAACCGGGTCCGTCACGGCAGCTTTTCCTCCCGACGTTTTCTCGCAACCCGCCAGCGCCGCCGCGGCAAGAACGGCCAGCGCCATCAGCAGTGCGTTAGCGGCGATCCTGCGCACGGCGGCATCCTCCTTCCGACGGTCGCCCTCATTTTTCCATTATAGCAAAAAAAGATCCCGCCGCCCAGACGGCGCTTTCCGTACTTGAAGGAAGCATCCGCGAAGGCGGCACCCCCGGAACCACCCGTCCCGCGGCTCAATGAGAACGGAGGCGGGCGAGGAATCCCTCGATCACCGCCCCTTCGGGGATCACCCGTTGGATGCGGCCTCCGTTCATCACATATATCAAATGATACCGTTCCTTCATGAACAGGCGGACCACGGAGGACAGCGGACGGTGAGGGGAGACGACGATGGGGTGGGCGATGGTCCCGGCGTCCATTTTTTCCGCGGAACGGCGACTGCGGTGCACGAGAAATCGAATGAAAAGGTACGGAATGTTGCGCCATTGGTACCAGCCGGAAGCCAGCAAAAACAACCCGATGAGCAGTAGATTGAGCTGCACCGGTCCGCCCCGAAGCACTGGCCAGGCCGCGGCCGCCGTAAGCGCCGCTCCGCCCGCCAGGCTGATGAGGACGGACCGGCGGAGCGCGGCGTGATAAGGGAGACGCAGGCTAAGCCAGGCCTGCATCAGTTTGCCGCCGTCCAGGGGAAGAAAGGGGAGCAGGTTGAAAAGGCCGATCCAGACATTCGCCGCCGCGAAATCGGCGGCCCAGGCGCGATCCGCCCATCCCGCCTGCCCGAGCGCCCAGCCGGACAAAGCGAGCCAGGCGTTCTGCATTGGCCCGGCGAGGGCCACCACCGTTTCCTGCCGGACCGGAATCGTCCCCGCCTCTTCCACTTCGGCGACACCGCCGAACGGCAGCAGGCGGATTTCCCGGATGCGCCATCCGTAATGGAGCGCCGCCGCCACATGGCCGAGTTCGTGGATCACCACGATGATGAACAGGGTGGCCAGTTCCACGAACAGGCCGGCGGCCGCGGCGACGGCCATCAGCAGCACAAAAAGCGGATGCAGCCGGACGGTCATGCCGCGCCATTTAATCAAGCGGGATCACTGCCGCCGGGTCGAGAGCTTTGCCGTTCTGCCGCACGGCGAAGTCCAGGAACGTCTCCGCGGAGCTTCCGCCGGACGGCGCCAGCCGGCCGATGGTCTGGCCGGTTTCGACCCAGTCGCCCGGCCGGACGTCGGGCTTGGCGATATTGCCGTAGACGGTGACGATCCGGTTCGGATGGCGGATGAGGACGGTGGAGGTGCCGTCTTCATTTCCCGTCACCTGCATCACCAAACCCGCGTAGACGGCCCGCACGGGGGTGGCTGCCGGCGCCGCGAGCCGCACGCCGACGCCGCTTTCGGCAAAAGTCTGCACCACTCGTCCGTCCACGGGAGGAGTCGTTTCCACCTGGCTCCAGATGGTTTCCGCCTTTTCCGCCCCGGCGCTTCCGAGCTGCTGCAGAAACGCGGGAGAACCGGCGAAATGCCGCTCGTACCAGGCGCGCACCGCGCGCGCGTCCATTTCCTCGGTCAGCGCGGCGGACAGCCAAAGACGGACGAGGGCGGCCCCGGGAAGCTCGAAGCGAAGCCATCCCCATACCGCGCCGAACAGCACCAGCGCCCAGACCACCCGGACCGCAAGCCCGCGGAAAAAACGCAGCGACCCGCCATCCGCCGGCGAATCGCTATCCGTCTCCCGGCGCTTCATCCGCTCTTTCCACCAGGTTTCCGGATCGTCGGAAAACAACGGGTCGGGGAAGTTCTCCGGCGGCCTCGCGTCTTCATCTGCGGGAGCGTTTCCCGCGACCAACCCTCGGGGCCTTGCCGCTGCACCTCCGGGAAGCCTGGCGCCGATCACCTTCCGGGCGGACGGCGGCATGGGCGGCGCTGCGGAACGGAGGTCGTCTCCCCCGGCGTGCACCCCGCCTTGAGCCGCGTCGTTTGCCGTGGCATCGGTCCGGGCAATCGCCCCGCCGGTGCCTTTGACGTCAGCCCGGGAGATCGCTCCATCGCTTGTCACGGCGTCGGTCCGGCCGGTCACGCCTTCGTTTGTCATGGCGCCGGTCGGGCCGGTCACGCCACCGCTTGCCTTGACGCCGGTCCGGCCGATTACCCGGTCGTTTGCCCCGTCATCCGTTTCGCCGATTGCACCGATCGCCCCGACGTTTTCGCCGGCCTCTTCGCCGGCCGGGCGGTCCGGATCCGCGGCGGCGCCGGCGGCGAGCCGCGCCAACCGTTCCTTGCGCCTCCGCCGGACGTTGCGCCGAACATCCATGCCGGCATCCTCCCTTCCGGTGCTTGTCTCACTTTCACCTTATGGCGGATGCCGACGGTTTAGACCAGCCCGTCTGCGGACGGCGCGCCGCCCTGACGGGAAAGGCGGGAACCACCGCGGGCCGGGAATCGGAGGACCAACACGGCGGGAAACGCCCCGGCTCACAGCAGGAGACCCGGGAAAAAAACGCGGCCGCCCGGCCGGCAATCGGTCCCTCCGGACGGAAAACCGGTCCCGCCGGCCGACAGGCCGCGAAACGGCGAATCGAGCCCCTCTTCTACGCCTCTTCCTCCTTCTCTTGCTCCTGATGCGCCCGCACGCTCATGATGAAGCCGACCGAAAGCATGTTGATCAATAGCGACGTGCCCCCGTAACTGATAAAGGGCAGCGTGATGCCGGTGATGGGCATGATGCCGATCATCATGCCGATGTTCTGGAAGATCTGGAACACCCACATCGACGCCACGCCGATGATGATGTACGATCCCCGCAGGTCGTTGCACTGGAAGGCGATCATGATCATGCGGTAGATGAACACGAAGTATAAAAGCAGCAGCACCGCCGCGCCCTGGAAGCCGAATTCCTCGCCGATGACGACGAAAATCGAATCGGAATAGAGATAGGGAACGAGTTCGCGGCGGATGGAATTGCCCTGCATGTAGCCGTCCCCGGCGAGACCGCCCGAGCCGATGGCGATCTGGGCCCGCTGGGACTGGAACTTCTCGTCGGCCGAAGCCTGGTCGGGGTTGATGAACGTGTTGATCCGTTCATACCAGTGCGATTTTCCCTGCTGCACGAGGAAGTCCCGGATTTCCTCGTTGTAGGTGTTGAACAGGTTGACGAAAATCGCCACGCTGACGGCGAACGCCGTCAGGCCGATAAGCACGTGGGTGTACCGGACGTTGCCGATCCACAGCATGCCAAGAACGATAAAAATATAGATAATGGCGTTGCCCAGGTCCGGCTGGATCATGACCAGCAGAAAAGGCAGGAATGCCGCGGCCGCCACGGGCAGGACGTCCTGCCGGAACGAAAGCGGATTGCCCATTCTCCGCCCCAGGATCGCGGCGATGGCCAGGATCAGGCACACCTTCATCAGCTCCGCGGGCTGAAACAGGTACCCCCCGGGCAGCTCGAACCAGCTGCGGGCATTGTTTTTGGGCGGGGCGAAAAAATATACGGCAACCAGCAGCGCGATGCCGGCCCCGTACCAGAGATACCACCATTTGAGGACCCAACGGTAGTTGATCAGGGTCACCACGGGGATGATCAAAAAACCCGCCGCGTAGAACAGGAGGGTTTTCGTCGGATAGCTTTGCAGCGGCGTGCCCCATACGGCGCTCCGCACGGCGAGATAGCTGATGCCCATGAACAGGACCAGGATGGCGAGCATCAGCGCGTCCATTTTTTTGAGGCGGTTCAGCACGGGTCATCAACCCATTCCGAAAAGCTTGCGCACTTTCCGCATGAATCCCTCTTTTTCTTCCAAAGGCATGAGCGGCACCGTCTCGCCCAGGATGCGCCGCGCCACGTTCCGGTAGGCGATGGCCGCGCGGGACTGCGGGTTCATCACGATCGGCTCGCCCTGGTTGGCGTGCTTGATGACCGTTTCGTCGTCCGGCACGATGCCGATAAGGTCGATGGCCAGCACCTGGCAGACCTCGTCCACGTCCAGGATTTCGCCCCGTTTCAGCAAAGAAGGACGGATGCGGTTGATCAGCAGCTTGGGCGAACCGATATGGGTCTTCTCCAAGAGGCCGATGACCCGGTCGGCGTCCCGCACCGCGGCGTTCTCGGGCGTGGTCACCACGATCGCCTTGTCCGCTCCGGCCACGGCGTTGCGGAAGCCCTGCTCGATGCCCGCCGGGCAGTCGATGATCACGTAGTCAAAATCCGGCTTGAGCTCGTCGACGATCGCTTTCACCTGCTCGGGCGTGATGTCGTTTTTGTCCTTCGTCTGGGCGGCCGGCAGCATGTACAGCTGGTCTTCGAACCGCTTGTCCTTCACCAGGGCCTGGACCAGCCGGCACCGGCCTTCCGCGACGTCGATCAGGTCGTAGATGACGCGGTTTTCGAGCCCCATGACCACGTCCAGGTTGCGCAGGCCGATGTCGGTGTCCACCAGGCACACCTTTTTCCCCAGCATGGCCAGCGCCGTGCCCAGATTGGCGGTGGTGGTCGTCTTGCCGACTCCGCCCTTGCCGGAGGTGACAACGATCGCTTCACCCATGGTTCCTACACTCCTTTGGACAGCGTCGCTTCCTTGCGAAAACGGTGCAGCTGCGTGATGCGGTCGATTTCCATCACGCCGTCCCGCAAATAGGCAAATTCCATCCACGAATCCTCCGACACCCATTCCTCCGGCGGGCGGCTGATGACGTCCGCGATGCGCAGTTGCATCGGCATCATGAGCGAGGCCGCGATGATCGCCCCGTCGTCGCCTTCGCACCCGGCATGGGCGATGCCGCGCAGCGCGCCCAATATGTAGATGTCTCCGGTGGCCCGGACCGTTCCGCCGGGGTTGACGTCGCCGAGAAGAAGCAGATGCCCGTCATGTTCCACCGTCTGGCCGGAACGGACGATGCCGGCCATCCGGTACAGGGGCAGGTTGTCGCGCGGGATGACGGGAGGGCCTTCCGCGTCGCTTTCGATGGACTCCACGAGCAGGTTGCCGTACCTGCCGATGATGTCCCGGATTTTCTCCTTCCCGTCATCGTCCAGCAGACGCCGTCCCAGCTTGACGCGCACCTGCATCGCCGGACCGGAAAGCTGGCGCCCGTGCCGGTCCAGCTTGTTTTCCAGTTCCTTGAGCAGGCTTTCCCATTCGCACCGGTCGTCCAGCACGAAAACGAGTCCGTCCTTGACGCCTTTGATGGTCACCAGCGTTTTGCCGCTCACCGGCTCCGTCCCTCCCCGCGACCAACATACACCTTCGCCCTTGCCGTCCGTTTTCCCTGCTTAATCGGCGGAAGAACGCTCATCGGAACCCTGGGACGCGGCGGGCGCGGGCCGGGTCAGCAGGCGGCGGAACGGAAAATACAAAAGCGCCGCCAGCGCCGCCTGAACGGCCGTCGTCGGCAGGATCTGCCACCCGATGGCGAAGAGATAGGATGCGGTGGTCACCTGGAAAAGCCGGTAGATGGCGTACACGATCGAGTCCAGCATGAAGCCGCCAAAGGCCGCGAGCACGACATACAGCCCCGTGGAGGGACGCAGGCGGCCGACCGCCAGTCCCGCAAGGTACCCGGTCAGGGCCATGCCGAAGGCGTAAGCTCCGATCAGATGCCCGTAAAAAAGCACATCCTGAAGAAGTCCGAAACCGAGGCCGAAAAAGAAAGCGATATGCCGCCCGGCCGTCACGGCCACAAACAGGGTCACGAGAAACGGAAAATGCGGCACAATCCGGCCGCTCATCGCCGTAGGCACAAGCCAGGGCAGCACCGCCGTCTCGATGAGCAGAAGGACGAGGGCGGCGAGGATCGTCCGATGGATGCGAAGCTTCATGGCGTCTCCGCTTCCGGAAGGTCCATGTCCGGCGCCACCACGACAAATACTTCCGTCAGATGGTCAAAGGCGGAGGCCGGCCGGATGTTGGCCGTCAGCGTCAGGCCGAAATCCCCGACCTGCTTGTCGACCACCGTGCCGATCACGATGCCGCGGGGAAACAGGGCGCCCAGACCGGAGGTGATGATGGTGTCGCCCACTTCGAGGGGATCGTCCGGATCGATCCTGCTCATGCGAAAGAGTCCGGTTTCCCTGTCGTAGGCGTCGACGATGCCGAAGGTGCGGTTTTCCTTGCCGAGAGCCGTTGCCGACACGGCGATGGCCGTCGGCGAATTCGGATCGAGCTCGGTGAGCGGCATGACGGTGGAGGTGAATTCGGACACGCGGCTGATGATGCCGACGAGGCCGTCCACGGTCTGCACCGCCATTTTTTCCCGTATGCCGTCCCGCGCACCCAGGTCGATGCGGAACGACCGGTTGTACGGGTCGGAGCTGTAACCGATCACCTGGGCGATGAGATAGCGGTAGCGGTACAGCTGCTTTTGCCGCTCGGTGAACTCCAGGGCCCTTTTCAGCCGTTCGTTTTCCTGCTCGATGAAATTGTAGCGCATCTGGTCCTGCGCGTACCGCGCCACGGTCTGGCGAAGCACTTCGTTTTCCCGATACACTTCGGAAAGCCGGCCCATGTCGCGGACAAACTCCGCGACGGCTCCGACGGGCCGGTACAGGATCCCCTGGAAAGCGCCGAAGGCGTCATGCAGAAACTTCTCGGCCCAGGTGAGCCGGGACCGTCCGAGCGTGAAACCGATCAGGGCGATGAACAGCACCAGGCCGATCATGAGAATGAACAGCCTTTTGTTGCGAAACAGTCGGATCGCCGATCACCACCGCTTCCCGCTTTCCTTCCGCAGCGTCCGTTTTACTTGGCGGCCCGCGGGGCGGAGCCTTTGCTTGACCGGAGCAGGTCGAGGCTTTCCAGCGCTTTTCCCGTGCCGATCGCAACGCAATCGAGGGGGTTCTCGGCGACGAGCACCGGCATGCCGGTTTCCCGCGCCAGCAGCTTGTCCAGGTTGCGCAGCAGCGCCCCCCCTCCGGTCAGCACGATGCCCCGGTCCATGATGTCCGCCGCCAGTTCCGGAGGCGTCCGCTCCAGGGTCAGCTTCACCGCTTCGACGATGGCACCCGTCGTGTCCGCAAGGGCCTCGGTGATCTCGTCCGAGGTGATGGCGATGGTCTTCGGCAGGCCGGTCACCAGGTCGCGGCCGCGGATCTCCACGGACTGGGTCCGCTCCAACGGCAGGGCCGAGCCGATGTCGATCTTGATCTGCTCCGCGGAGCGTTCGCCGATCAGCAGATTGTACATCCGCTTGATGTACTGGATGATCGCTTCATCCATTTCGTCGCCCGCCACGCGGATCGAGCGGCAGGTGACGATGCCGCCGAGGGAAATGACGGCCACTTCCGTCGTGCCGCCCCCGATGTCCACCACCATGCTGCCCGTGGGCTCCCAGACGGGCAGGTCGGCGCCGATGGCCGCGGCGAACGGTTCCTCGATGGTGTACGCTTCCCTGGCGCCCGCCATCTTGGTGGCTTCCTCCACGGCGCGCTTCTCCACCGAGGTCACGCCGGAGGGGACGCACACCATCACGTTGGGACGGCGCGGAAAAAAAAGGCTCTTTTTGTACGCCCGGTTGATGAAATACTTGATCATCGTCGCCGTCGTGTCGAAATCGGCGATGACGCCGTCCTTCATCGGCCGGATGGCGACGATGCTGCCGGGGGTGCGGCCGATCATGCGCTTGGCATCTTCGCCGACCGCCACGATTTTGCGGGTTTCCGTGTGGATGGCGACGACGGACGGTTCCCTGACGACAATTCCTTTCCCTTTGACGAATACGAGCGAATTGGCGGTACCCAGGTCGATGCCCAGGTCACGGGTCCCCCCGATCATATGGCTGTAACCTCCTGCTGTCGGACAATCTTCATCATTATATTACATGCAGCCGGCTTCCTTCAAACTGACATACCTTCCGTCTCCGATCACCAAATGGTCGAGCACGTCGATGCCGATGATCCGGCCGGCCTCCACCAGCCTGCGGGTGACTTCCAGATCTTCGCCGCTGGGCGTCGGGTCGCCGCTGGGATGGTTGTGGGCGCAAACGATGGCCGCGCTGCTGCGCCGGATGGCGGCGCGGAACACCTCCCGCGGATGCACCACCGACGCGTTCAGGCTGCCGATGGACAGCGTCTCCCGGCCGATCACCCGGTTCTTCGTATTCAAGAAAAGGCACACGAAATGCTCCTCTTTCAGATGGCGCATGTCTTCGAGAAGCAGATCGGCGGCGTCCTGCGGCCGCGTGATGCGGGGCATGTCCGGCAGACGGGCGCGGGCGAGGCGCCGGCCCAGCTCGACGGACGCCTGCAGCTGCACCGCCTTGACCGGTCCGATGCCGCGGATGTGGGTGAGCTCGTCCCAGTTTTTCTCGGCGAGCCGGCGAAGGCCGCCGCAATCGTTCAGGATGCGCTGGGCCACGTGCACCGCCGACTCGTCGCGGGTGCCGGTGCGCAGCAGGATGGCCAAAAGCTCGGCGTTGCTCAGCGATTCCGCGCCATACAGCTTCAGACGCTCGCGGGGCCTGTCCTCGAGGGGCAGCTGGCGCAGCGTGTAAAGCTTGCCGGTCATCGGGATCCTCCTTCTTGCCGAAAAATGGGTGCCGCAGGAATTCCGTCGGGGCCTCTGGCGGAAAAGCGAAGAAAAAACGGGGAAGACGCAAGTGACAGTTATACTATACCACTAACCTCCCGGCGGGTGCATCCGTCCAATGGACGGATCCGACAAAAAAACCAAAAAAAAACGGGGGATCGCGAGACCCCCCCGACTGTCGGGCCGCCCCAGCTCCCCTGCTCCAGCACGCTCATGCCGGCCTTGCAGACTTCCATGTCCATGGTGCAGCGGCCGCCGCTGCAGACCATTTCCAGTTCGAGGTACACCAGGTCCTTCGCGGACAGCCTTTTGCCGCCCGACTGAAACGTCCACCACCAAAATGCCAGGGTCGCTGGCATTTCCGTCATGATTGTTTTTCCGAACGTCAGACCGTTACGGCGGCGGGATCGAAGGGCGGATGGATTTCAAGTTCCGCCAGCATCCCGAAGAGAAGACCGACCGGAAGCCCCATCACGCTGAAAAAATCCCCTTCGAGGTTTTCGATCAGGACCGCGCCGATTCCCTGCACCCCGTATGCACCGGCTTTGTCCATCGGTTCGCCGGTGGCGATGTACCGCTCGATCAAGGAATCGGACAGCGGACGGAAAGTCACCCGCGTCATCCGGTGCTTTGTCAGGGCGCGGCCGTCCGATTCGCGGATGCACGTGACGCCGGTGTACACTTCGTGCGTCCGGCCGGAAAGGCGGCGCAGCATGTTCCGGGCGTCTTCCCTGTCGGCGGGCTTCCCCATGATTTTCCCGTCCAGCACGACCACGGTGTCGCTGCCGACGACGACGCGAACTTCGTCCGGGGCTTGAGGGCGGGATGCGGAGAGGTCCCGCAGGACGGCTTCCGCCTTGCGGCGGGACAGTTCCTCCACCGTCTTGGCGGGAGTCCAGTGGTCCGGCACGCTTTCGTCCACCGATGGAGGCCGGACGATGACGGGCAGCCCGAACACGGAAATCAGCTGCCTTCTGCGCGGGGATGCGGAGGCGAGGATCAGCGTGCAACGCAAAGGGCGTCTTCCTCTCTCACGTTTTCCGGTACAGCCAGACGGCGATCATGGCGCCAATCAGGCTGAGCAGGGTAAATTCCAGGCGCAGTTGGAATTCGAAGGCGAGAAAACCGAGGTCCGCGGCCGGATTCCACGAGACCGGCAAAGCCTTCGTGAGGAAGGACAGCTCCCGGACATCCTCCAGGAGATGCGAAATCAGGCTGCCGCCGACCAGGCCGAGGAGGAGAAACAACACGAGCAGCCAATGTCTGCTTTTTTTCATGCATCAACGACTCCCGCCGTTTTTAGCATCTTTCACCATTATACGGATCGCGCGCCGGCCGGACAAGCGAGATCGGCCTGAAACCGCCGCTGATGGTTTCGCCGCCGATGCTCCTGTCTGCCGATCCTCCCTGCCGCTGAACTTCCCGGGTTCGTTTCCGGCTGCGGCGCCCGGATAAACAGAAGCACCCGGCTTTCGCCAGCCGGATGCCCCGCTTTCCGCTGCCGGACGTTTTCGCTTTTCCAGCCGGATGCTTTTGCTTTCGTCAACCGGTCGATTCCGCTTTCGCCTCGGCTGTGATGACGGCGGTATGCAAGGTTTCCCTCAGCCGGTCCAGGTCGAGCCACGCTTCCATGACGGCCGACTGGGCATCCCAAAGGGCGGCCCGGTCCTGGCCGCCGCGGCCGTCTTCCAGGCGTGTCACCGCCTCCTCCAAACGACCGGCGGCGCGTAGCGCCAGCGTTTGCATGTTGCCTGTCAGGGCGGGGTCCGCCTCGAGGGATCGCACCGCCTGCCGCCACTGGCGGTGAGATTCCTGCAGCCGCTGCCAGTCCTCCTCCGGCGGCGGGCCGCCCTCCCGTAGAAGCGCGAGGGACAGACGGGCCAGCTGCCGCGCCAAATCCCCGCTCCGCTCGAAAAAAACCGGCAAATCCACCGGCGGACCGTCTGCCGGCAACAGCAGGGGCGGGTTGTCCAGCACTTTGATGTACACCTGGAGATCGCCCAGCAGTTTCGCCAGCCGTTCCGCGTCGTCCCGTGTCGCCGCCGCGCCGACGTAGACCCGGTATCCGTCGCTTTGCGCGGCGACGGCGGCCAGTCCCTTGTTCCGCACCGTCCGCAGCGCTTCCTTCATTCGTTCTTCGGAACTGAAAACCCCGTATTGCAAAAAGTAGAACAGATCCGCCGGTACGGCCATCGTTTCCGTCCCGGCTTCCGGAGGTGCCGGGGCTGTCTCCGCCGTCCGCCGCCCGGTGTCTCCCGCCGGAGCGCCCTCCGCCGCACCCGAAACTCCCGTGTCCGAAACTCCGGCGGCTTCCGCGTCCCCGGCCGCCTGCCCCTCCGGCTTGTCCATGCCGGAAGACCGGACGGCCGATGACTCCAGTGGAAGATTCACGGGAAGGTCTCCGTTTCCGGAGATCCACGGCTGGCCGGCAAAAAGCCACAGCACCAAATAACCAAACAACGCGCCGGTGGCGACCGCCCCCGCGACGGCCAGGAAAACGCGAATGCCGGAAGGAGGCGGGCCGCCCTCTCTTCGGGGATTTGCCGCAAGCTCCGGCCGGAGGGAATCCGCTGCGCTTGACGGATGTCCGGAGGAGCCGCAGTCGGCATCGAAAGCGCCGGTGCGTGCGCCGGATGCGGTGACGGAACCGCCGTTCCAAGCACCGGATACGCCGATGGAAGCGCCTTTCGTTGCGTCGGATGCGCCGACGGAAGCATTGGCAACCGCGCGGAGATCGGAATTGGCGAAGGCCGGGCCTGAAGCGTCGCCGGAGACATGGGAAGAGCCGGGTACGGTGCCGGCAATTCCGGAATCGGCGGAAACGGCAAGCGTCCCGCCGGCGGGCTTGTCCGTTTTGGGCCGCAACGGAACGACCTGCGAATCCTCTCCGCGAATGAGGCGTTCCAGAAGGTCCACATCATCCTGTAACGGAACGCCGTCGCTTGGATGCCGCGTACTCACAGGAGTGCGCTGGTTCCCGGGAAGCCGTTCCCCGCCGGACGGACGTTCTTTGCCCGGCAGCCGGGGGTCGGCGCGATCGAACCGGAACGTCATTCTCGCCTTGCCGGTCATGCGTCTCTCTCCTTCTCTCTTTTTGCGCCCCGTTTTCTTCATCAGCATATGAGAGAGAAGAGAGAGATAGACCAGTCCGATTTCTCACTGAGGATCGGTCCGATGCCGTCGGCGGCAGATCGGACCGGCACCCGGGCAAGCGAAAACCGCCGGTCCGTGAAGGACCGGCGGCCGGAAGAGGGGACGATCTTCAACGGGCTTCGGCGCGCCGGCGCAGCCGTTCGGCCAGCTGGTGCGCCGTTTTCCAGATGTCGCCGGCGCCCATGGTGAGCACCAGGTCGCCGGGCTTCATTTTCGCCCAGATGAATTCCAGGACTTCTTCCTTGGTGGGCAGATACGTCACGTTCGGGTTGCTGTTGCGGGCGATGAGCTCCGCCAGATGCCGGGCGTGGACGCCCTCGATTCGCTCTTCTCCGGCGGGCGAGTAGATGTCCGTCACCACCACCTCGTCGGCGTCGGCAAAGGCGCGGCTGAACGCGTCCAGCAGGAAAAACGTGCGCGTGTACCGCTGCGGCTGGAAGACGGCGATGATGCGCTTGCCCGTCATCTTGGCCGCCTGGATCGTGGCCGCGATTTCCGTCGGGTGGTGGGCATAGTCGTCGATGACGATCATCCCGTCCGCTTCCTCCAGCACCTGGAAGCGCCGTTTGGCGCCGCGGAACTCCACGATGGCGCGGGCGATGTCCTCAAACGGCACGCCGGCTTCCAGGCAGACGGCCGTCGCCGCGAGGGCGTTGGCCACGTTGTGCCGGCCGGGCACGGACAGACGCATGGTGCCTAGCGGCTGTCCGCCGCGCAGCACGGTGAAGGAAGACCGCCGGTCGCCCAGCTCCACGTCCGCGGCGGTGAGGTCGGCCGGACGATCCAGGCCGTACGTCACCACGCGGCGACCGGAAGCCTGCAGGCGGGGTACAGCCTCCCGAACGTCCTCATCATCGGCACACAGAACCGCCAGCCCGCCGGGACGGATGTTGTCCAAAAACCGCATGTACGCTTCTTTCAACTTTGCAAAGTCGCCGTCGTAATGCTCCAGATGGTCCGGCTCGATGTTGGTGACCACCGCGATCTCCGGCCGGTACTCCAGGAACGAGCCGTCGCTCTCGTCGGCCTCGGCCACCACGTATTTGCCGCATCCGGCTCTGGCGTTGGTGTTCACGTTGAGGATTTCCCCGCCGATGATGTAGGTCGGGTCCAGCCCGCACGTCTCCATCACCAGCGCGATCATGGAGGAGGTCGTCGTCTTCCCGTGGGTGCCCGCCACGGCGACGCCGGAGCGTTCGTTCAGCAGGCGGGCGAGCATCTGGGAACGGTGCATGACGGGAATGTTCCACCGCTCGGCCGCCAGGCGTTCCTCGTTGTCCGACGGCAGCGCGGTGGAATAGACGACCAGGTCGGCGCCCCGCACGTGCTCCGCCCGGTGGCCGATGAAGATCCTCGCGCCCTGGACCGCCAGCTTGTCGGTGGATTCCTGCCGGGCGATGTCGGAACCGGTGACCGTATATCCCATCTCCAGGAGCACCCGGGCGATGGCGCTCATCCCGTATCCCCCGATTCCGATAAAATGAACGCGCTGAGCCGAACGCAAAGGCGTGTCACCAGCCTTTATCCGAGGTTTTGCGATGGAGCAGCCAGGAACGGACATCGGCGACCAGGTACAGCGAGCCGGTGACCACCGTGAGGGTGCGCCCGGGCGCGTCGCCGGCGAGCCGGATGGCTGTTTCCAGGGCGCGCCGCCAGTCCGGTTCCGTCACGATTTGCCGCGGACTTCCGATCCGTTCCCTGAGCCCGCCGGCCAGATCGGCCAGGGCGTGCGCGCTCATTTTTTTGAAAAAAAAGGGCTCCGTTATGACCAGCGTATCCACTATTGGTAGTATATGCCTGAGCGAATCCCCATGATTCTTGTTGGGCATCATGCCGAGCAGCACGTTGATCCGCTCGTACCGGTAAAGATCCCGCAGGGCGGCGGCCAGGGCCTCCATGCCCTCCGGATTGTGCGCCCCGTCAAGCAGAATGGGGGGATTCTCCGAAACCATCTCCAGCCGGCCGGGCCAGGAGGTCTCTTCCAGACCCGCCCGCAGATCCTCGTCTTCGACGACAAAGGCATTGAACTGCCTGAGCAGCTCCAGCGTCATGACCGCCACCGCGGCGTTTTCCGCCTGGTGGGCGCCGCTCAAGGGGATTCTCAGGTCTTCCAGCGTCCGGTACGGCCCGCGGAACGTAAACCGCGTCTCGCCCGGCTTGAGGGCCAAAATGTCGTAATCGAACTGGTCGCCGAGCAGGTACAGCGTGGCTTTCCGCTCCGCCGCGGTCCGCCGGAGCACCTCCACGGCCTCCGGCTGCCGGGCCGCGGACACCACGGGCACGCCGGGCTTGATGATGCCGGCCTTCTCCATGGCCACGTCGGCCAGGGTCGGGCCCAGCAAATCCATGTGGTCATGGCCGACATTGGTGATGACGCTGACCACCGGAAACACGATGTTCGTCACGTCGAGGCGGCCGCCCAGGCCGGTCTCCCACACCACATAATCGGGATAGGTCTCGGTGGCGAAATAAAGCAGAGCCAGCGCGGTGGTCACCTCGAACATGGTGGGCGGTCCCCACTCCGTCTGCGCCAGCTCGTCCGCCACCGGTTTCAGCCGGTTGGCGAGCCGCACCAGCGATTCGTCCGGCATGTTTTGGCCGTTGTACCGGAAACGGTCGTTGTACGAACTGAGGTACGGCGAGGTGAACAGGCCGACGTCGTACCCGCACCGGCGCAGCACCGCGTCCAGATACGCGCACACCGATCCCTTCCCGTTCGTCCCCGCCACGTGGATGAACCGAAGCCTGAGATGCGGATCTCCGAGCTTGTCCATCATGATCCGGATCCGTTCCAGGCCGGGCCGGATGCCGCTGACCGGCATCAGCCCGGTGATCCACGCGACCGCTTCCTCGGCGCTGCGGAAGCCGGACCCTTCGGTTTCGGCGTGCCGGGAGCCGGTCTTCGTCCGCCTAGCCTTCCTCATGAGCGCTCCACCCCGTATCCTTCACCCGCGCAGTTCCGCGATCCGGGCCAGCACTTTGTCTCTCTTTTCACGGTAGTCTCTCTCCTTCGCCCGCTCTTCCTCGACGATGTGCGGCGGCGCCTTGGACACGAAGGCTTCGTTGGCCAGCTTCTTCTCCACGCGCTCCACTTCCGCGTTGAGGTGCGCCAGTTCCTTCTCAAGCCGGGCGATTTCCTGCTCGATGTCGATGAGGCCCGCCAGGGGCAGGAACAGCTCCGCCCCGGTCACCACCGCGGTGACCGCCTTGGCCGGCGGCGTGATGTTGCAGTCGATGGTGAGCGACGACGTGCCCGCAAAGCGCACCAGATACGCTTCGTTGCGTTTGAACAGCTCCAGCTCCGCCTCGCCCGCCGGCTTGACCAGCAGCTCGACCTTCTTGCCGGGCGCCACGCCCGATTCGGCGCGGACGTTCCGCACGGCGCGGATCGTCTGCTTGAGCAGCTCCATTTCCCGCACGGCTTCGGGGGCGTTCAGCCGGTCATCCGGCCGCGGCCACTCCGCCAGCATGATCGTTTCGCCGGCGTCCGCCGTGCGCGGCAGATGCTGCCAGATTTCCTCCGTGATGAACGGCATGAACGGATGCAGGAGCCGCAGCGTCCGGTCCAGCACCCAGACGAGCACGCGCTGGGTCGTCTTCCGGCGCTCCGGATCGTCCCCGTACAGGCTGAGCTTGGAAAACTCGATGTACCAGTCGCACAGGTCGTCCCAGATGAAATCGTACAGCAGCCGGCCCGTCTCCCCGTACTCGTACTGGTCGAGCAGACGGGTGACGTCGCGGGCGGTTTCGTTGAACCGGTGCAGGATCCAGCGGTCCGCCGCGGTCAGCGGGCCGTCCAGGTCGGGTTCTCCGGGTTCATAGCCGTCCAGGTTCATGAGCACAAAGCGCGAGGCGTTCCAGATCTTGTTGGCGAAGTTGCGCGCCTGCTCCACCTTCTCCCAGCGGAAGCGCACGTCCTGCCCCGGCGTGCTGCCGGTGGAGATCATGAAGCGCATGGCGTCGGCGCCGTACTTCTCGATGACCTCCAGCGGGTCCACGCCGTTGCCGAGGGATTTGCTCATCTTCCGCCCCTGCGCGTCGCGCACGAGCCCGTGGATGAGCACCTCGCGGAACGGGATGGTGCCCGTGAACTCCAGCGCGGTGAAAATCATCCGGGCGACCCAGAAGTAGATGATGTCATAGCCGGTGACCAGCACGTCGGTGGGATAGTACCGGCGCATGTCTTCCGTGTCGTCCGGCCAGCCCAGCGTGGAGAACGGCCACAGGGCCGAGCTGAACCACGTGTCCAGCACGTCCTCGTCCTGCCTTAAGGAAGTGTGGCCGCACTTGCGGCAGACCTGCGGCGCCTCGTGTCCGACATGGATTTCCTCGCACGCTTCGCAATACCAGGCGGGAATCCGGTGCCCCCACCACAGCTGGCGGGAAATGCACCAGTCCTTGACGTTCTCGATCCAGTGCAGATAGATTTTCTCAAACCGCTCGGGCACGAAGCGCACGGCCCGGTCGGACTTCTGGGCGGCGATGGCCCGCTCGGCGAGGGGCTTCATGGCCACAAACCACTGCGTGGACAGATAGGGCTCGACCACCGCGCCCGACCGCTGGCTGTGGCCCACCTGGTGCACGTGTTCCTCGATCTTGACGCAGAAGCCCTGCGCCGTCAGGTCTTCCACGATCTTTTTGCGGCACTCGAAGCGGTCGAGGCCCTGGTAGGGTCCGGCGTTTTCGTTCATCCGGCCGGCTTCGTCCATCACGAGGATTTGCGGCAGGTTGTGGCGCAGGCCCACTTCGAAGTCGTTCGGGTCGTGGGCCGGCGTGATCTTGACCGCGCCGCTGCCGAATTCCATGTCCACGTATTCGTCGGCGATGATCGGAATCTCCCGGCCGAGGATGGGCAGGCGCACCATCTTGCCGACCAGGTGCTTGTACCGCTCGTCGTCCGGATGCACGGCCACCGCCGTGTCGCCGAGCATCGTCTCCGGCCGGGTGGTCGCCACCTCGATGTAGCCGGAGCCGTCCACCAGCGGATAGCGCAGGTGGTACAGGCGGCCCTGCACTTCCTTGTACTCCACCTCGATGTCGGAAAGGGCGGTGCGGGTTTCCGGGTCCCAGTTGATGATGCGCTTGCCGCGGTAGATCAGGCCCTTTTCGTACAGGCGGACGAACACCTCGCGCACCGCGCGGGACAGCCCTTCGTCCAGCGTAAACCGCTCCCGCGTGTAGTCCAGGCTGAAGCCCATCTTTGCCCATTGGTCGCGGATGGTGTTGGCGTAATGTTCCTTCCACGCCCATACCCGCTTGAGAAACTCTTCGCGGCCGAGGTCGTGGCGGGTCTTGCCTTCCTCTTCCCGGAGATGCTGTTCCACCTTTGTCTGCGTGGCGATGCCCGCGTGGTCGGTGCCCGGCAGCCAAAGGGTGTCATATCCCTGCATCCGCTTGAAGCGGATCAGGATGTCCTGGAGGGTGAAGTCCAGGGCGTGTCCGATGTGCAGGTTGCCGGTCACGTTGGGCGGCGGGATGACGATGGTGTACCGGGGCGCGTCCGGGCGCTTGCCGGCCGTGAAATAGCCTCCGCTCAGCCATTTTTCGTACCATTTGCGCTCGGTCTGCGCCGGATCGTAGGCGGTCGGCAGTTCCACGCCGCGGCGGCTTGCGGTTTCCGACATTCGTTTCCAACCTCCATGGCCAATGTGGACAGGATACAAGCAAAAACCTTCCGCCCGCAAAGGACGGAAGGCTCTCTTCCGTGGTACCACCTTTGTTCCGCCGGCCTTGCGACACCCGAAGGCCGGACGGCACTCGTTGCGGATAACGGACGCCACCGTCCCGTCCTACTGACCGTTCGAACGGGAAGCTCCGGGGCGACACGCGGCAGCCGCATCCTGCGGCACCTCCCAGCGCCTGGACGGCGGCGCCGCTCTCTGAAGGCTTGGCTGCAGCGCTTCCCCTTCTTCGCCTTTCGCTATTTATTTATCATACCGCCTGCGCATGACGCAGTCAAGGAACATCCCGCGGGGCGCCGGCCCGCGAAGGGCTCGCCCGGCAGGCCTCCTGGTATTCCCCCGGCGTCATCTGAAATTGTTGCTTGAACACGTACGAAAAATGCTTTACGCTGACGTAGCCGACCTTTTCCGCCACGTCGCAGATCTTCTCCGGCGGATCGGCGCGGAGGAACTTTGCCGCCTGTTCCATGCGGATGCGGGTCGCTGTCCAGGACTCCCGGGGAGCCGTCGGAGACGCGCGGAACGAAAAAACCGCCGCGCCCATGCGGGGGTACGGCGGTTTTTGTTTTTTACGGGATATAAAGCACCTGGCCTTTGGTTACGTAGGGTTCAGATAGGTTGTTGAAGCGCTGCAGCAGCCGCGCCTGCACCCGGTAGCGCTCGGCGACCGACTCCAGCGATTCGTCTTCCTGGACGATGCACAGCCGGACCCGGGTAAACGGCGACGCTTCGCTGCCCCGGAAACGGAACAGCCTCGCCCAGTCCAGTTCGTCGCCGCCCGCCGGTTCCGCCGCTTTCTCCGGCGCGGTTACCTCTTCTCCTTCGGCGGCGGGGATCGCGCCGACCTCACCGATTGGCTCGCCGGCCGTGCGAAGGTCGGCCTGCCCTTCCCCGCCGGCCGCCGCAGCGTCGCCTGCCGTGCCGGCTTCCCGTTCTTCGGCGCCAGGTCCGGTCGCCGCTTCCCGCTTTTCCGCCCGGAGTCCGATGAGGGAGTGCCATCCCACCGCCTCCGCGGATGCCCCGGTGGCCGCGGGCTCGCGTTTGCCGGTCAGGGTCACCTTTACGGAAGGTCTTTCTTCCGCGGCGGATGCATCCGGTGCGGACACCGGCAGACCGTATTCGGACGCCGCGGCGTCATCCGTCTCCCCGGATGCCGCGTCTGCCCAGGCCGCAGGCTCCGTTTCCCGCGCGGCGAAAGCCTCCTCGCCGGGATGAGCCGCGGCCGGTGCAGGCTCGTCGCTGCCGGCGCCGGCCGACGCGACCGGCTCTTCCGGAACGATGGAAGGTTCCGAAACCGGGCTTTCCCGAACGTCCGCGGGCTCGGCCCCGCGGCCGTCCCTGAGCGATCCTGCCGCGTCTTGCGGTTGGCGAGATCCGGGCACCTGTCCGGTTTCGCCTGCGGCGGTACGTGCTTCACCGCCCTCGACCGCACCGAAGACCGCCGCTCCGGCATCCTCCGCCGCCCCTTTGGCGTAATCCGCCGCGGGACTTGCTCCCGCCGCCGGTTGCGCCGGGCCGGATTCGTCCGCCCCGGAACGGTCGAAGACCGTCTCGACCGCGTCGGCATAGGCGGCGACGGCATCCCCCCCGGTTCGGGCCGCGTTGGCTTCATCCGCGGCCGACGGGGCGGCAACGGCCTCGCTCGAGGCATGGCCGAAGCTTGCTTCACCCGCGGCATAATCGGCGACAGCCTCCCACGAGGCACGGACGGCATCGGCCCCGTCCCCGGCCGGCTGCGCCGCGCCGGCTTCGCCCGCCGGTTCCGGGC
>DATCLN010000112.1:0-6217 GCA_036563895.1 Paenibacillaceae bacterium
AGCTTGGAGTTGCAAAACAAACTGCATTCTAGACTGTGGTCTAATTTTAATTTACAATAGATGAAAATCGGGTGTCAACATTGAACGAGGTGAACCATTTGTTCAATGACAGAAACAAGCAGCGCAGGGGAGAAGCAACGCGGAAACACATCCTGGAAACCGCCCTGAAGCTGTTTGCCCAAAAGGGATACGACCGCGTCACCGTCGATGAAATCTGCAAGAAAAGCGGAACGTCCAAGGGTTCCTTCTACCAGCATTTCAGCGCAAAATCCGATATCTTTTTCATGAAATTTCTGGAAGCCGACGACTATTACGCGAAGGTCATGGAATCGCTGCCGGAGGATATGGACGTTTACGAAAAGATATCCGTCTTTTTCCACAAGGCATTGCGCTTCCTCAATCAGAAAATGGGAAAAGATTTGATGAAGGTCATGTACAGTTCCGCGCTGACGTCGAACGAGCACAGCTATTTCCTGAACGAGAGGCGCAAGCTGACCCATATATTCGTCTACTTTTCAAGGGAAATCCTGAAATCGAAACAGATCGAACCGGCGGAACACCGGATCCAGGAAGTGCTGTCCATCCTGACGCAATACATGATGGGCATGATCTACCACTGGTGCATCCGAAGAGACGACAGATCCCTGGAAGACCACTCCAGGCACGCCATTCAGGTCATGATCGACGGGTTGAAAAATTGGAACATGGCAGAACCGCAGTCCATTTCGTGGCCGGCCGGGTCCCCCGATTGAGGCTGCCAAAACCAACACCGCCTTCAACACGGTCCAAGGACGATGTTGAAGGCGGTGTTGATTTTTGCAAGGCAAACCGCCGTCTATGGCGATGGAGGCGCGGCCGTGGAATCGCGGACGATGAGCTCCGGCTCGTAGACGATGTCCTCCCACTCGGCCTGCGGCTTTTCAACCAGGTCCAGCAACAATTCGGCGGCCCGCATGCCCAGTTCTTCCTTCGGGTGGGTCAGGGTGGTCAGTTTGACCTCCGTGGCCGTCGCGAGGGGCGAATCGTCGAAACCGACCACGGACACGTCGCCGGGAACGGTGAAGCCGGCCTGCCGCAAGGCATCCAGCATTTTGACCGCCAGCTGGTCGTTGTAGCAAAACAGGGCGGTCGGCCGGTCGGGCCGCCGGAGCAATTCCAGCGTCGGCGCAATCGCCTCTTCGTCCACCGTCTCGGTCGCATAGCGCACGACGAAAGCCGGATCCACGGCCATTCCGCGTTTCCGGTGCGCCGCCAGATAGCCTTTCAGCCGTCCGACGCCCTGCAGGTCGTCCGTCTTGAAAATGCCGGCCACGCGCGTGTGGCCCAGCGCAAGCAAATGTTCCGTGGCGAGCAACCCGCCGCGCTCGTCGTTGACCATGACGCACGGCCCGTACCATTCCGGATAGCGCGCATGCAACATGACCATGGGAACGCCCTGCCGCTGAAGCTCCAGATAATAGGGCAGGTTCGCGTTTCCCATCGCGCTCTTGGTCGGTTCCACCAGCAGACCGCACGGGGATTGGCCGAGAATCTGGCGCAGACACTCCAGTTCCCTGGCTTTGTCGTTGTCGGTGCTCGAAAGCAGCAGGCTGTATCCTTTCCTGCGGACGACGGCTTCGGCGCCGCGCACGATATGCGGAAAAATGTAATCGGATATGTAGGTGGTCAGCATCCCGATCCTTTTGCCGTCGCGATTGCCGGGACGCGGCGGGGAGACGAACGTGCCCTTTCCCCGCATCCGGTGCAGCCAGCCCTCCGCCTCCAGTTCGCCCAGCGTCTGGCGGACGGTCTGCCTGCTGACCCCGAACCGTTCCGCGATTTCGTTTTCCGACGGAATCCGCTCTTCCGGCTTGTACTTCCCCTCTTGCAGCCAGCGCAGGATTTCCTGCTTGAGCCTCATGTACTTCGGCGTTTTGGTCTCGTCCATCTGTGCACCCCGGTTTTTTCTGTCAACCAGCACCATTATAGCACAGGGCGCCGCGGAAACATGCCGTCCGCCACAAAGTTGTACGGACCTATTCCCACACCACGACGGCCTTGATCACGCCGGTCGAAGGGTCCGTCCACTCGTTCCACCGCCATTCCAGTTCCTCCGAAGGCGCACGGTGGGTGATGAAAGCTTCTGCGCGGATGAAGCCATCGCGGAGCGTCTCCAGGACCCACGCGAAATCCTCCCGGGTGGCGTTGCGGCTGCTGAGCAGCGTCGTCTCCCGCCGGTGGAACTCGGGATGGGAGAAGGCGAAGTCGTCCCTGACGAGACCGACGAACACCAGCCTGCCTCCATGGGCGACATACCGAAGCGCATCCATCATCGACCGGACATTGCCCGTCGCGTCGAACACCGCGGACGGGAATTCTCCGTCGGTCAATTCCGCCACCCGTTCGGCCGCTCCCTCTCCGGCGGTCACCGTCTCGTCCGCCCCGCCCCAGGCCCGGCTGAAGGCAAGCCTCGGCTCGCTCAGGTCCATGGCGATCACCCGCGCCCCGCGCCGTTTGGCGAACGCCATGACGCCCAGCCCGATGGGACCCGCGCCGATGACCAGGACGTTTTCCCCCGGCATGACGTCCGCCCGCCGCACCGCGTGGGCGCCGATGGCCATCGGTTCGATAACCGCGGCCTGATCCGGAGTCAGATCGTTGACGGCCACCAGATGGGTCAGCGGCACCTTGATCAAATCCCGCATGCCCCCGTCCGTGTGGACGCCCAGGACCTTGAGATGCACGCAGCAGTTGGTCTTGCCGTGGCGGCAGGCCAGACACTTCCCGCAATGCAGATAAGGAATCACGGCCACACGGTCGCCCGGCTTCAGCCGCTCCGTTCCCCGCGCCTGCCCGTCCTCCTCCCCCACGGCCTCGACGGTGCCGGACAGTTCATGCCCGAGGATGCGCGGATACTCAAAATACGGCTGGCGGCCGGCAAAGGCGTGGTAATCGGTGCCGCAGATGCCGACGCGCCGGATGCGGACGACGGCCTCTCCGGGCCCCGGTCCGTCCGGTTCCGGCACCTCCGCCCGGACGAACTTCCCCGGCCGTTCGCAGATGATCGCGTTCACGATGGGTTGCGCACCTCCCTGTTTTTACCTTCTATTGGAATCTTTGGAACTTGCCTTTTCAATTATAATTTTTTCCCATATTCTAATTATGGCTGGTGAAAAACTGGAAGACTGTCCGGGAGGCTGGCGATGAAAAAGTTTTGCTTTGCTCTCCGGCATGGTTGGCGCATGTTTCGCGGGCGCCGCCGGCGCGGAAACGTCCGGACCGATCCGCGTGAGCATCGACGGCGACAAACAAATCTACTCCGTCGATCCGATCCTGATGAACGGCTCCGTCATGGTTCCGATGCGGGCCATTCTTGCATCCCTCGGGGCCGGGCTGCATTACGACGCCAAAACCAGGGTGATTACGGCATCGAAGGGGGATACGCGGATTGTCCTCAAGGTGGGCAGCCATGTCGCAAAAGTCAACGACCGGGAAGTGAAAATGAATCAGCCCGCCGTCGTCATCCAAGGTTCCACCTTTGTGCCGGTGCGGTTTGTAAGCGAGGCTTTGGGCGCGGAAGTGAAATGGGTGCCGCAGGTCAACACTGTTGTCATTTTGAGCGCCGAGATCCTTATG
The DNA here is from genome assembly GCA_036563895.1 of Paenibacillaceae bacterium. GTDB lineage: Bacteria > Bacillota > Bacilli > Paenibacillales > Paenibacillaceae > ZCTH02-B3. The sequence goes on from DATCLN010000112.1 coordinate 3,616, forward strand.
CTGGACGCCGCGCTCAAAGAAGACAACCTGGAAAAGTTCGCCTCAATTCTCAAACAGGCCGGAAACCCGACGTTGGCCAACAGGTCGTTTTTGTTTGTCCTTAACCATAAAAAAGGAACCGAGTGGGTCGCGGCGGCGCTCGACGCAGGAGCCGATGTGTTTAAACCGTTCAACATTTTTCATTACGCGATTATGTACAAACGGACGGATGTCGTGAAGTTTTTGCTGGATGACGGATTCGTCGACCCCTCGGCGGGTTCGTCCGATTTTCCGGGGTATTCCTATATCGGGCTTGCCTTTTTCAGCGGAAATATATATACCTCCGATGTCAGAGGCAACCCGTTGGGTACGATTCAGGCGGGACCGTCCTTCGAGATTGCCGAAGCGCTGTACGAGAAAGGATTCCGGGCAGAAACCCTGGATGCCTATTGGACCCTGGCTTCCGGCCAGCCGGAGTGGTTCGACTGGATGCTCGCCCACGGGGCGGACCCCGACGGCGAGATACCGAAACTGGTATATCTGGATGAGGCCGAAAACCGGATCGAATTCCACTCGATCCAAACGATGCCGGACCGCAAAGCGACGGAAAGGCTGATCAACGCCGTCTATTCGGTGGTCAGCTGGAATCCAAGCCCCGAAAACTTGCAAATGCTCGAAACGTTGATCGTAAAATACGGCGCCAGCCTGGATCCGCTGACACAAGCCGAAAAGAACCGTTTGCTGCAACTTGCGAAATCAAAGCAAATGCAGTCCCTTGTGGACTCATTGATAAAAGCCGGAGCCAAAGTATAAACATGAACGCCGCCGCGGTACGGTTTGCCGCGGCGGCCCGTTTTTTTCTGTGCGGACGGGTCACGCTTCGTCGCGGATCGCCTTCAGCCGCTTCATGACGTCGTTCGCGCCGCGCCCGAAATAATCGTAAAGAACGGTATACTCGCGGTACAGCTTGTCGTAAACGGCGACGTTTTCCGGGATCGGACGGAACGTCTCTTCCCGGACCCGCGCCATGTTCGCGGCCGCCTCGACGATGGAATCGTACCCGCCGGCCGCCCTGCCCGCGGCCACCGCGCCGAACATGGCCGCCCCCAGGGCGGAAGTGTGCTTCGACGCGGCGATTTTGATTTCCCGCCCCGTCACGTCCGCGTAAATCTGCATGAGCAGCCTGTTCTTCTGCGGCAGGCCGCCGCAGGCGTACAGCTCTCTGACTTCCAGGCCGCCGCTCTCGAACGCCTCGATGATTTTCCGCGTGCCGAAGGCCGTCGCCTCGAGCAGCGTCCGGTAGATTTCCTCCGGCTTGGTCAGCAGCGTGCAGCCCGCGATGAGCCCCGACAGGTCGGTGTCCACGAGGGTGGAGCGGTTGCCGTTCCACCAGTCGAGGGCGAGCAGCCCGGTTTGCCCGGGTCTGTAAGCAGCCGCGCGCATTTCCAGCCACTCGTGCACCCCGATGCCCCTTTTGTCCGCTTCCTCTTTCACGCAGGCCGGCACCGCCTGTTCCACGAACCACTCGAACATGTCGCCGACGGCCGCCTGCCCCGCTTCATAGCCGTAATATCCCGGAATGATGCCGTCTTCCACGACGCCGCTGATGCCTTCGATCCATTTCTCTTCCTCGGCGATCATCATGTGGCAGGTCGACGTCCCCATCACCATGACGAGCTGGCCCGGCTTGACCGCGCCGACCCCCGGAACGGCGGCATGGGCGTCCACGATGCCCACCGCAACAGCTGTTCCCGGCAGGAGCCCCGTGATTTCCGCCATTTCCCGCGTGAGCCCGCCCGCCTTCGCGCCCAGCGGCAGCACTTCGCCCCGCAACTTCGTTTCCGCGAACGTTTCCATGCGCGGGTCCAGCGCCCGGAAAAATTCCCTCGACGGATACCCTTCCCGCTTGTGCCAGATCGCCTTGTACCCGGCCGGGCAGCAGCTGCGGACGAAATTGCCGGTCATCCGGAACACGATCCAGTCCGCCCCTTCGACAAACCGGTCGGCCGCTTCGTACACCTCCGGCGCCTCATTCAGGACTTGCCATACCTTCGGAACCATCCATTCGGAGGAAATCTTTCCGCCGTAACGCGGAAGGAACCGCTCGCCCCGCTCGGCGGCGATGGCGTTGAGCCGGTTCGCCTCGTCCTGGGCCGCGTGGTGCTTCCACAGTTTCACCCAGCTGTGGGGGTTGTTTTTCCATTGGGGCAACAAGCAAAGCGGCACGCCTTCCCGGTCCACCGGCATGATCGTGCAGGCGGTGAAATCGACGCCGATGCCGATCACGTCCTCCGGGCGGACGCCGGATTGCCGGAGCACCTCGGGAACCGAACGGCGGAGCACTTCCAAATAGTCTCCGGGATGCTGAAGGGCCCACTCGCGCCCAAGCTTCACCCCGCCTTCCGGCAGCTCCTCGTCGATGACGCCGTGCGGATAGGGCGTGACGTGGTCCGCCACTTCCGCGCCGTCCGCCAGATCGATCAGGACGGCACGGCCCGACTGGGTTCCGTAGTCGATGCCGATGGCGTATTTCCTGCTCATTGTGTTGTTCCTCCTTCAATGATTGCCGCCGGCGCCGTCTTCCTTTTCGGAACTCCGCCGCCGTTGCCATGATGAAGCGTCC
>DATCLN010000113.1:0-9527 GCA_036563895.1 Paenibacillaceae bacterium
TTCCGCAGGTGATCGAGCAGGCGCTGAAGTATCTCGGGCCGGCGGGCAAATACCTCCAGTTCGGCGTGGCGCCCAAAGACGCGGCGATCCGGCTCAGCCCGTTCGACCTGTTCCAGCGGGACTGGACGCTCATCGGCTCGATGGCGACGAATGACACGTTTCATCAGGCGCTGCAATGGGCGAAGGCGAAGCGCGTCCGGCTCGAGTCGCTCGTCACGAGCGTCATCGGCCTGGACGATCTGCCGCGCCTGTTCGAGAACGGCGCGCGTCCCGAAGATCTCAAGGTGCAGGTGCAGATCGGCTGACCGTCCGATCCGTCCGAGGCCTTCGCGTTGCAAGCGCAGGCGCCGCTATTCGGATGCGGCCCGGCAAAGGAGTTACAGCCTCCTCGGAAATCAGGCAAGCTGAAAACAAACCGGGAAAGGACGGGAGATGGGGCTTTGAGGAAAGCGATGCTGCTGACCGGCGCCGCCATCCTCGCGGCGGTTTTATCGGGCGGCCTTCTCATGGGCAGGCTGACGGACCCTCCCCTCCCCGTGCCGAACGTCTCGGGGAAGGAAGCGGTGAAGAAGCTGGAAGCTTTCGGCGGGGGGCCGGCGGAGCTTGCCGCGGAAGACGGCGCGCGGTGGTATATCGCCCGGTTCGACGGGGGCATCGGCGCGGTCGATGAAGCGGTCAGGCGGATGAGCGAAGCGGAAGGATGGACATTTGCCGGCAAAGACGGCGCCGGGCTCTTCTTCGAGAAGGACGGGGACAGGAGGGTCGCGACGACCCGGATCTGGAACCGCAGGTACGTCATCGTCAAGGTCCGGAATCTTCATTGAAAAAAAAGACACGATCGGATGAAGGGCGCAGTCCGTGTTGCGGGCCGCGCTTTTCGCTTTTTCGCAGGCCGCTTCCGATCTTGGGACGAATTGGTCTATACTAAGGGCGACGCAAGGAAAGAATGGAGAGAACCATGACGGAGACTGTGACGACGCTGGAACAATGGCGCGCCTGGCGGCGCGAAGGATACAACACGCTGCCGCTGCTTCGGCGCGTGCCGCTCGGGCCGGGCGAGGACCGGCCGGCCGAGTGGAGCGGCGCGTGGGCGGCGGCGCATCCGCACGCGATCCTGCTCGAGAGCGGCAAGGACGGCCGGTACACGTACCTCGGCCTCCGGCCTTCGGCCGTGCTGCGCGGCAAGGGAAGCGAAGCCGTGGCCTCGGAGACGGGCGGAGCGGCGGATCACGCGATGGCATCGAATGGCGGGATGGCGGAAGTCATGCCGCCGACCATCGGATCGGCGCCGATTGGCGGCGCGGTGAGCGGAGAGGCGAACGCGCCCGGATCGGCGGCGGCCGGAGGCGCGGAGTTTTGCCGTGGCGCGTCGGTGCGGCGCTTTGCCGGCAAGCCGCTGGACGTCCTGCGAGCCTGGATCGCGGGATGCCACGGGCCGCCGCTTTCGGACGGGCCGAAGTGGATCGGCGGCATTGCGGGGTTTTTGGGCTATGACATTGCCCGCTCCATCGAGCGGCTGCCCGAAACGGCCGCCGACGACCTCGGCCTACCGGATTATCTGTTCCTGCGCCTGGACGAGTTGTGGATCATCGATCACGGGGCACGGGAACTCATTCTTGCGCGCCATGTTAGGGTACCGGACGGGACGGACGACGGCGGGCTGGCCGTACTGCATGAGGAAGCGTTGCGCCATACTTCCCGGATGCGGGAGATATGGGACGGGATCGCGGCGGCGGCCGGATCCCCGGAAGCGCTGGCGCAGCGCGAAGGGATGCGGCAGATTTTGCGGCTGGAGCCTGCGGGTTTCGACCCGGAGACGTTCGGCGAAATCCGCCTGGCCACACCGAAAGAAGCGTTCATGGAAGCGGTGAACCGCATCCGTCGGTATATCGCGCAAGGGGATGTGTTCCAGGTCAACCTCTCGCTCAGGCAGAGCCGCCGGCTGGGGGTGGGCGCCGAAACGCTGTACGAATGGCTGCGCCTGATCAACCCGTCCCCGTACATGGGGTTTCTCCGCACGCCGGACTTCCAGCTGGTGTCGGCTTCGCCCGAGCTGCTTGTCCGGCTGGAGCGCGGGCGCCTGGCGACCCGCCCCATCGCCGGCACACGGCCTCGCGGGGCCACGCCGGAGGAAGACGCGCGCCTCGAGGCGGAACTTCTGGGCAACTCCAAGGAGCGGGCGGAGCATCTGATGCTGGTGGATCTGGCCCGCAACGATCTCGGCCGGGTCTCGCGCTTCGGGACGGTGCGCGTGCCGGAATTCATGACGGTAGAGCGGTATTCCCATGTCATGCATCTGGTGTCCCAGGTGGAAGGGGAGATGGCCGCCGGAAAAGACGCCTTCGACGCGCTGGCCGCCGTGTTTCCCGGCGGGACGATCACGGGCGCGCCGAAAATCCGCACGATGGAAATCATCGAGGAGCTGGAACCGGTGCGCCGCGGCCCCTACACCGGCTCCCTCGGGTGGATTGACTACACCGGCAATATGGAATTTAATATTATTATCCGCACGGTGACCGTCCGGGACGGCATCGGCCACGTCCAGACGGGCGCCGGCATCGTGATCGATTCCGAGCCGTTGCGGGAATACCGGGAGTGCCTCCACAAGGCGGAGGCGCTCTGGAAAGCGGTGCGGTGCGCCGAAGCGGCAGCGGAGGCGGCGCGGAAAGCCTGACCGCAAAAAGCCTGAGCGGCAACAAGCGACGATGGGCAGCCTGTGCGGCGGCCGGGGGACCGGCGCAGGGAACCGGACGATGCAGGCGGGGAAAAAGCGAGGGAACCGGCCATGATTCTGGTCATCGACAATTACGATTCGTTCACATACAACCTGGTCCAGTTCCTGGGGGATCTGGGCGAAACGCTCGTCGTCCGGCGCAACGACGAAATCGGACTGGACGAGATCGCGGCGATGCGGCCGGACCACATCGTGCTTTCCCCGGGTCCGTGCACGCCGAACGAAGCCGGCATCTGCCTCGGGCTCATTGAGCGGTTCAAAGGGGAGATTCCGATTCTGGGCGTCTGCCTCGGTCACCAGGCCATCGGCCAGGCGTTCGGCGGCGAAGTCGTGCGCGCCGACAACCTGATGCACGGCAAGACGTCGGAAATTTTCCACGACGGGCGCACCATTTTCCAGGGGCTGCCGTCGCCGTTTACCGCCACCCGTTATCATTCCCTCATCGTGCGGCGGGAGACGCTGCCCGACTGCCTGGAGATCAGCGCCGAAACCGCGGCGGGGGAGATCATGGGGATCCGGCACCGGGAATATCCCGTCGAAGGCGTGCAGTTTCACCCCGAATCGATCATGACGGAGCACGGGATGGACCTGCTGCGCAATTTCCTGAACTGTTACAGGGCGGGCGCGCGGGCATGATCGTGCTGGTGAACGGACAGCTGAAAAATCGAGAGGAAGCCGTGATCTCCGTGTTCGATCACGGTTTTTTGTACGGAATGGGGCTATTCGAGACGTTCCGCACCTATGGCGGCCGGCCCTGGCTGCTCGAGCGGCACGCGGCGCGGCTGGTCCGGGGCTGCCGGATGCTGGGCATCGCCTGGGAACCGGATCCGGAGCGGATGCGCGCGGACATCGGCCGGCTGCTGGAAGCCAACGGCCTGGCGGACGGATACATCCGCTGGTCGGTGTCGGCGGGGGAAGGCGAAATCGGGCTGACCGCGGACCCATACCTCCGGCCGACGGAAGTGATCTATGCCAAGGCGCTGCCGCCCGACGGCTGGCCGTCCTCCCGTCCGGGCAAGACGCTGCGCCTGCTTCGCCTTCCGCGGAGCACGCCGGAAAGTCCGGTGCGGATGAAATCGTTCCAATACATCAATAATATGCTGGGCAAGCGGGAACTGGCCGAAAGCGGGGCGGGGCCCGGAACGGAAGGGCTGTTCCTCGACCCGCAGGGCCATCTGTGCGAAGGCCTGGTCAGCAATCTGTTCTGGCTTGCCGGCGGGACGCTTCACACGCCGTCGACGGATACCGGGGCGCTTCCGGGCGTCACCCGGGATTTCATCATGGACATGGCGCGGACAAGCGGTGTCGCCGTCCGGGAAGGCCGGTACGTTCCGGACGATTTGCGGCGCGCGGAGGAAATTTTTTTGACCAACTCGATCCAGGAAATCGTGCCGGTGACGCGGGTGGAAGACGAAGAAGGGAAGCCGCTGTGGTCCGGCGGAACGGGCCCCGCGACGCGGCGGTGGATGGAGGAATACCGCCGGATGGCGGAAAAGGGGGAAGCGCGATGATCCGGCCGCCGGTGCACGAACGGACCTACACGTTTGCGGACGGTCTCAGGCTCGAGCTCGGGAAGCGCACGCTGATCATGGGCATTCTGAACGTGACGCCGGATTCGTTTTCCGACGGGGGAAAATACATGGATGTCCGCGCCGCCGTGGAACGGGCCAAACAGATGGAGGAAGAGGGAGCCGACATCATCGACATCGGCGGCGAGTCGACACGGCCGGGGCATCAGCCGGTTTCCCTGGAGGAGGAGCTGCGGCGCGTCCTGCCGGTGATCGAGGCGGTGCGGCGCGAGGTGCGGCTGCCGATCAGCATCGACACCTACAAGGCCGAAACGGCCCGCCGCGCGCTGGAAGCCGGCGCGAATATCATCAATGACATCTGGGGCTTCAAGCGGGATCCCGAAATCGCGGCGGTGGCGGCGGCTTGCGGCTGCCCGGTCGTGCTGATGCACAACCGGGAACGGCCGGTGTATCGCGATCTCATGGCGGACATCCTGGAGGATTTGCGGGCTTCCGTGGCTATCGCGCGGACGGCGGGGGTGGAGGACCGGAACATCTGGCTCGATCCCGGCATCGGTTTTGCCAAGGAATATGAAGATAACCTGGTCGTGATGGGACGTCTGGATGAAATCGTCCGGCTTGGATACCCTGTTCTGCTGGGCACGTCGCGCAAGCGGTTCATCCGGCACACCCTCGGACTTCCCGCGGACGACGTGGTGGAGGGGACGGCGGCCACGGTGGCGCTGGGCATCGCCCAGGGCTGCCAGATCGTGCGGGTGCACGACGTGAAGCAGATGAAGCGGGTGGCCGCCATGGCGGACGCCATCGTGTACGGACCCGCGGCGACCGCGGAAAGGAGCGGCGTCTGAGATGGATCGGATGCGCCTCAAGGGAATGGTCTTTTTCGGCTATCACGGCGTTTTTCCGGAAGAAAACCGGCTCGGCCAGAAGTTTGTCGTGGATCTGGAGCTGGTCCTGGATCTTTCGCCCGCCGCTTCGTCCGACGATCTGGGGCGGACGGTCAATTACGCCGACGTCCACGAAACGGTAAAGCGCGTCGTGCAAGGGCCGCCCTGCAAGCTGATCGAGACGCTCGCCCACAAGATTGCAACGGAGATATTGACCACTTATACTATTATCAACGAAGCGACCGTGGCGGTCACCAAGCCGAATCCGCCGCTCGATATCCGTTTCGACGGCGTGACGGTGGAGATCCGCCGCAGGCGCGGGCCGGACGGCGGCATCGTGCCGGTCGCATGACGGCGGTGGACGGCCATGAATGCGATCGAGCGGGAGGCCTACATCGGTCTCGGCGCCAATCTCGGCGACCGGGAGGCCGCCCTGCGGGAAGCAATCCGCCTGCTGGACGCCGCGGAAGGCGTGCGCGTCCTTCGCGTCTCGCCGGTGTACGAAACGGACCCGGTGGGGTATACGGAACAGCCGGCTTTTTTGAACATGGCGGCGGCCGTCGGGACGACCCTGTCTCCCGAAGGGCTGCTTTCGCTTTGCCTCGACATCGAACGGCGAATGGGACGGGTGCGGACGGTCCGCTGGGGGCCGCGCCCGATCGATCTGGATTTGCTGGCGTACGACGGGGTGCGCATGGAAACGGAGCGGCTTACGCTTCCCCATCCGCGCCTCGCCGAGCGGGCCTTTGCGCTGGTGCCGCTGCGCGACGTCTGGCCTGCGGATCGCGCGTTCCCGTGGGCGGACGCGCGGGCGCTGCGCGAACCGGGCGGCGTGCGCCCGTGGAAGACCCGGGAGGAATTTTTGGCATTCCGGAAGAATGAAGGAAAAAAGGAGGCTGACGGGGATGCTGAAGATCGGCGACGTTGAACTGCGCAACAACGTGGTGCTGGCGCCCATGGCGGGCGTCTGCAATCCGGCGTTTCGCCTGATCGCCAAGGAGTTCGGCTGCGGGCTCGTCTGCGCCGAAATGGTCAGCGACAAGGCGATTTTGCACGGCAACCGGCGCACAATGGATATGCTGTTCGTGGACGAACGGGAGCGCCCGCTCAGCCTGCAGATTTTCGGCGGCGACAAGGAGTCGCTGGTGGAAGCCGCGAAGTTTGTCGACAAGAACACCAACGCCGACATCATCGATATCAACATGGGCTGCCCGGTGCCCAAGGTGACGAAATGCGACGCCGGCGCCAAGTGGCTGCTTGACCCGAACAAGATATACGACCTGGTAGCCGCGGTGGTGGACGCCGTGGACAAACCGGTGACCGTCAAGATGCGCATCGGCTGGGACGACAAGCACATCTACGCGGTGGAAAACGCCCAGGCCGTGGAACGCGCGGGCGGGGCGGCGGTCGCCGTGCACGGGCGAACCCGGGAGCAGATGTACACCGGCAAGGCGAACTGGGATGTGATCCGGGACGTCAAGCAGGCCGTGTCCATTCCGGTGATCGGCAACGGGGACGTGTTCACCCCCGAGGACGCGAAACGGATGCTGGACCACACCGGCTGCGACGGGGTCATGATCGGCCGCGGCGCCCTCGGAAACCCATGGATGCTGTACCGCACGGTGCATTACCTGGAGACGGGCGAACTCCTGCCGGAGCCGACGCCGGAGGAGAAAATCCGCATCGCCCTGCTGCACCTGGACCGGCTGATCAAGCTGAAGGGCGAACTCCAGGCGGTCAAGGAGATGCGCAAGCATCTGGCCTGGTACCTCAAGGGGCTGCCCGGCGCGGCCCGCGTCCGCGAGCGGATCATGGAGCTGACCACCCGGGAGGCCATCGCCAACGAGCTGTGGGCGTATGTCCGCCAGCTGGGCGAAGGCGCAGCCGGCGCCGGCGGGACGGCGGACGACGGGGCCGAATTGACAATCGCCGGAGCATGAAATATAATTTGAACCAATATTCAAGCGGGAACAAGGGAGAATGCGCTTTCAACAAGGTGTCATGCCTTTTGGAAACCGCCATATATTGATTAGCAGCCTCGTATGCGAGGCATGCATCATTTTTCAGGACGGGAGAGCGGTACGATGAGCGACAAGGAAGTTCTTTTGACGCCGGATGGACTGAAGAAGCTGGAAGAGGAACTGGAAACCCTCAAATCGGTCAAGCGCCGTGAGGTGGCCGAACGCATCAAGATCGCCATCGGGTACGGGGACATCAGCGAAAACTCCGAATACGAAGACGCCAAGAACGAGCAGGCTTTCATCGAGGGGCGCATCATCACGCTGGAGAAAATGCTGCGCAACGCGCGCCTCATCAACAACGACGAAATCGACACGAACGTGGTCGGCATCGGCACGACCGTGGTCGTGGAAGATATGCAGTACGGCGAAGTGATGGAATACACCATCGTCGGTTCCGCCGAGTCGGATCCGCTGCAAAACAAGATTTCCAACGAAAGCCCGCTCGGAAAGCACATCATCGGACGCCAGAAGGGCGAAATCGTGGACGTGCCGACGCCGGACGGCATCATCAAATACAAGATTCTGGACATCAAGAAGTAAACCGGAAACCGTTGAAACAAAGCTTGAAACGGGACGCTCCGGTTTGCCGGGGCGCCGTTTGTTTTCATGGAGGAAGGAAAGGTCGGGATCATGGATACGACGAAGCCGCAGGCGGAGGACCGCCAGGCCGAAGACACGGGGGAACGAAACGAACTGTTCCGCGTCCGCCGCGAAAAATTGAACCAGCTGCGCGAACTGGGTTTTGACCCGTTCGGCGGCAAATACGAGCGCACGCACCTGGCGCAGGACATTTTCGACCGTTACGGGGAAATGACCAAAGAGGAACTGGAAGCATTGGACGCCGCCGTCAGCGTGGCCGGCCGGATCATGACGAAGCGGGACATGGGCAAGACCGTGTTCGCCCATATCCAGGACCAGAGCGGCCGGATCCAGATCTACGTGCGCCGGGACGCCGTGCCGGAAGCCCAGTTCCAGGCGTTCAAGCTTCTGGACATCGGGGACTTCGTCGGCGTCCGGGGCACCGTGTTCCGGACGAACACGGGGGAACTCTCCGTCAAGGCGAGCCACGTGGAAGTGCTGACGAAGTCACTGCTTCCGCTGCCGGAGAAGTTCCACGGGCTGAAGGACGTGGAGACGCGCTACCGGCAGCGTTACCTGGATCTCATTATGAACCCGGAGGTCAAGCGGACGTTCATTCTCCGCTCCCGGATCATCCAGTCCATGCGCCGCTACCTGGACGAACGGGGCTACCTCGAGGTGGAGACGCCCACGCTGCACGCCATTCCCGGCGGCGCCGCCGCGCGTCCGTTTATCACCCATCACAACGCGCTGGACATGACGCTGTACATGCGCATCGCCATCGAGCTGCATCTCAAGCGGCTCATTGTCGGCGGTCTGGAGAAGGTGTACGAGATCGGCCGGGTGTACCGCAACGAGGGCATTTCCACCAAGCACAATCCGGAATTCACGATGATGGAGCTGTATGAAGCTTACGCCGATCTCGACGACATGATGCGCCTGACCGAGGACATGATCGCCCGCATCGCCAGGGAAGTGCTGGGGACCACCCGCATCGTCTACCAGGGGCACGAGCTGGATCTCACCCCGCCCTGGCGGCGCGCGGCGATGACCGATCTCATTCGGGAGACGGTCGGCATCGATTTCACCGCGCCCATGTCGGACGAGGAAGCCCGCCGGCTGGCGAAGGAACACCATGTGCCGGTGGAGCCGCACATGACGTTCGGGCACATCGTGAACGCGTTTTTCGAAACGTTCGTGGAGCACACCTTGATCCAGCCGACGTTCGTGACCGGCCATCCGCTGGAGATCTCGCCGCTGGCGAGGAAGGATCCGCGGGATCCCCGCTTCACCCAGCGGTTCGAACTGTTCGTCGTCGGCCGCGAACACGCGAACGCGTTCAACGAGCTCAACGACCCCATCGACCAGCGCGAGCGGTTCGAGGCGCAGCTTCGGGAGCGCGCGGCGGGCAACGAGGAAGCCCACCAGCTGGACGAGGATTTCCTCCGCGCGCTGGAGCACGGGATGCCGCCGACCGGCGGTCTCGGCATCGGCATTGACCGGCTGGTGATGCTGCTCACCGATTCGCCGTCGATCCGCGATGTGCTGCTGTTCCCGCATATGCGGGAGCGGCCGGATTGAGATTCACTTTTTGGCAGGGAAGGCGGAAAAAACCCTGTTGCAAAGCGCGCGGGGACTGTGCTATATTATAAAAGCTGCCGCCGCGAGGCGGCCGGTTCGCTCTTTGAAAACTGAACACCGAGCGCGAGGACCACGTTGGTTCCTTTGCAACGCTTATTCGAGCCAGATTGGCTTGACCATTTTCCTGGAGAGTTTG
>DATCLN010000114.1:0-2249 GCA_036563895.1 Paenibacillaceae bacterium
CCCGGCCGAACCGCGCCGGCAAAGGCGATGACGGGCACGCCGGCTTTCCGCGCGCGCCGGACGATGCCCGCGATGACCTTGCCGCCCGGCGTCTGATCGTCGATTTTGCCTTCGCCGGTGAGCACATAATCCGCGCCTTGCAAGCGCATGTCAAACCCCAGCGTGTCCAGCACCAGATCGATGCCGGAAACAAGCCTGCCGCCGCACAGCATCAGCGCGGCGCCGGTTCCGCCGGCGGCGCCCGCTCCGGGTTCGTCGTGCAGCGCACGGCCGGTGTCGCGGCGCACCACGTCGGCGAAGCGCGTCAGGTTCGCCTCGAGCCGCTCCACCGTTTCCGGGTCCGCTCCCTTCTGCGGGCCGAACACGCGGCTTGCCCCGCGCGGGCCCGTCAGCGGATTGGTGACGTCGCACGCCACCAGCAGCTCCACTTCCCGCAGCCGCGGATGCAGCGTCGACAGGTCGACCCGTTCGACTTCGCCGAGGCGGCCGCCGCCGAAGCCCACAGGCCGGCCGGAAACGTCGAATATGCCGGCGCCCAGGGCCTGCAGCATGCCGGCTCCCGCGTCGTTGGTGGCGCTGCCGCCGATGGTCACGATGAGGCGTTCCACGGGATGCGACAGGGCCGCGCGGATCAGTTCCCCCGTGCCGTAGGTGGTCGTCCGCAAAGGGTCGCGCTTGTCGCGGGGAACGAGATGGATGCCGCTGGCCCTGGCCAGCTCCACCACCGCCGTTTTGCCGTCGCCCAGCACCGCGTATTCGGCCGTTCCCCGCTCTCCGAGCGGAAAGGTGACCTCCGTCCGGTACACCTGTCCTCCCAGGGCGTGCAGCAAAATATCCATCGTGCCTTCCCCGCCGTCACCCACGGGCAGAAGTACCGTCTCCGCGTCCGGCAGGGCGCGGCGGACGCCCCGCGCCATCGCTTCCGCGGCTTCCACGGCGGTCAGGCTTTCCTTGAACGAATCCGGAGCCAGAATCAGTTTCATCGCTTGGAACCTCAGCTCATTTCATGGGGATAGATCATGATCTTGATGCTTCTGTCCTTCTGCGTGCGCGCCATTTCTACGGCTTCCCGGATGTCTTTCAGGGCGAATTTGTGGGTGATCACCTTCTCCAGATCAATGTTCGCCCGGCTGAGGGCCTGGATGGCGGCGGGATAGGTGTTGGCGTAGCGGAAAACTCCGTACACGTTCAGCTCGGCGTCCACCAGCCGGTTGATGTCGATGGGGATTTCGCCTTCGGCGGGCATGCCCACCTGCACAATGCGGCCGCCCCGTTTGACCGTATGCACCGCGTCGCGGATGGCCCGGCCGCTGCCGGACGTTTCGATGAGCACGTCCACGCCTTCGCCTCCGGTCAGCTCCATGAGGCGCTCGGCCACGTTTTCCCGCGAAGGATCGATGGCGGCGGTGACACCCATTTGCAAAGCCAGCTCGCGGCGGAACGGCACCACGTCGGTGCCGTAGATTTCCGTCACGCCGAACAGCCGTGCCGCCTGCGCCGCGAGGAGCCCGATCGGTCCCAGTCCGGTCACGAGCACCCGGTCGGCGGGGGTCACGCCGCCCCGCTTCATGGCGTGAATGCCCACCGACAGCGGCTCCAGCAGCGCCCCCTGCTCAAAGCTCATCCCGTCGGGCAGCTTGAACAGGAAATCGCTGCGGATCGCCACGTATTCCGCCCAGGCGCCGTCCACCGGCGGCGTCGCGAGGAACACCACGTCGGGGCAGAGATTGTACCGGCCCGACTTGCAATACGCGCACGTCCCGCACGTAACGCCGGGCTCCACCGCCACGCGGTCCCCGACGGCGACGTTTTTCACCTTCGCGCCAACTTCCACCACTTCGCCCGCCAGCTCGTGGCCCAGGATGATGGGCGCCTCCACCACGAAACGGCCGATCCTTCCGTGCTCGTAGTAGTGCACGTCCGAGCCGCAGATGCCGATGCAGCGGACCCTGACCAGTGCCTCGTCGTCCTTCGGCATGGGCACGGGAACCTTCCGCACCTCAATGTCCAGCGGCTTGTTGAGGACGGCGGCGTCCATGAGTCTTACGCCCATGCGGCTCTCCTCCCTTTTATACTATCGGTCCACCTGCAGGTCAAGCCCGGTCCGTCTCGCGTCTGAGTCAAGCTAGTGTGGGCACCTTTTTTGGATTCTGGATGCGAACTTGAAAAGAACCTTTCCCTTGTAAGCGCTTTTGGTGTTCTTCCTTATGGGATTGGCGTTTCATTTTTCTGGTATTAGTATCCTCTAA
>DATCLN010000115.1:0-3490 GCA_036563895.1 Paenibacillaceae bacterium
ACCGGCCGAAAATTGATGCACGCCAAGGCGCCGATATAGTATATTTGGAATGTACGAAACAGCATCCTTGGCATGTCATCCTTCGCATGCCTGGATCGCGCGGATTTCGCGGCAGGAGGTGAGGCGGGTGGACGCGGCAAACCCCGGGGATTTCTGGCGGTGCGAAGAAGCGCTGACGGATGCCCTGCGGCGCGCGGAACAAATGGACTTGACCGAGGCGGATCTGCCTTTTCTGCATGATCTGCTGGAGAAAAGCTTCGCGCAATGGCAGCGGCAGGCGGAAGGATTTCCGTGGCCCGTCGGCTCGCGCGTCGCGCTGCTGCACCCGGACGGGAAACTCGTGGCCGCAGCGGAAGCGGGGAGCGGGGACATGCCGGAGCGCTGGAACGAGGCCGCCATCGGTCCTTCCGCTTTCGTCGACGCCGCCTCGTCGGGGCGGCCGGCGCGGACCCTGTCGGAATTCCACCGCCATCCCTTCCTGCAACCGTTCGATTCCTTGGCCGTGCCGGTGTTCAGCCGGTCGACGGGCATCCCCTTCGCCTACCTGGTCTGCCTTGTGCCTGCCGGCGCAAATCCGGACGTACCGATGATGCTTCTGAAGGCGGCATCCCTTCATTTCCGAACCTGCTTCTATTACCACCATGAACGGCTGTTCATCGCCGACATGTGGCACGCCGCCGACAACGCGGCGAGGGACGTCCAGCGGAGCAGATTGCTGCTCGGCGTCCTGCGCCGGCTGCACGACCAGATCGAGGTCGACAGCGTGCTCGCCAAAATCATGGACAGCCTGGACGAGCTGTATCCGGATTGCCGCATCGACCTGCACCTGTCCCAAGACTACGGCATTTCCCACCCCCGGGTCAAACCCCTCGTCTTCGACCGGCTGGAGAACGAGATCAGCAGGCGCGCCTACCTGACCGGAATCGCGCAGGAAGAAAAGGACGGCCACCGCCATCTGATCGCTCTGCCCCTGGCCGGCAAGCAGGGCGTTTACGGCGTGCTCTGCATGGACCGGACGGGAAAATCCTTCGAGGCCGCGGACCTGCGCTTTCTCACGGATCTGGCAAGTGCGTCGGGGATCGCCTTCGAAAAGGCCAGCCTGCACGAACAGGCGAACGAACTGGTGGGCGAACTGCGCATCATCAACGAAATCACCCAGCGGCTCAACAGCAGCCTGAACCTGGAGGAAACTTTGCGGTTCGCCACTACGGAGCTGCTCAGGCTGTTCGACGCAGAATACTGCTGTGTCCTGCAGAAGGACCCGCACACCGACCAGTTCGTGGTGATCACCACCAACGTGGACAAAATGGCCGGCGATTCGCTTCCCCCGGACAGCGGCTTCTGCGGGGTTCTGTGGCGTTCCCGGGAACCGATCATCCTGTCCGATTACCGGGTGAGGACGCCCGTCCGTTCGCGCTTCATGGAACTGACGGGATCGCGCTCGCTGCTCGCCACCCCGCTCATGATGAAGGGGGAAATGAACGGCGCCGTTTTCCTGGCCCACCGGAAACCGCATTATTTTTCCTACGAAAACTACAAACTGTTGAATGTCCTCTCCATCCACCTGGGCCTGGCGCTGTCCAACGCACGGCTGCACGAGGAAGTTCGCCGGCTGTCCATCACCGACAATCTGACCGGCATGTACAACCGACGCTACCTGGACGAGATCGTGCAGCGAAGGCTGCTCAAGGACGGCGCGGGGACGCTGCTGCTCATCGACGTCGACCATTTCAAGCAGGTCAACGACACCTTCGGGCACCAGGCGGGGGACGCGGTGCTCGTCCAGGTGAGCAGCATCGTGTCCGGCTCCATCCGCGAGACCGACATCGCCGCCCGCTGGGGCGGGGACGAACTGGCCGTCTATTTCCCGAAACTGGACCTGGACCTGGCGGCCAGGGTGGCGGAACGCATCCGCAAGCGGGTCGAAGGGGAAACCCGGCCCCCCGTCACCGTATCCTGCGGCCTGGCGGAATGGAGGACCGGCGACGGGCAAGACCGGGATATCATCGACTCGCTTTTTGCCAGGGCGGACACGGCCCTTTATGACGCGAAGAGAAGCGGCCGCAACCGCGTCGCCCTGGCCTGAACGGAACGCATCACGCAACACGGTAGCAGACGGGAGGAATTTGGCTTGAGGGATCCCAGACTCCAGACACTTGCGCGACAGCTGGTCAATTATTCCATCGACGTCCGGCCCGGCGAAAATGTGCTGATCGAAATGATCGGCAGCGAAACGGAACTGGTGAAATGCCTGATCGAGGAGGTGGCCCGGCGAGGCGGCCGCCCCTTTGTTTCGCTGGAAAACCGCGCGGTGCTCCGGACGCTGCTTCTGCACGCCACGCCGGAACAGATCGCGGTGTGGAAGGAATACGACCTGAAGCGGATGGAGCTCATGCAGGGCTACATCGGCATCCGCGCGGGGGACAACGCCAGCGAGCTGGCGGATGTGCCTCCGGAGAAGATGCGGCTGTACGACACCGGATACCGCCATCCCGTTCATTCGGAGCGCCGCGTCAAGAAGACGAAGTGGGTCATCCTCCGCTATCCGAATCCGTCGATGGCCCAGCTGGCGGGCATGAGCACGGAGGCGTTCGAGGACTTCTATTTCCGCGTGTGCAACCTCGATTACGCCAAAATGGACCGGGCGATGGACCCGCTGAAGGAGCTGATGGACCGGACGGACCGGGTGCGCATCGTCGGCCCCGGCACCGACCTGTCGTTCTCCATCAAGGGGATCGGCGCGGTGAAATGCTCCGGCCGCCGCAACATCCCGGACGGGGAAGTATACACGGCTCCGGTGCGCGACTCGGTGAACGGCACGATCTCGTTCAACGTGCCGAGCGTCTACAACGGCTTCAAATACGAAAACGTCCGCCTCACCTTCCGGGACGGCCGCATCGTGGAGGCGTCCGCCAATGACACCGCCCGCATCAACGCCTTGCTGGACACCGACGAGGGCGCCCGCTTCGTTGGCGAATTCAGCCTGGGGTTCAATCCCCACATCCTGCATCCGATGAACGATATCCTGTTTGACGAAAAGATCGCCGGCAGCCTGCACTTCACGCCGGGTCAGGCCTACGAGGAAGCGGACAACGGCAACCGCTCCGCCATTCACTGGGACCTGGTGCTCATCCAGCGCCCGGAATACGGCGGCGGGGAAGTCTGGTTCGACGATGTGCTGATCCGCAAGGACGGCCGGTTTGTCCATCCCGCGCTGGAAGGGCTGAACCCCGAACGATTGGTTTGACCGCCAAATTTTTCTTGCCGCGGACCGCCGGTTGGAGTATCATGAAAAAGAAAGGATCAATTTTCACGGAGGGATCGCCATGTCCGGCCACGCGGCCATCGCCGAGCTGGCGCAGACGGCCAGCAAGTTCCGTTCGTCCATCGTGCTTCAGGCGGAGAACAAGTACATTGACGTCAAAAGCATACTGGGCCTTTTCACCACGCTCGTCGGCGGCAAGACCTACGAGCTTCACGTACACGGTCC
>DATCLN010000116.1:0-7149 GCA_036563895.1 Paenibacillaceae bacterium
CTGCCGCTTCACTTCCTCGAGCAATTCCGCGAGACGGCTGACCAGCCGGTTGAATCCCCGGGCCAGAAGCGACGTTTCGTCGTTGCCTTTCAGAGGCAGCCTTGCGGTCAGATCGCCCCGCTCCACACGTCCCATGACGCGCACGGTTTCCACGATCGCCCGCGCGATCCGGTTGGCGAAGAACCAGATGAACGCCAGCGCCGACACGAGGCACAGCAGCAGGACGCCCGCCACCCAGCGGGAATACAGCAGCACTTCGTTGGACAGGGCGTGCCAGGAAGTGACGGACACCAGACGCCAGTCTTCGATGTCCAGTCCGATGCTGGAGATGACGCTGTCCTGCCCGTCAAACCGGCTGCGCACGCTCCGGTACGCGGCATCGAACACCTGCGGCCGTACCGCCAGTTCGTCCAGCCGCCTCCCGTTCAACGCGCCGCCGCTGTCGTACAGCACCAATCCGTTTCCGTTGACGATGAAAAACCGGGTGGCGATCTGGTCCTGCCGGTAGCGGAAATACCGGAACACCGACTCCAGCCCCGAATTTTTGATCTGGACCAGCAAAATGCCCTTGTCGCGCAGCGTATCGATGTCTTTCACGACGCGGATCTGCGTGAACACCGGCTCGGATCCGGTCAGCTCCGGAAATTCGTAGGGGCCCACCCACAGCGGCAGGCCGCCCCGCTCCAGCACGCGCCGGTAAAGTTCCGTCCCGATGAACCGTTCATACGGCATGGCCTGAAACTGCTCTTTCGTGAAAATCCGGTGTATCCGGCCGTTGTCCAGGGCGTACATCAGGGCGTAGCTGACCGAAGGATGGTAGACAAGCAGCTCGCGGAACTTTTTCTGCACCTCGTTCAGGTTGAGGTAGTCGATGTCCTCCACATCTCCGGCGTAGGCATCGCTCAGCACCTCCTGGATGGCGTCGCTGGCAATCGTGCTGTCGGTCACCTGGTTCATTTCCCTGAAAATGAAGCCGACCGACTGGCTCAGCGCGCGCAGCGTGAGTTCCGTCTGGCGGGAGTGCTTCTCCTCGATCAGACCGGTCACCAGCGTATAAAGCACGGCAGCCAGCACGGCGAGCGGAACGATGATCAGGACCAGAAACGCGCCGAACAGCTTGGACCTCAGCGACATCGCACCCGTACCCCTTCGGACCGTTTACCCCTTGACGCTGCCGACGGTCATCCCTTCGATGATCTGTTTCTGCAAAAAGGCGTACAGCACCAGCACCGGCGCCACGCTGTACACGATGCCGGTGCAGATGAGCGCGTAATTGGTCTGGAACGCATCGCGGAATCCGACCATCCCGGTCGGCAGCGTCCGCAGCGCATCCTTGCTGATGAAAAAATTCGCCAGCAGGTACTCGTTCCACGCGCCCAGGAAATTCACGATGAAAACGGTGACCAACGCCGGCAATGTAAGCGGTAAAACTATTTTGGCAAACAGTCCGGCGGAACTCAATCCGTCCATGATCGCCGCCTCTTCCAGCTCGCCGGGCAGCGACTTCATGAACGCCGTGAGCAGCAGCACGCCGAGCGGCAGCGCGCCCGCCGTGTAGGGGAGAAACAGCGCCCAGTGCGTGTTCAGCACGCCAAGGTTCATGACCAGCAAATATTGCGCGATAAACAGCACGTTGCCCGGGATGAACATGCCGATGAGCACCGTCTGGTAGATCCATCGGCCGGCGCGCGGAAACCGCATCCGGACGATGGCGAACGCCGTGGCGGCGGAAAGCAGGGCGGCGGCCAGGGCGGACGTGAACGACAGATAGACGCTGTTGAAGAAATAGACGCCGATTTTGGCTTTGACCCAGGCTTCCGCGTAATTTTCCAGGTGCCACGTTTTCGGAATGCCGAACGGGTCGGCCGCGATTTCCACGTTGCTCCCTTTCAGCGAGGAAAACAGGACGAACACGAACGGAAACAGGACGACGGCGACGTAGGCCAGCAGCAGCGCGTGCGGCACGACCCGCCTGAGAACCATCAGAATTGGCCCCCTTCCATCCGCCGGCCGAACGTGAGCTGATACAGCGACGTCAGAAGGAGCGCAAAGGCGAAAATGATAAGCGCAATCGCCGTTCCGAACCCGTAGTTCGGATTGATGCCCATGGCTTCATTCACCATGTACGAAGCCATGACTTCCGTCGCGCCGACCGGTCCCCCCTTCGTCATCACCAGCACGATATCGACGACGCGCATGCCGCCGGCGATTGACAGCATGACCACGACGGAGATGAGCGGCCGGATGAGCGGAACCGTAATTTGGAGCGCCCGTTGCCAGCCGTTTGCGCCGTCCACCACCGCCGCTTCGTGAAGCTCCCGCGGGATGGCCAAAATGGCGGCCAGCACCAGCACGATGTAAAACCCCATCCACTGCCAGGCGTTCGTGATCAGCACGGCCGGAAGCGCCCCCTCCGGTTCCGCCAGCCAGTAGACAGGACCCGCCCCGAACAGCGCGAGCAGCCGGTTGAGCGGCCCGACCTCCGGTTCGTAGATGAAGCCCCACAAAATGCCGATGACGGAGGTGGACACGATGGAAGGCACGAACACGGTTGTCTTGTAAAAGCCCCGGAGCCTCTTCACGGAGGCGATCAGCAGGGCACACAGCACGATGAGCGGGATTTGCACGAAGACCGAAAATCCGATGAAAATGAGGTTGTTGACGATGGCGCGGCGAAAGTCCGGATCGCCGAAGGCGGCGGCAAAGTTGGACCAGCCGACAAAGCGGTAGTTTTCGAGGCCGTTCCAGTCGGTGAACGCGTAATAGGCGGACGACAGCATGGGCCAGAGAAAAAACATTCCGTACAGGATCAGCGTCGGAACGGTGAACAGCGTATAGATCCACGGATTGCGCATCGGATGCTTCATCGGCTCCACCTCCGAGAACGGACGGCGCCGCCCGGGGCCGGGTCGGGCGGCGCCGCCGTCAAGCCGGTTCAACTTACTGGTTCGCGTTGGCAATCTCCTGAATTTTCTGCAGCGCTTCGGTTACCTCGGCGGCGGTCGCCCTGCCGGCGATCAGCCTCTGGATTTGCGCTTCGGACTCCTTGTAAACTTCCGAATGGACGGTGGAGTCGAAGTGCGAGAACGCGCCGCCGGCCCTCCGCATCGTTTCCATGATTTGCTTGACCAGCGGGTCCTCCACTTTGTCGAGCGCATCCCCGGACAGCTTCATCGACGGCAGCACGCCGTCTTCCAGCAGACCCCGCAACTGCATTTCCTCGTTGTACATGTTTTTGATGAACGCCTTCACCGCGGTGAGTTCGCGTTCGTTCAAATCGGCGGAGAACCCGTAGCCGTTGCTGTAATTCCCGTTGACGTAGGTTTGGTCGCCCTTGCCGCCGGGAACGGGAGGCATCGGGAAAAATCCGACCTTGCCGGTCAGCTCGCCCGCCTGCGCGGGATCCTTGAACACGGACGCGCGCCAGCTGCCGTCGAACATCATGCCCGCCTTGCCCGTGACGAACTGGTTCAGCATGTCGGCGTACTCGAGGCCGAGTTCGCCTTTGGTAAAGTAGCCTTTTTTGACCCACTCTTCATACTTCGCGAACGCGGCCGTCACTTCCGGCGAGTTCCACGCATGCGTGCCGGCGGGGAACCCGTCGATCGCCTCGGGTCCGGCGTAGCGGCCGATCAGCGTGTTGACGAGCATGAGCGGCACCCACGCGCCCTTCGAGCCCATGGCGAACGGCGTGATCCCGTTCTGCTTGAGCGTTTCCGCCGCCGCTTCCAGTTCCTCCAGCGTCGTCGGCACCTTGATGTTGTACTTTTCGAACATCGGGATGTTGTAGAAAAATCCTTCCGTGCTGCCGCCGATCGGCAGGCCGTACACTCTGCCGTCCAGCGTGAACTGGCCCAGGTTGAGGAACTTGTCGGCGATGCCGAGCTCTTCGATGATCGGCGTCACGTCGAGCAGCCTTCCGGCTTTGGCGTACTTCAGCGCGTCTCCCGCGCCGCCGAACAGGTCGAAGATTTTCGGCGGATTGCCTGCGGCCATCTCGGCCGGCAGCTTCGTGAAGCGGTTGACCTGGTCCTCGACGCCGTCGAGCTCGAACTTCAGGCCGGGAACTTCCGCCTCCGTTTTCCGGACCACGTCATCCAGAATCGCTTTCCGGAACTTTTGCGCCTCGCCGATCTGGATGTGCCGGAGCGAAACGGTGAACGGTTCGGCGTTCGTCCCGCCCGTCTCGCCGCCGGTCCCGGCGCTGGCCGACGCGCTGGGCGAGGCGCTGCCTTCGCTCCCTTTGTTGGCGTTTTCATTTTTGCCCGTTCCGCACGCCGTCAGCACCGCGGACAGGGCGACAAACAGGATCAGTATGGCGACACCCAACCTTTTTTTCATGGTCTGACCTCCCGTACCTAACTTTTTTTTCATTATTTTCAATTCGATTATAAAGAGAGGCCGTCGTTCGGCAGAAGAATCACATTTCCATCATTACGGGGTAAATTTCTTTAAAAAAATGAAAGTCCCGCCTTGCGGCGGGCGATGCGCCTTGACGATGTTCGCTTTATTCCCAATAATTCTTCAGCTTTTGCTCCATCACTTCTTCTTCGGTCTTTTGTCCCCGGATGATCCGGTACATATCCTCATACGCCTGGTCCCGGTTGTCATACTCGCCGATGACGCGCACAAGGCGATAAATGCCCTTCGACGGATTGATGACCTGGTATCTTCTTCGGTCCCATTTGACGATTCTGAACCGGTTATGTTCGTTCATGGGTTTCCCTCCTTCGATTGTTCGCCGAAAATCTCCCCGAGCCAGCTATTTCCCGGGAAAAGGTCGAAGCGTCCCGAGTTCCCGTTTCCTCATTGTACAACTCGCTTCTGACCACAGGTTGTCAGCGATCTGATGTTCGGCAAAAAAACAGCCGCCCGCGCCCAGGCACAGGCAACCGTCGAAAATGCCGCCCTGTTCACCGGGACTTTCCCGCCGGTCCGACCACCCTCCAGAGCTCCCGAGCCGCCTCCGCCGGCGACGGGGCCTGGCTGATGGCGCTGATGACGGCGATGCCGTCGGCTCCCGCCTCCATCACGAGTCCGGCGTTCGCCGGCGTGATGCCGCCGATGCCGACCACCGGCAGGCCGATGCCCGCCTCCCGGATCCGCCGGATGAGGGACGGGCCCGTGCCCGGCTTGGCGTCCTCCTTGGTCTTCGTTTCGAAAATGGGCCCCGCGCCCAGATAGTCCGCCCCCGCCTTCACCGCACGGACCGCTTCGTCCAGGCTGCTGACGGACACGCCCAGCCATTTGCCGCCGATTTTCTCCCGGGCGGTCTCCGCCGCCAGATCCTCCTGGCCGACGTGCAGTCCGTCGGCGTCCAGGGCCAGGGCCAGCTCCAGGTCGTCGTTCACGATGAACGGCACGCCGCGGTCGAGGCACAGCATCCGCAGGCGCTCGCCGAGGGCGAAGGCCTCCCGGCCCCGCAGGGCGCCGCGGCCTTTTTCCCGGTACTGGAAAAAGGTGACGCCCCCGTCGATCGCCTGCGACAGGACGGAAAGCGGATCCCTCCCGGCGCAGTTCACGCTGCCCATGACGAAATACAGCCGCAGCTTCGCAGCCGCCCCGTCCGTCATGCCGGCCACCGCTCCTCCCGCAGCACCAATCCGACCGGCCGTTCCGCCGGCGGCGCCGCCCTGTCGGACCGTTCCGAACACTGCTCCCCTCCGCCAGACGCACCGTCCGGCCGTTCCGCGCACCGTCTGCGGTACGCCCAGTGGTTGGTCGGTCCGAAACCGCTGTGCCCGATATAAATGCCGCGCTCGATGGCGCAGTGGACATAGCGCTTGGCGGTCCGCACCGCTTCTTCCACCTCGCGCCCCTTGGCCAGCTCGGCGGCGATGGCCGCGGCGAAGGTGCACCCCGTGCCGTGGGTGTTGGAGGTGCGAATCCGGGGAGCGGCCAGCGCGAGGAACGAACGGCCGTCGTACAGGAGGTCGACGGATTCCTCCGAATCTTCCTCGTGCCCGCCTTTCAGCACCACGTGGCGGGCGCCGAGGGCCGCGATCCGCCGGGCGGCTTCCTTGCGGTCCTCCAGGGTGCGGATCGTCATGCCCGTGAGCGCCTCCGCTTCGGGAATGTTCGGCGTGACCACCAGGGCGAAGGGGAGCAGTTCCTTTTTCAGGGCCTCCACCGCTTCTTCCTGCAGCAGGGGGACCTTGCTCTTGGCGATCATCACCGGGTCAATGACGACGCGCTCCCAGCGGTGCTCACGGATTTTCTCCGACACCGTCCGGATGATTTCGGCGCTGAACAGCATGCCGGTCTTCACCGCGTCCGTCCCCATGTCTTCGGCGATGGAGTCGATCTGCCGCGCCACCGCTTCCGGGGGGAGCGGCCAGACGCCCTGGACGCCGAGGGTGTTTTGCGCCGTGACGGCGGTGAGCGCCGACATCCCGAACACGTCCAGCTCCTGGAACGTCTTGAGGTCGGCCTGGATGCCCGCCCCGCCCCCGCTGTCCGACCCGGCAATGGTGAGCGCCTTGGGCGTGACGGCGATGTCGCCGCTGCGTTCCCTTGCCGTGCTCACGGATTCATCACCTCGATTTTCGCCAGCCGTTCCACATCCGCTCCGCTCACCGCGGCCAGCTGATCCAAAAACGCGATCTGAAAACTGCCCGGTCCTTCCGCGCCGCGTCCCAGAGCCGCCAGCTCCGCCGCCACGCCGTAGACGGCCAGCGCGGCGGCCGCCGCTTCGGCAAAGCGTCCTTCCACCGCGGCGAACGCCCCGATGACCGACGACAGGAGGCACCCCGTCCCGGTGACGCGGGTGAGCATGGGATGGCCGTTTTTCACCACATACACCGCGTTTCCGTTCGTCGCCGCATCCTCCCTGCCGGTTACGACCACCGTGATGCCCAGCCGCCGCGCCGCTTCCACGGCCAGCTCGGCCGCGCCCGCGCCGTCTCCTTCGGCGTCCACGCCCTTGATCTGCCACTGCCGGCCGATGACGTTGGCCACCTCCGCGGCGTTGCCGCGCAGCACCGACACGCGCACCTCCGACAGGATGCGCCGGGCCGTCTCCGTCCGGTAGGCCGTCGCGCCGGCCCCGACCGGGTCGAGCACCACGGGAACCCCGGCTTCGTTGGCTGCTTTGCCCGCAATGAGCATGGCCTCGACTTCGGTTTCGTTCAGCGTGCCGATGTTCAGCAC
>DATCLN010000117.1:0-6122 GCA_036563895.1 Paenibacillaceae bacterium
CCTTGGCCCGTGCGTTTGCCTCCGGCTTCCTTCAGATCCCGCCTCGCGGCAGGCACCCTTGCCTTTGGCTAATGGTAGGCGCTCGCCAGCCCCCATTCCGGACTTTCACCGTAGAGATGACGCCCATGCTGGGCGTACCAACAAAGAAGCGGCTGGCTCAATCACCAGCCGCTTCCGCCTGTCACGAGCATCTGCTGTAACCGCAGTTGGCGCACGTCTTGCAGCCTTCCGCGCTGATGAGGGACGCCGAGCCGCAGGACGGGCACAGGTCCGCCGGCGCGTACGGCGCGACCGGACCGCAGGAGCCCTGCGGGATCGGCCCGCCGTCGGCGGCCGGCCCGCTTCCCGCTCCGGGCGCCTGCGCGCCCGCCGCGGCGCCGTGGCCGTTGCCGCTCGTGATGCCGACGTGCATTTCCAGCGCCTTGGCCACGGCGTCGGCGATGGATTCCACGCGATTGGCGCCGAAGCCGATGGCGCCGGTGCCGCCGATGCCCTTCAGGTGCTTGATGAGCAGCTGCACCTTGTTGCCGTGGTCGCCATAGCGCAGGAACAGCGAGCACACCCGGCCGAGGGCCTCCGACATGGCGAACACGTCGGAGCCGGCCTTGCCGACGTTCAGGAAAATTTCGCCCGGGCTGCCGTCCAGGTCGTTGATGGTGATGTACGCCTTGCCGAAGGGCGTGTCGAACTTGTACGTGGCGCCTTGCAGCACCTTCGGCCGGGACTTGTACTGCCGGTCGAGCACCGGTTCCGCGGCGGCTTTGGGGACCGCGGCCGGAGCCGGAGCGCCGGACGGCGCCGCCTGCGCCTCACCGGCCGCCGGTGCGGAAGCTTCCGGCTGCCGCTCCTTCTTCCCGTCCTTCGCCGTGTGCAGCACCTGCGTGTCGCGGCTGCCGTCGCGGTAGATGGTGACGCCCTTGCAGCCCAGCTCGAAGGCCAGTTCGTACAGCTTTTTCGTCTCCTCGATGGTGAAGTCCGCCGGGCAGTTGGCCGTCTTGGAGATCGAGCTGTCCACCCAGCGCTGGATGGCCGCCTGCACGCGGATGTGGTCTTCCGCGCTCAGGTCCATCGCCGTGACGAACCATTCCGGCAGCTCCTCGCCGGGATGGGCTTCCTTCCACTCCTGCACGATGGGCACGTACTGCTTGTCGAAGCCGAGGCGGCTTTGCCGGTAATATTCAAAGGCGAAGTATGGCTCGATGCCCGTGGAGGTGCCCACCATGGTGCCGGTGGAGCCGGTGGGCGCCTGGGTGAGCACGGTGACGTTGCGCATGCCGCGCTTGCGGACCGCCTCCCCGACTTCCGGGAACACCGACGTCATGTGTTTCATGAAGCCGCTTTGCAGGAACTTCTCGGCGTCGAACATCGGGAACGGGCCTTTCTCGGCGGCGATTTCCGTGGACGCCAGGTACGCCTCGCGGGCGATGAACCCGTACAGCTTGTCGAGGAACTCGAGGCTTTCCGGGCTGCCGTAGCGGATCTCCAGCCGGATGAGGAGTTCCGCCAGCCCCATGGTGCCGAGGCCGACGCGGCGTTCGTTTTTCTGGTTGCGCTCGTTTTGCGGGAAGTGGTACGGCGTCTTGTCGATGACGTTGTCCAGGAAGCGCACGGCGTACTTGACGACCCTGGACAGCTCGTCCCAGGCGACGTCGTGCTTTTCCGCGTCGTAGAACTTCGACAGGTTGATCGCCGACAGGTTGCAAACGCCCCACGCCGGCAGGCCCTGTTCGCCGCAGGGGTTGGTGCAGATGATCGGATTGAAGTACCAGCTGTTGGACATCTGGTTGTAGTATTCGATGAACACGACGCCCGGTTCCGCCGACTTCCAGGCCGACTCGATGATCGTGTGCCAGATGTCGCGGGCCTTGAGGGTGCGGTAGTGGACGACCTTCTTGCCCATCCGTTTCCACTTTTCCAGGTCGCCGTCCCACAGCTCGTTGTACTCCGGATCCGACGTGTCCGGGAACACCAGATCCCAGTCGAGGTCTTCCTTGACCGCCTTCATGAAGGCGTTGCTGATGCAGACGGACAGGTTGGCGTTGGTGAGCTGCCCCATCGTCTGCTTGACCGTGATGAAATCAAGCAGATCCGGATGCCAGTCGTTGATCATCAGCATGAGGGCGCCTCTGCGGCTGCCGCCCTGTTCGATGAGGCCGGTGGTGTAGCTGAACAGCCCGCCCCAGGAAACGGCGCCGCTCGAGGAGCCGTTCACCCCGCGCACCACGGCGCGGCGCGGCCGCAGCGACGACAGGTTGATGCCGACGCCGCCGCCCCGGGCCATGATTTCGGTCATTTCCGAAAGCGTTTCCATGATGCCGCCCCGGCTGTCATGCGGGGACGGAAGGACATAGCAGTTGAACAGCGTCAGCTCGTCGCTCACGCCGGCGCCCGCGGCGATCCGACCGCCCGGAACCAGCTTCCAGTCGTCCAGCATCCAGCGGAATTTCTCCCGCCATTCCTGCTGTTTCTCCGGCGTCGCTTCCACGGAAGCCATCGCCGCGGCGAGCCGGTCCCACATCTCCTCCGGCGTCTTCTCGACGGTGAGCGTCAGCTTGTCGATGGTCGTCTCCACGATTTCGCCGTCGCGCAGCCGGACCTTCACATTGCGGCCGTTCCGCTCGATCACTTCCCCGACTTCCTTGGCGGGAAACTTCGGGTCGTCCTTGGTCAGCACAAGCACCGTGTCGCCGACCTTGGTGGCCGACGTGTCGGCATTCTTCCAGGCATAGCGGTCCAAGAAAATCTTTTCGCTCAGACCTTCCAACCGTTTCGTTTTGGTCGTCGGCTTCAAATGGGCCCCTCCCGCTTCGCCAGATTTTTCGCCGGATTCTTCGCCGGATTCCAATAAGCAGTGGCATGTATCATTTTGCCATATTTCTCGCCGGATTACAATATCTTGTGGTCGACAGCCATTATACTACACAAGATATTGTGAATCGGCCAGACCGGCAACATGGTGAAATTTGGCGGTTATTGTCGCGTTATCGCGGCCTCGCTTTCGATTTCTCATTCGCGCTCCCTTTTTTGTCTTGCCGCAAAAATGATTCCAACGTCCCATTCCGCGCCCCTCCTTTGAAGGATCAACAGGGAGAAAAGGACCATTCCGTCCCGCCCGCCGCCGTCTGTTTTGAAAAGTTTCCCTCGCGTCCATACTACGAATGCGCTCTTTTTTTCCCGCGGACCAAAACGGTATGGGGAGGAGGAACGTTTCGTGCATACCCTTGAAAATATTCCGCCCGCCGCGGAGGCCGGACGGCGCGTGCATCCCCTGGTGGAACTGCGCGTGGACCGGTCCGCCTTCGAGGAACTGGAGCGTCGCCTGGAAAACAACGGGCCGTGGGACAACTGGACGCTCTACCGGCTCGCCTGGGAAGCCGAACAGGCGATGCGCATCGGGGACTTTCACGAGCTGTGGTCCCTGCGCATGCTGCCCCGCTTCACGCCGCTGCCGCACCAGACGGAAACGGCGAAGCGGGTGCTCCACGAAATGCACGGCCGGGCCATTCTGGCCGACGAAGTGGGCCTCGGCAAGACCATCGAAGCCGGCCTGGTGCTGAAGGAATACATCGTGCGAGGCCTCGTCCGGACCGCGCTGATCCTCGTCCCGTCGTCGCTGGTGCTGCAGTGGGTGCGAGAACTGATCGAGAAGTTCGGCATTCCCGCCGTCGCCCAGAAAAAACCGCATCACTGGGACAACGCCGTGGTGGTCGCCTCCATCGACACGGCCAAGCGCGAACCGCACCGGAGCCGCCTGCTGGAACGGGAATACGACATGCTGATCATCGACGAGGCCCACAAGCTGAAAAACAAGCGCACCGGCAACTACAAATTCGCCTGCGAACTGCGCAAGAAATACTGCCTGCTGCTTACCGCCACCCCCGTGCAGAACGACATGGGCGAGCTGTACAACCTCATCACGGTGCTCAAGCCCGGGCAGCTCGGCGGCGAGTCGGAGTTTTCCGCCACCTTCGTCGCCGACCGGCGGGTGCCGAAAAACCGGGAGCTGCTCCAGGAAGCCCTCGGACGGGTAATGATCCGCAACCGCCGCGATGGCAGCGACATCCGCCATCCGCGCCGGTTCGTCACCACCGTGCCGCTCACCCTGTCTCCCGACGAGCGGGCCCTGTACGACGGCGTCACCGAGTACGTGCGCAGCAGCGCCCGCGAGGCCGGTCTCGGCACCGCCTCCGCCCTGCAGCTCGTCACGCTGCAGCGGGAAGTGTGCTCGAGCCGCGACGCGGTTTTCCTTACGCTGTTCAACATTTTCAAAAAAGCCGAAGAAGGCTCCGCGCTGCGCGACCGGGTCGGACGCCTGGTGGAACTCATCAAAGGGGTCAAGGCCAACACGAAGGCGGAGAAGACGCTGGAACTCATCCGCGGCATGGACGGCAAGGTCGTGGTGTTTACGGAATACCGGGCCACCCAGGATTACCTCATGCGGTTTTTCGCGGAACACGGGCTCACGGCGGTGCCGTACCGGGGCGGCATGAACCGGGGCAAAAAAGACTGGATGATGGAGCTGTTCCGCCGCCGCGCCCGGGTGCTGGTGGCCACCGAAGCCGGCGGGGAGGGCATCAACCTGCAATTTTGCAACCATATCATCAACTTCGACCTGCCGTGGAACCCCATGCGCATCGAACAGCGGATCGGCCGGGTGTACCGGCTCGGCCAGACCGAGGACGTGCACATCCACAACCTGTGCACCCTCGGGACGATCGAGGAACATATCGTGCGGCTTCTGCACGAAAAGATCAACATGTTTGAAATGGTCATCGGCGAACTGGAAGAAATCATCCATGACCTGGAACGGGAAGAGACGCTGGAGCGCCGGCTGGCGCGCCTGTTCCTGGAAGCGGAAGGGGAAGGCGATTTGCGGAGGGGAATCGACAGCCTGGGCGACGCCATCGTCGGCCTGAGCCGCCAGAGGAGGCGGAAAAGGTGAACGGCGGGGAGGTGGCGCGGTTCGTCGTCTCCTTTCTCGAGCAGACCGGGTGCCATATCATCGAGCGGAGCCCGACCCATGTCGTCGTGAAGCTGTCCCCGGAAGCCGACCGGGCGCTCACCAACCGGCCGTTTTACTGGAGCTTCGTGGACCGCACCGGCGCCGAGCCGGAAACGATGACGTTCGCGTGGTATTTCGAGCCGCCGGACACGCCGGCTTCGCCTGCGCCTGCAGCTTCTGCGCCGGCTTTGTCTGCCGCGGCTGTGCCTGCTCCGGGATCGGCGGGATTTTCCTTTGCATCGGGTGCGGCGGGAACCGGCGTCACGGGGGCAACGGCGGGAACGGCGGCGCTTCCCCTGCCCGGCGGGCGCGTCCTGACCGAATATCTCCATTTCGGTTCCGCCCGGCTCCACCAGATCTTCGACTATGTCCGCCAGCGCGGCCGGAACGTGCTTCTGTTTGCGGAACCGCCCCGGGGCGGCCGCGCCGCGGACCCGTTTTCCCGCGCGTACACCGCCTGGCTCGGCGTGAACTTCAAGGTCACCTGCGAATGCGACATGAAACGCGAGGATTTGTACAGCTGGGGCATCTCCCTGGCCACCGGCGTCATCGATGAAAATTTCGGGGAGCGGCTGCAGGCGTGCAGACTGACCGCGCGCCTCTCCCCGGAAATCCGGCTCCTCCGGAGCACGCTCACGCCGCGCAAGGGCATGGCGCGGCTGGAAGCCCATTTGGAGCGCAAGCTCCGGCGCGGCGATTTCTCCTGGGCCGTGGAAGCGGAGGAACGGCGCCGGGAGGAACGGCAGCGGGTGGCAAACTATTACCGGCAGCTGATCGAGCGGGCGGACAGCGGGGAGCAAAGGCGGGCGCTCGAGGAGCGGCTGAAAAACCGCGAGGCGGAAATCGACTGGCAGTACCGCCCGCGCATGACGGTAACCGTCATCAATTGCGGCATCTTTCATTTCCCCGGCATCGACTGACCGCTTCAGACGCCGGGGCCGCCGATCCGCCAAAAATAGAAGCGCATCCGGGGCGCTTTCCCTGACACGTTCCAACAGCTTTTTAAGGCCGCTTCACGCTACACTGGAAGTCCCGGGGCTTGTCCGCCGCGGACCCGCTCCGAAAACCAAAGCAAAGCAGGTGAGACGATGCCGAAAAAACCGGCGACACCGCGCAAACC
>DATCLN010000118.1:0-12492 GCA_036563895.1 Paenibacillaceae bacterium
GTCCCGCCCTTACCACAGCGAGGAATACCTGTCCAACAAGACCATCTTCACCAGCGAGGAAGACCTGGCCCGGACGGAGTGGCTCGTGGACGTCGGCGACATGCTGCAGGAGTACGACCGCTACTGGACGGAGCTGACGAGCGGGCATTGAATGGCCGTATTATGGCGAAAAACGCGAAAAACCCGGACAAGCCGTTCCCCGCGCGGATCGCGCGGGAGTGTGCCGGCTTGGGTCCGGGTTTTTTGTGCGGTTCGCGGCTTTGGTGTTCAGCACGGCCAGGGCCGACGGCATCCCGGCAACGGCACGCACCCGCCCCGGCGGGCAGCCATTACCCGCGCACGGCGGCCGAGGCGGCGGAGGCCGCAAGCGCCTCCTGACCCGCGGCGTGGAGATCCCGGCCGTCGCGGACCTCCCGTACGTAGCCGGCGCGGATGACGAAGTCGCCGAAGCGCTCGCCCGGCAGGCGCTCCGCCGCGTAATGGCGGAAGATCGGCGCCAGCGTCTCCAGGATTTCGGCTTCGCCGATGTTTTCCCGGTACAGGACGTTCAGCCGGTCGCCCGTGAAGCTGCCGCCCAGGTACAGGTTGTACTTGCCCGGCGCCTTGCCGGTGAAGGCGATCTCCGCCAGCGCCGGCCGTGCGCAGCCGTTGGGGCAGCCGCTCATGCGGATGACGATTTCCTCTTCGCGCAGGCCGACCTCGTCGAGCAGCACTTCCAATTTGTCCAGCAGCACCGGCAAATACCGCTCCGCGTCCGCCATCGCCAGGCCGCACGTGGGCAGGGCCACGCAGGCGATGGAGTTGCGCCGCAGCGCGGAGTGCTGCCGGCCGTCGGTCAAGCCGTATTTCTCCACCAGTGCCTCGATCTTGCGCTTGTTGCGCGGCGACACATTTCCGATGATGAGGTTCTGGTTCGGCGTCAGGCGAAAATCCCCGGTGTGGACCTTCGCGATCTCGCGCAGGCCCGTCATGAGCGGATAGTCGTCCCAGTCCCGGATCCGCCCGTTCTGGATGAACAGTGTCAGGTGCCACTTGCCGTTGCTGCCCTTCACCCATCCGTAGCGGTCGCCGTTGTGCTCGAATTTGAACGGCCGGGGCTCTTCCAGCTCCCATCCCAGGCGCCGGTTCAGCTCGTCCCGGAACCATTCGACGCTCCGGTCGTCGATGGTGTATTTGAGGCGGGCGTACTTGCGGATGGCGCGGTTGCCGTAGTCCCGCTGGATCGTGACGACTTTTTCCGCCACTTCAATGATCCGTTCCGGACGATGGAACCCGATCACCCGCGCCAGCTGCGGATACGTGAGCGGATCGCCGTAGGTCATCCCCATGCCGCCGCCGACGGCCACGTTGAAGCCCGCGAGCTTTCCGTTTTCCACGATGGCGATGAATCCGAGATCCTGCGAAAAAACGTCCACGTCGTTCGAAGGCGGTACGGCGATGCCGATCTTGAACTTGCGCGGAAGGTACGCCGGGCCGTAGATCGGCTCCGTTTCGTCCTCGCTGTAGCCGCTTCCCTTGCGCTCCAGGCTTTCGGATACGCCGGGATTCCGCGGGAGGCGCGGATTTTTCACGCTGTCCGCGTCCCGGCTGTCCACCGCCTTGTCCCCGTCCAGCCAAATCTCATAGTAGGCCTTCGTGCGCGGCATCAGATGTTCGCTAAGCCGCTTCGCCCACTCGTAGACCTCGCCGTGCACTTCCGACTGGTACGGGTTCGGGTTGCACATGACGTTGCGGTTCACGTCGCCGCACGCGGCCAGCGTGGTGAGCAGCGCCTCGTTCACCTCGCGGATCGTCCGCTTCAGGTTCCATTTCAGGACGCCGTGGAACTGGAACGACTGCCGGGTGGTCAGGCGCAGGGTGCCGCCCGCGTAGCGCTGCGCCAGGTCGTCCAGCACAAGGTATTGCTGCGGCGTGACGATGCCGCCGGGCGCCCGCACGCGCACCATGAACTGGTAGGCGGGTTCAAGCTTCTGCTTTTCCCGTTCCAGCCGCAAATCCCGGTCGTCCTGCTGGTACGTGCCGTGAAACTTCAGCAGCCGGTCGTCCATCGCGGACACCGCGCCGGTGATCCGGTCTTCCAGGCTTTCCGGGATCGTCCCCCGCAGGTAGTTGCTTTCCAGCTTGATCTTTTCCACGTCGCTGGGCGGAAGGTTTTGCGACGCGGAAAGACGGTCCTGTGCCATTCCCAGGTCTCCTCCTTGCATCCCGTTGTCAATACACATCGCGCTGATACCGGTTTTGCCGCTGCAGCTCGGCAAGGCGCTCTTCGGCCGCTTCCGCGCTCAGGCCGCCTTCCTTCTGCAGCACCGCGAGCAGCGCGGCATGCACGTCGGGCGCCATGTTCTTCTCGTCGCCGCAGACGTACACGTATGCCCCGTCTTCCAGCCAGCGGTAAAGCTCCCGGCTTTGCTCGAGCATGCGGTGCTGCACGTACACCTTTTGTTCGGTGTCGCGGGAAAACGCCACGTCCATCCGGGTCAGCACGCCGTCCTTGAGCCAGCGCTGCCACTCCGTCTGGTACAGGAAATCCGTGCGGAAATGCCGGTCTCCGTAAAAGAGCCACGTCTTGCCGCCGGCGCCGGTCGCCTCCCGCTCCTGCAGGAACGCGCGGAACGGAGCCACGCCCGTTCCCGGCCCGATCATGACGATCGGCGCGCCGGGGTCGGCCGGCAGCTTGAAGTTGGGATTGTGATGCACGTACACCGGCACCGTATCGCCCGGCTGCGCCCGCTCGGCCAGATATGTGGAGCAGACGCCGTACCGGTCGCGGCCGTGGGCGTGGTACCGCACCACCCGCACGGTCAGGTGCGCCTCGTCCGGGAACGCCTTCAGGCTGCTGGCGATGGAATATTTGCGGGCCGGAATCTTTCGCAGAAGCCGCACCAGCTCCCGCGCCGGCACGCCCTTCAGCCCGTGGTCCCGGATGAGATCGAGCAGATCCCGTCCCCGCAGGTAGTCCCGGAGTTCCCGCTCCCTGCCGGCGGCCAGCAGCTCCCGCACGCTGCCGGTTCCGAAGGTTTCCGCCACCTTTTCCAGCAGCGGTCTGGTGAGCACGGTGATTTCAAAATGTTTCAGAAGGGCCTCCCTGAGCGGCACTTCCTCTGTTCCGTCCACCGGCACCGGTTCTTCCGCTTTCCACTCCGCTTCCCGGATGAGCTCGTCCACGAGTTCCGGGCGGTTCTCGGGAATGACGGCCAGGCAATCGCCCGGTTCATACTGCAGGCCGGAACCGGCCAGCGACAGTTCCACGTGGCGGGTTTCGCGGTCCGAGCCGCGGCCGTTGAGATTCAGGTTCTCGATCACTTCGGCGTAAAAAGGATTGTCTCTCGAGTAGGACGGTTCCGCGGCCGCCGCGGGGGCTGTCGCCGGTGCGGCGAAAGGGGCAATGCCTGCCGCCGCCGCGAATGGAGCGGCGCCCGCCCCCGGTCCTGCCGAAGCGGCGCCGTTGGCCAGGCCGTTCCCCGGAACCGCATTGGGGGCCGGATAAGGCGCCAGTCCCGGAACCACGCCGGGAAACGCCGCCGGGTACGCCGCCCAGCCGGGATACGTTCCCCATCCCGGAATGACGGCATATCCGGGAGCCGGTCCCCATATCGGGAAAAACGGCACGAAACCCAAGGCAGGGGCTGTTCCCGCAAGCGCCGGATAAGGAACAGCGGACACGGCGAGACCCTGGACCGCCTGCGGAACTCCCGCCGATGCGGCGACACTGCCGGCCGGCTGGGGAATTGCCGCCGATGCGGCGACGCCGTTCATCACCTGCGGCGAGCCCGCCGTCGCGGCAACACCGTTTGCTTGCTGCCGTGCCGCTTGCTCCGCGCCCGCGGACGCCTCCCCGGCCGCCGCCTCTTCCAGCGCCTTGAGCACCGACTCCATCCACGCCGCCGCCGGCTGTTCAAAATCCACGTCGCAATCGACGCGGGGAGCGAGCCGCACGCCGCCCAGTTCCTCCAGCCGCTTGTCGAAATCCTTGCCCGTCTTGCAGAAAAACTCATAGGAACTGTCCCCGAGCGCCAAAACGGAAAAACGAACCCCGTCCAGCCTCGGCGCCCTTTTGCCATGCAGAAAATCGTAGAACGATCTGGCGTTGTCCGGAGGATCGCCTTCGCCGTGGGTGCTCACAATGACAAAAAGATTCCGGACGTTTTTGAGTTCGTTCGTCTTGAAGGCGTTCATCGCGGACAGCGCGACCTTGTAGCCCCGCTCTTCCAGCTTCGCGGCGAACTTTTTGGCCAGCTTCTGGCTGTTGCCGGACTGGGAGCCGAACAGCACCGTCGCTTCCCGCGTTGCCGTGCCGGACGCGGCACCGTTCGTGCCGGCCGGAGCTTCCGCCGGTTTCCCCGGCACCGCGCCCGCGGCTTCCGCCGGTGCCGGCGCTGCCGGTCCGGGAGCCAAGCCAGTCGCCGCCGTTGCCGCTTCCCGTGTCCCGGCGCCCGCCGCAAACGCCGCCGCGGGCACCTGTGCCCACGGCGCGCTTCCCGCCAAAGCCGCAAAAGCCGGCAACGGCCCCCCCTGCACCGCGCCCGCTCCGGCCAGATATCCGCTCAGCCACATCCGCTGCGCTTCCGTCAGCGTAGGCAGCAGCAAGTTCAGCCAATTCGCCTGTTCCTGCGTGAACGGACCGTTGTTCTGAAGAAGCAATCCTCTCCACCTCGTCAGTGCCGGTTGAAATGCCCGTTTCCGTTTTAATTCTGATTATTCCTATATGAATTATATTTTGTATCAACAAACTATCATACCTGACGGGCCCCGGTCAATAATCAGGTCAAAAAAAACTTTCGGACAAACGCGCCCCTTGTTGTCAAAAAAGCCCGACAAAAAGCGCTTTGCCTCCAAAAGGCAAAGCGCTTCCGTGACGAATACGGTTCGCATGCGGACCATGCAGGTCCCGCCTGCTCCGGCAGCGCCGGTTCATCATCGTCTTGAATGTTTCATCGAAAGCCTTTCACCGAATGCGTTTCACCCGGCGCCGTCTGCCTGAATCCCGCCGCCGCTCCCTCATCCAGCATCACCACCAGATCGGGGTGCAGCTGCAGCAGGGAAGCCGGGCATTCCGTCGTGAGCGGCCCGGTCAGCGCCCGGTGGACGATGTCCGCCTTGTCCGCCCCCTTGACGACCAGCAGGATGGTCACGGCTTTGAAGATGCCGCCCAACCCCATGGTGACGGCCCTGGTCGGCACCTCATCCAGCGAGCGGAAAAAACGGGAGTTGGCCTCCCGCGTCTGCGGATGCAGGACGGCCACGTGCGTCTTGCTGTGCAGCTCCCGTCCCGGTTCGTTGAAACCGATGTGCCCGTTGTGGCCGAGACCGAGCAGCAGGAGATCGATCCGCCCGGCGTCCTGCAACAGGCGTTCATACCGTTCGCATTCGCATTCCAGATCCGCCGCGTTGCCGTCCGGGATGTGCGCGCGTTCCGGCGGAAGGTCGATGTGGCGAAACAAATGCCGCTCCATGTAACTGCGGTACGATTCCGGATGATCCGGCGGCAAACCGACGTATTCGTCGAGATTGAACGTCGTGGCCCGCGCGAAACTGATCTCGCCCCGCCGAACCGCCGCCGCCAGCTTTTCGTAGATGCCGACCGGCGTTCCGCCGGTGGCCAGGCCGAGCACCGCGTCCGGCTTCCGCCTCAGCAGCCGGACGATCGTTTGCGCCGCCGCTTCGTGAAGCTGTTCCTCGTTTGCGAAAATGTTGATCTTCAAGCCGTATGTTCACCCCTTGCCCTGGCTGCGAGGGCGCTGCCGATCACGCCCGCCTCGTCCGCCCATCGGGCCGCGGTCACTTGCACCTTTCCGGCGCACAGCGGATGTACCCGCTCCTCCAACGCCCGCCGCACCGGAGCCAGCAGGCGTTCTCCGGCCCGCGACACGCCGCCCCCGATCACGATCACATCCGGGTCCAGCAGCGCGGCGGCGACGGCGAGCGCGCTCCCCAGTGCCCGTCCGGTTCGCTTGAACACCTCGACGGCCACCTCGTCCCCCAGGTCTGCCGCCCGGGCCACGTCCTCCGCCGTCATGGACCGCTCTTCCGCCTGCGGCCGTTCGGGAAACCATTCGGCGAGCACGCTGCGCTTCCGCCGCATCAGCTCCTGTGCCTGCCGCACGATCCCGCCCGCCGACGCCAGCGTCTCCAGGCAGCCTTTCATCCCGCAGCCGCACGCGTATTCGTTTCCTTCCACCTTGACGTGGCCGATTTCGCCGGCCAGATCGCCGCCCTGCAAAACGCGGCCGCGATGGACGACGGCGCACGCCAGTCCGGTGCCCACGGCGACGACGAGCGCCATGCCGCATCCCGCCGCCGCCCCGGCCGCCGCCTCGCCGTACGCGTACATCCGCACGTCGTTGTCCAGGATCACGGGGACGCCCAGCACCTCGCCCAGCCGGTCGGCGAGCGGAAAGTCCCGCAGGCGGAGATTGGCCGCATGCCGGACCACGCCCAGACGCGCGTCCAGAAACCCGGGGATGCCGACGCCGACCGCGCGCAGCGCGCCCGTCTCCGGCGCATGCGGAAAACCCGCTTCCGGCAGGCGGACCGTCAGCAGTTCGCGCACCATCTCCGCCAGCTGCCGCACCAGCGCGTCGCCGTCCGCGGTTTCCGTCCGCCGTCTGACGGTGGCGATCAGGCGGCCTTCCGCATCCGCCGCGCCGGCCCCCACATTCGTCCCGCCGACGTCGATGCCGACGTACACCGCTCCGTCAGCCATGGACCAGCACTCCCTTGACATATGTGCGGATCACCGTAAGATCCGGTCCGAGCACGACCAGATCGGCGTCTTTGCCGACCTCGATCGATCCTTTTCGGCCGTCCGCGCCGATTTGCCTGGCGGGATTGATGGTGAGCGCCGGAAGCACCTCGGACAGTGTCAGACCGGTGAACGCGACCGCCTGTTTCAGCGCCCGGTCCATCGTCAGGCAGCTGCCGGCCAGATTCCCGCCGCCCTGCAGCACCGCCTTTCCTTCCTTCACCGTCACGGGCAGGCCGCCCAATTGGTAGCCTTCCCCGTCCGGCATGCCGACCGCCGCGATGGCGTCCGTCACCAGCGCGATCCGGTCGCGCCGCTTGACCGCGAACACAAGCTTGACCACATCCGGGTGCACATGGAACCCGTCGCAGATGAGCTCCACCGTCAGTTCGTTGCGGAGCAGCGCGGTGCCGATGATGCCCGGCTCGCGATGGTGCAGCGGGGGCATGGCGTTGAACAGGTGGGTGACGTGCGACGCCCCCGCCTCGATCGCCCTCCGCACCGTCTCCGCGTCGGCTTCGGAATGGCCGATGGACACCGTGACGCCGCGCTCGCGCAGCGCGCCGATCCAGCGCAGCGCGTCGCCGCATTCCGGCGCCAGCGTCACCAGGCGCACCGCCCCGCGGCTGCGTTCCAGCAAATCTTTCATTTCCTCCCAGTCAAACGGCCGGATTGACGCCGGGTGTTGCGCGCCGCAGCGCCGCGGGTTGAGGAACGGCCCTTCCAGATGAAGGCCGAGCACCTCCGCGCCGTCCGCCGCGTCGCCCCGCTCCATCGCGCGCGCGACGCCTTCCACCGCGCGGGCGAGCTCGTGTCGCGGCGCCGTCATCGTGGTGGCGAGCCAGGACGTCGTCCCGTGCGACGCGTGAAAACGTGCAATCCGTCCGATGGCCTCTTCGTCGTCCGCCGCGTCCATCACGTCGGCCCCACCGCCGCCGTGCACGTGGACGTCGACAAAACCGGGCACGAGCGCCGATCCGCCCGCGTCCCACACGTCATCGGCTTCGCCCGGCTCCGGCGCGCCTTCCTCCGGCCCGCAGATGCGCGCGATCCGCCCGCCGGACACGTACACCGAACCGCCCGCTAGCACCCGGTCGGGCAAATACACGTTGGCGTTGCGGATCCACAATCCTTTCACGCCGTTTCACCAACTTGCAGGTTCGCTGTCATCCTTTTTCCCGAACCCCCGTCATTCCGTATCCGAAAGGATACCGGTCGGACAGGGTCACCGGCAGGCGGCCCAGGGCTGGCGTCTTTCCGGCCAGCACTTCGGCCAGCGCTTCCATCATGCAGGGGGTGTTCTCGTAACAGGCCACGTAGGCGTGGACCTGAGGAAACGCAAGCAAGTCGTACGGATTGCGCAGCGCCGCCGCCGTCACCTTCACCCCTTCGAGGTCCAGCAGACGGCGCACGATTTCCGCTTGTCCCGCCGCAAAGGAAGCGTTGTACGTCCCGACCACCACCTGCAGGCATGCCCGGCCGTCTCCCGGCTCCCCGCTTGCGTTGCGCCCGCGAATCTCCTCCAGCGCCTTGCCGATCTCCGCCAGCGTTTGCCGAATTTCGGCTTCGTCGGGAACCGTGCCGATGGTCAATTCCTTCACTTCGCCAAGATGCGGCGCGAGCGCCCGGCCCAGCGTCAGGTCACGGGCCACGGCTTCGTCCACTTCCGTTCCCTCCCGCACCTCGGGCCAGACGACGATGGTCGGCGCGTCCCGCCGCAACGGCAGGGCGCCCTGCTCGTTCCGCACCAGCGTCACGCCGCGACGGCAAACTTCCCGGGCCAGCGCCTCCGCTTCCTCGCCGAAGCCGGTATTGTCTCCGCCTCCGTCGGCCGCAGCGGAGCCGTCCGGCGCCGTCGCCGCCTGTCTGGCCTTTAGCGCCACGATTCGCCGCACCGACTCGTCGATCCGCTCCTCCGCGATTTCCCCGGCGACGACCGCCTCGTACAGCGCGTCGAGCGCGGCTATCTGCAGCGCCGGCGTATGGCTGACGAGCACGACGTCCGCGCCGGCCTTCACCGCCATCACCGCCCCCCGGGCGACGCCCACCGTGCCGGAGATCGCCTTCATTTCCAGGCAGTCCGTGAACACCACGCCGCCGTAGCCCCATTCGTCCCGCAGCAGTCCGCGCAGGATGCGCGGCGACAGCGTCGCCGGAAGGCCGTCCGGTTCCAGCGCCGGAAACCGCACATGCGCGGTCATGATCGCTTCCGCGCCTGCGGCGACGGCCATACGGAACGGCATGAGCTCCACCGCTTCCAGCCTCTGCCGGTCATGCGGAACGACCGGAAGCTCCCGGTGCGAATCGGCCACGGTGTCCCCGTGCCCCGGAAAATGCTTCGCGCAGGCGACCACCCCCGCCTCCCGGTACCCGCGGATGGCCGCGATGCCAAGCTCGGCGGCCAGTTCCGGGCGTTCGCCGAACGAGCGCACGCCGATGACCGGATTGGCCGGGTTGTTGTTGACGTCCAGGCAGGGCGCAAAATTGAGGTTGACGCCCAGCCGCTTGAGCTGCTTGCCGGACGCGCGCGCCGTCTCGCGCGCCCACTTCGCCGAACGCGCCGCGCCGAGCGCCATTTGGCCCGGCATGACCGTCACGCCCCGGTCGAGGCGCGCCACCATGCCGCCTTCCTGATCGACGGCGATCCACAGCGGCGCCTTCGTCGCCTCCGCGGCCAGTGCCTGCAGCGCGGCCGACAGCCGGGCGACCTCGGCGGCGGTGCCCGCGTTCCGGCGGAAATAGATCACTCCGCCGAGCTTGCGGTCGCGGATCAGCGCGCGAATTTCTTCCGTCGGCGCCTTGCCGTCGAAGCCGGCCATCACCATTTGCCCGATTTTGTCCCGCAAGCTCCATCCGGCCAGGTCGATCCCGCTTCCGTTTCCCCAGCACGCCTCCGCTTTGCCCAATTCGTCCCGCTCTCCCTCCGGTCTTTCGGTTTCATGCGTTCCCGATAGGCCGACGGCAGTTCGCCGGTCACCTTGTGAAAAACCTTGTTGAAATATCTCCGTTCGGCGTATCCGACCGACCGGCCGATGTCCGCAATGCTCTTGTCCGTGAGAAGCAAGAGCGATTTGGCCAGCTCCACCCGCTCCGCCGTCACGTATTCGAGGAACGTGACGCCGAAATGCTGTTTGAACAGCAGGCTGAAGTAGCTGGCGCTGATGCCAAGGTGCCCGGCCACTTCGTCGACGCCCAGATCCCGGGACAGGTTCCGGTCGATGTAATCCTTCGCGATGTGCATGAGCCGGTCGCCGGTTTTCTGGCGTTCCGTCGTTTCCAGGCTCAGCTCCACGATGCGGCGCACGGCCGCGAGCATGTCGCTCACCCGGTCGGCCAGTTCCACGAGGCGCCAGATTTCGTCCTCCTGCTCGGCGGTCAGCGCGCCCAGCGCCCGCATCTCGCGCAGCAAATACAGCGCGATGAAATGGGCCGCCTTCTCGGCCCGGGCCAGCGACCGCGACGATTCCGCCTGCAGGCGCGCCGTCAGCAGGCGCAGCGCTTCCTCGACGCGGTCGCGCTCCACCCGCTTCAGCGCGGCGATCAGCTGACCGACCGGCCCCCACAGCTCTTCCCGGCTCGCCTCTTCGCCCGCCGCCCCGTCGTTCCACAGCACCGAGCGGTTCCGGTCCGCGGCGAGATGCACCGTGCGCTGCAGCGACCGAAGCACCCGGGACAGATCGTGGATCGTGATTTCCGCCGGGTGGATGCCGACGGTCAAGGGGAAGCCCGCATGGGCCTGCGCCGCTTCCTGCAAGAGAACCGCCCATCGCC
The DNA here is from genome assembly GCA_036563895.1 of Paenibacillaceae bacterium. Taxonomy (GTDB): domain Bacteria; phylum Bacillota; class Bacilli; order Paenibacillales; family Paenibacillaceae; genus ZCTH02-B3. The sequence continues at coordinate 10,514 of DATCLN010000118.1, forward strand.
CGGCGCGTTCGCGCAGTTCGTCCGCCCCGTCCCCGGCGCCCGATATCCCCGCCAGCTCGACCAGCACGCACCACTCGCCCTCGCGCATCGGCAGGACGGCGTGCCGCAGCCCCTCCGCCGCCAGCGCGTCCGTCATCGCGTCGCGCGCCGCGACCAGCCACATTTTGCGCTCGCGTTCCGGAACGCCGCGGCACCGCTGCGCATAGCCGTCAATGTCGGCCAGCATCATGACAAAACGCCACCGCTCCGGCTCCTCCCCGTCAATCCACCGCTGCGGCGGTACGGGAGCGTTGTCCGTCAGCAGGTCGTGCAGCATTTTTTCATACGCCAGGTGCATCGCCTGGTCCAACCGCGATTGCTGGCTGTCCCGGGCCCGCCTCCGCTCGCGGATCGCATGGGAGAGCCGCTCGATGAGCGCGGTCAGCTCGTCGTAGCGGATCGGCTTCAGTACATAGTCGCGCACCCCGTACGGAATGACCGAGCGGGCGTAGTTGAAATCCTGGTACCCGGTCAGCATGACCACTTCCGCTTCCTCGTCCGTCTCGCGCAGCCGCCGCAAAAACTCGATCCCGTCCATGACCGGCATGCGGATGTCGCACAAAATGATGTCGGGCCGATGCCGCCGCGCGATGTCGATGGCCTGCACGCCGTTGCGCGCCAGCCCGACGACCTCGATGTCCAGATCCGCCCAGGGCAGCACCGCGTGCAGGTTTTGCAAAATCGGCTTTTCGTCGTCAACGAGCAGGGCCTTCAGCTTCACGGTCCACACCTCCCGCCGTTTTCGGAACGACGATTTTGATCACGGTGCCCCTCCCCGGCTCGCTGCAGATGAACAGGCCGCAGCGGTCGCCGTAACGGATCCGGATGCGGTCCGCCACGTTGCGGACGCCGAGTCCGCGCCGCTCGCCCGTCTCCGGCGCGTCGCCGGGCCCGGCGGCGTCGTCCGGGCCGGCTTCGATCGCCGCCAGCCGTTCCGGGGGGATGCCGATGCCGTTGTCCTCGACGTAAAACGCGATCCGATCCCCTTCCTCGCGCGCGGTGACGCGAATGTGGCCCATGTACCCGATTCCCTCGAAGCCGTGCTGGATGCAGTTTTCGACCAGCGGCTGCAGCGTCAGCTTGGGCACGAGGCAGTTCATGAGTCCGGGCGGCACGTCGATCTCGAACTGGAACAGGTCGTCAAAGCGGTATTTTTGAATCTCCAGATAGCTGAGCAGGTGGTCCAGTTCCTGCGCCACCGTGATCTCTTCCCGCTGCAGGATGCTGATGCGCAGCATGCTGCCGAGCCGCGTCACCATCCGGCTGACCTTTTGCCCTTCGTTTTGCACCGCCAGCGCATTGATCGACTCCAGCGCGTTGAACAGGAAATGCGGCTTGATCTGCGCCTGCAGCGCCTGCAGTTCGGCGCGCGTCTTGCGCTCCTGCTGCCGCTTCACTTCCTCGAGCAATTCCGCGAGACGGCTGACCAGCCGGTTGAATCCCCGGGCCAGGAGCGACGTCTCGTCGTTGCCCTTCAGCGGCAGCCTGGCGGTCAGGTCGCCCCGCTCCACCCGCCCCATGACGCGCACGGTCTGCACGATCGCCCGGGCGATCCGGTTGGCGAACAAGCCGATGAACGCCAGCGCCGACACGAAGCACAGCAGCAGGACGGCCGCCACCCAGCGGGAATACAGCAGCACTTCGTTGGACAGGGCGTGCCAGGACGTGACGGACACCAGACGCCAGTCTTCGATGTCCAATCCGATGCTGGAGATGACGCTGTCCTGCCCGTCAAACCGGCTGCGCACGCTCCGGTACGCGGCATCAAGCGCCAGCGGCCGTTCCGCCAGTTCGTCCAGCCGTCTCCCGTTCAACGCGCCGCCGCTGTCGTACAGCACCAATCCGTTTCCGTTTACGATGAAAAACCGGGTGGCGATCTGGTCCTGCCGGTAGCGGAAATACCGGAACACCGACTCCAGCCCCGAATTTTTGATCTGGAC
>DATCLN010000119.1:0-3223 GCA_036563895.1 Paenibacillaceae bacterium
GCACCTGTCTCAATGTCGGCTGCATTCCTTCCAAAACGCTGTTGCGCCACGCCGAAGTCATCGAACTGATTCATAAAGCAAGGCAATGGGGCATTGAGACCGGTCCGCTCTCGTTTTCACCGGAACAGATGCTGGCGCGCAAAAACCGGGTGATCGAAAAACTGCGCGACGGCATCGCCGCCGTGTTGAAATCCCGGAAAGTCGCCGTTTTCCAAGGGCAGGGCGTCGTTCATCCCGATCGGACCATCACGATCCACACACCCGAAGGCATGCGCACGATTCGGGCCGGCAGCGTCATTCTGGCCACCGGATCGCAACCGCTCATTCCTTCCATTGAAGGGATGGATCGCGTGCGCTTTCATACGACGGACACCATCTTCGACACGGCCAGGATCCCCAAATCCCTGGCCATCATTGGAGGCGGCGTCATCGGCGTTGAATTGGCCTGCATCTATTCCAGCCTCAATGTTGAGGTCACGATCATTGAAGCGGCGGACCGGATCCTCCCCGCGGAGGATGAGGAAGCCTCCCGGTTCCTTCATCAGCGGTTGACGAAGAAAAAGGTGAAAATATGGACCGGCGCGACCGTCCAGGAAATGAGGCAAGCCGGCGACGGCATTTCGCTCACGGTGAAAGACGCGTCGGGCGGCGTCGGGTCGCATCATGTTGACGAAGTGCTGGTGGCGGTGGGCAGGACGCCGAACCTGTCGGGATTGTCCGAACTGCGTTTGGAGATGAACGGCCGCTTCGTTGCGGTCAACAGCCATTTGGAAACAAGCGTGGACGGTATTTACGCGGTCGGCGATCTGATCGGCGGATGGCAGCTGGCCCATGTCGCGTCCGCCGAAGGGATGGTTGCCGCCGCCAACGCTTGCGGACAACGGCAAAAGATGGATTATCGGGTCGTGCCCAGATGCATCTATACGCTGCCCGAAATCGCCAGCGTCAGCATCTCGGAAGAAGAAGCGAAAAAACGGGGTTTTCGCGTAAGAACGGCCAAGTATCCGCTGTCGGCCAACGGCAAAGCGTTGGCCATGGACGAAGACGGCTTTGTCAAGATCGTGATCGGCGAGCCGTATGGCGAAATCCTGGGGGCCGTCATGGTCGGTCCGCATGTTACGGAAATGATCTCCGAGATCTCCGCTTTCATGTATCTGGAGGGGACCGTGGAGGAATTAGCCGGAATGATCCGTCCGCATCCGAGCTTGATCGAAGCGATTGGCGATGCGGCAAATTCGCTGCTCTAAGAAAAAAAAAAAAAGCGGCCGTCATGCCGCGAGCCCGCTTAGCCGGCCGGGAAGCCGGAACCCCTGCCGGATTCACGCCGACGGCATGACGGCCGCTTCGATTTCCTCGTTCAGCTCGAGGCGGATCTGGTCCGGAAACACGCGCTGCCCGTATTCGGTGAGCAGGTACCGGGTGATGGCCTCCTTCAGGTTGGCCTCCACCAGGTAGCGGCTGCGCCCTTCCACCCAGGCTTCCGCGTTGAAGCCGAGTTCGTCGTCATACATGAGTTCCACTTCCACCGCCGTCACCGGCACCTGATGGCGCTCGGCCAGGTGCAGGCAGACGGCGTTGATGATTTCGTCCATCGACAGCCGCATCCGTCAGTACCCCCGGTTGCGGGGATCGGGCTCTTGCCGCCGCTTCCTTTCCATGAATCGGTGGTAGAGATGCATGGCCAGCATGAACAGGAGGAGCAGGGCCATCGCATTGATGAGGAATCCGACGAGTTCGGCCCAAAATCCGGAGCCAAGCATGCCGCCGAGCAGGAGACCGGCAAGTCCCCCCACCGCCATGCCTTTCCAGAATCCGCCGCCGGCCAAAGTGCCGGGGGTTGTTCCCGTTCCGGCCGTGCCCGCGCCGTTGCGGGCGACGGTGCCGGTCGTGCCGGTGCCGCTGCCGCTGTTGTTTTGCATCACGTTGTCGTCGGCCTTCTTCGGCGTGGTGGTAAAGGACCTTTTGCCGGAGCTGAAGCGGGGCTTCGCTTCGGCATCCTCCATGAGCGGGGCCGCAAGGGACAGGGTAAAGGCGAACAGACTGAGCAAAATCAGCGTTTTTTTCCACATGTCGAGTTGTCCTACCTCCGTCGTCGAGATGATTTCCATTCGTAATTTACGGCCGTGGCGCGGTTCGGTTTCAGGTGTCAATGGGGAGCACCGGCTTCAGGTTGCGGCGGGCGCCGGACGCGACAGCCGGATTTGGCGCGCCGCGACGGCCGGTATCAGGGCTCCGCGCGTTGCCGTGCCAGATATTCGTCTCCGTCGGTGACCAGTTCCAGCGCCCCGGTATGCGGGTCGATGATGAGCCCGTGCACCGGCGTGCCGGGCGGCAGCAGCGGATGGCGGCGGACAATTTCCACGCTGCGCTCGACGCTGTCCCGGACGCTGTCAAACCCGGTCAGCCAGCGGTTCAGGTCGATGCCGGCGTGGTGCAGCGTGCGGATCACGTCGTCGGATACGCCCCGCTCCCGCATGCGGCGGACGGTCTCGGCCGGATCGATCCCGGTCATGCCGCAATCGTGATGGCCGACGACGTACACCTCTTTGGCGTTCAGTTCGTAAAGCGCCACCAGCACGCTCCGCATGATGTTGCCGAACGGAGCGGTGATGATTGCACCGGCGTTTTTGATGATTTTGGCGTCGCCGTTTTTCAGGTTCATCGCCTTCGGAAGCAGCTCCGTCAGCCGCGTGTCCATGCAGGTGACGATGACCATTTTCTTGTCGGGAAACCGTGTGGTCGCATAGGGCTCATACATTTTTGTCTCGACGAACCGTCGGTTGTATTCGAGCATCTGATCGAGCGTGCGCATCGCGTTCCTCTCTTTCCCCCGTCCATGCGTGGGCCTCTTGCCGAACCGGATTTGGCGGCCCCTCTCGCGGCATGTTGATTATACGGGAGGCGGAGGCTATGATCAAGGGGACGGGATCGAAAGCGGATGGTTTCGAGGAATGCAACGGATGGTTTTCAAGGAAAGCAGGAGATGACACGAAAGGGTGTTGAAGGTGAGCCGGATTTCGGGAAACGCCGCGCAGGCGCTGGAAAGGTTCCGCGAATTGACGCGAAAAATCAAGCAATACGAGGAAATTCTCGGCGTCGTGTACTGGGACATGCGCACGGGAGCGCCGCGAAAGGGGATCGAACGCCGCTCCGAGGCGGTGGGGACGCTGTCCGACGAAATTTTTCGCCTGATGGTCTCGGATGAAATGGGAGAGCTCCTGGC
>DATCLN010000120.1:0-8567 GCA_036563895.1 Paenibacillaceae bacterium
GCCTGGGCCAGGTCGACCGGCGCCTGGTGGAAGAAATGAAGAAGGAATACGACCGCAAGAAAAAAATTCCGCCCGAGCTCCACCGGGAATACGTGGTGCTTACGTCCAAAGCGGAAGCGGTATGGGAAGAGGCGAAGGCGAAGAGCGATTTTGCGGGCTTCGCGCCTTATCTGGAGCAAATCGTGGATTATACGCGGCGCTTCATCGGGCTTTGGGGCGTAAAGGGAACGCCCTACGACACGCTGCTCGACCTGTACGAACCGGACCTCACCGTCGCCGAGTGCGACCGGCTGTTCGGGGAACTGAAGGCGCGGCTCGTGCCGCTCTTGGAGGCGATCCTGGAGTCGCCCCATCAGCCGGACACGTCGTTTTTGCGCGGCTCGTTCGACGTGGATGCGCAAAAGCGGTTCTGCCTGTTCATTTTGCGGGAAATGGGATTCGATTTTGAAGGCGGGCGCCTGGACGAAAGCGTGCATCCCTTCGCCATCGGCCTTGGCGCCGGCGACGTGCGGATCACCACGCGGTATTTGCCGGACGACGCGGTAAGCGCGCTCTTTGGCACCATCCATGAAGGCGGCCACGCGCTGTACGAGCAGAACTTTGCGCCGGAACTGGCCGGCACGCTCCTGGCGGACGGCGCGTCGATGGCCGTGCACGAATCCCAGTCCCGGCTGTGGGAAAACATGGTCGGCCGGAGCCTGCCGTTCTGGCGGCGTTATTTTCCGGTGCTGCAACGCCACTTCCCCGGGGCGTTCGACGGGGTGACGCCGGAGGCGTTCTACCGCGCCGTCAACGTGGTTCGGCCGTCCCTCATCCGCATCGAGGCGGACGAGCTGACGTACAATCTCCACATCATGATCCGCTATGAACTGGAAAAAAAGCTGTTCAACGAAGGCCTGTCCGTCCGCGACCTGCCGGAGGCGTGGAACGCCGCGTACCGGGAAACGCTCGGCGTCGAGCCCCGAAACGACGGCGAGGGCGTGCTGCAGGACGTGCACTGGTCCGGCGGCAGCTTCGGGTATTTCCCGTCCTATTCCCTCGGCAACATGTACGCGGCCCAGATGATGCGGGCGGCGCGGCGGCAGCTGCCGGACCTGGACGGGCAGATCGAGGCCGGGAAGCTCCTTCCGCTGAAGGAATGGCTGACGGAAAACGTGCACCGGCACGGCAAGCTCCTGAAGCCCGCCGAGCTGATCCGCGCGATCTCCGGGGAACCGCTGAATTCTACCTATCTGTGCGACTATCTGGAAACGAAATATCGCGAGATCTACCGGCTGTGAGGTGTTGCCGGACCGCTTGTCCGCTCCGCCGGGGTCATGAATCCTCCTTCGCGATCATACACTGGAACGGGTGCGCCGCACGCAGGGCTGTTTTTTTGTCACTCTAGACGAATGTCCTGCATAGACTTTAATCGAACGGATCGCATGGAGGAGGTCAACCGAATATGGCGTTGGCGGATAGACGGTTGCAATGCAGGGAGATCATCACCAAAGCGGTTTGCGGCAAAGGCCGGAAATTTTCCACGGTCACCCATACGATCACGCCTCCGCATCCGCCTTCCAGCATCCTGGGGGCTTGGATTATCAACCATCAATATGAAGCCGTGAAGTCGGGGGACGGCGTGGAAGTCATCGGTTCCTACGACATCAACGTCTGGTATTCCTATGATCGCAACACCCAGACGGACGTGGCCAAGGAAACGGTCACCTACTCCGAGCTTGTGCCGCTTTCCTATCTGGATCCGAAACATCGCAAATCCACGGAGGAAGTGACCGCGGAGGCGATCCAGGAGCCGAACTGCGTGGAGGCGTCGATCAAGGGGCGCAACTCCGTTGCCGTCCGGGTGGAACGCGAGTTTGCCGTGGAAATGATCGCGGAAACAAAGGTGTGCGTCGCGGTGTGCCCCGGCGGATGCGACGAAGACGGCAAGGACGCCGGCCTTGGGGTGAGCATGGGCGAAGACGGCTACGAGGACCTCGACGCGGATCTCCTGGAAGACGAGGTGTGACCGCCGGGTTTCCGGTCTTGCGCCATCCTGTTCCATAAATATTCGTCGCTGCCGGTAAAGCAACGGGCGGGCGCCCGGCCCGTCGCGGCCGGATAAGCCCGATTTGCCGGCTTCGCCCCCGGCCGCGGCAAAGGGGCGGGAGGACGAAACCGATGGCTCCGGCGGGAGTCCCCGACGGGCGCATGTTCGGCTTCGGCGCAAAGGCGGCCGGAATTCGGCGCGGTGCCATTCTGGATGTCGGCACGGCGCCCGTTTGCGTTTGGGGCGGCGTTTTTGTTTTTTGTCTGCATGGGGAGGTTTGGGGTTGTGGAGGCGTTTGGTCCGGAGGAAATCGGGCGCGTTCTGAAACGGGTGGGCCTGTGGGCGGACGGATCGGAACCGGCGCCGCACGCGCGGACGTATTCGGTGACGGTCTGGGGACTGGAAGCGGTCGACATTCGCCGGATCGGTCGTCACGGCGAAGACGGGCCCGGTCCGGCGGCATGGCGGATGCCCCCGGACGCGGCGCTGGCGCGCCTGGTCGGACGGGCGGCGGTGCGGGCGCTGTACGCCTTCGGCTATGATGAAGGACAGGTGGTCCTGGACGTTCTGGACGTGGGGGCAAAGTGGCGGGTGACCGTGCGCCGCGTCTCTCCGACACCGGATCCGTCGCCCGGAGTCGGGGAGACGCGGCTGGCGGAAGCCATCCGGCGGCAAAACCGGTGCAGGGAAGAAGAACGGCGGCGTCCGCCCGTCGCGACGCTGGGAGCCGATCCCGAATTCGTCCTCCTGTCGCCGGAGGGCCGGGTCGTCCCCGCGTCGCGCTATTTTCCGCCCGGTGCGGCGGTCGGCAGCGATTCCCTGGTGGTGGGCGGGGTGCGCTGCTGGGCGCTGGCCGAACTCAGGCCGGTGCCCGCCCGCGAGCCCGACGCCCTCGCCGGGCGGCTGCGCCGGCTGCTCGCCGCGGCCCACCGCCGGGTCGGCGACGCCGCGCTCTCGTGGCGGGCGGGCGCGCTGCCGGTCCCCGGCCTGCCGCTGGGCGGCCACATCCACCTGAGCGGCGTGGCGCCGACACCCGAACGGCTGCGGGCCCTCGACAACGCCGTGGCCCTGCCGCTGCGTCTGCTGGAGCCTCCCGGCGCCTCCCGGCGCCGCCCGCGTTACGGCGTGCTCGGCGACTTCCGCCGCAAGGCGCACGGCGGCTTTGAATACCGCACGCCGCCCAGCTGGCTGGTGTCGCCGGCGATCGCCTGTGGCGTCCTGGCGCTGGCGAAAATCGCCGCGGAGGCGCCGGAAAAGATCGCCAGGCCGCTCGACGACCAGCGGGTGCGCGACGCGTTCTACGCGGACGGGGCCGGCGGCAAAAACCGCGAGCTGCTGGCGCTCACGGCGCGGGAAGTGATGGACGCCGTCCGGCGGACGGAACGTTTTGCCCGGTACGGCGGTTTGATTCTGCCCTTGTTTCGCGCGATTGAAGAAGGCCGGACATGGGACGAGACCGCCGACTTGCGCGACCGCTGGCGGGTGCGGGGATAGGCGCGGCTGTCGGCAGTGCCCGGACAAGCCCGGTATTTGCCGGGCGTCAGAAGTCCGCGGTTGGGCGCGGTTCCCGGACCGGATAGCGCCAGTGCCGCTCCGTGCCGTCGTCCAGGCGCAGGGAGACGCACAGCCAAAGCCGGGAAACGCCCGGCGCGGGCGGCAGCCGAAGCTGCAGCATTTCCCTGCCGCCGCGCGCCAGGCAGCCGACCGCTTCCGCGCTTCCCGGAAGGCTGCCGTCTTCGCCGCGAAGGGCGACCGAAACGTCGTACCGCCGGCCGTACGCGCCGTCGTTGAAAAGGCCGATTTGCGCAATGAACGGACCGGCTTCGTCCCCGTTTTCCCGTCGCAGCGTCGGCCGCACGCGGACCGTGTCCCGCCCGGCCAGGTCGAACGCCAGCCCGCCGAGGCGGACGGTTCCCGACTCGACGCGCATCCGCAGGCGGTGTTCGCCGGCCGGAAGCCAAAGGCCGGGCGCCGGGAGGCGGGCGTCGGACAAGCCAAGCCGCACCGGCGGAATCTCCGGCAGCCAGCTCCATCGCTCCGGAAAGAGCGGCCGGATTTCCAAAACGGCGCGAAAGTCCTCCGCCGCATCCGCCGCGTTTGGCGCCGCATCCGGCGCGGCCGGGTCCGCCGGCAGCAGCCGGACTCCGTACACACCGGTTTCGTGGACGAAGACGTCCGCTTCCCACGTTTCGTCTTCCCGCAGTACAAGGGGAAAGACCGGCCGCACCCGTCCGGGCAGATCGTACGGATCGAAGGCCGCTTCCGCCGCGGCCGCCTTTTCCCGCACGGACGCGGCCGCTGCGTTCGCTTCCGGCTTCCCCGCGCGCGCGCTTTCCGGAGGCCCGAGGAAGCTGGGGCGCACGCCGCCGGCGTCAAGGACGATTTTTTGCAGCACGACGGTCGGGTCGACCATCCACACGCGCAGCGTATGATCGCCGGGCGCATCGATCCGGTGGACCGTTTCGACGGTCCGGACGTTCAGGATGACGCTTTTTTCCCAATCCTTGCCGTCATGGATGCCGTCGTGCGGACGGCTGTCGGCGCCGTGCGCCATGGCGTCCGCGATGACGATCGGCCCGTCGTCGAAGGAAACGCCGATGCGCAGGCCGGCGCCGGGAACGAAGTCCAGCGACGGGGCCAGATGGCAGATCACCCGGATGTCCCCGGCGGAGGCAAGGCGCACGCGGTATTCGAGGCGCGGCGAGCCTTCGGGCGGCCGGGCGCTCGGCACGGTGACGGGGAAAACGGCCATGGACGACAGCGTTCTTCCGTAATCTTCGATTTTGCGCCAGGATGCGCCGCCCGCCGGCACGTTCGCCGCAAAATGTTCCGCTTCGATGGAGATGTGGCCGTCCGATTCCACAAAAACGTCCGCCGCTTCCGTTTCGCCCGCGGACGCAGGCGGCAGGAGGCCGGCCGGGCGGACCAGGCGGACCCGCACGGCCGCTTCCGTTCCGTCCGACCCGATGATCGTCACCGTTCCTTCCGCCCGTTCGCCGGGAGGAGCGGCATCCCGGTCGACGTCCACCCAAATCCGTTTCTGTTTCACGACGACGCCTTCCCGCACGTCGGGAAGGATCCAGCCGTCGGCCTTCACCGTAAACGCAAAAGGCTCCGATCCGCGGTTGAACACGTCGATGTACCGCCGTTCGCGCGAATGCGGATCAAACGGCGGCAGCGCGCATTCGTCCGCGGCGCCCGGCCAGGCGGATTCCGAACCTTCGACGGCGACGCCCATTGCGGGGCCGGGAAGCGGCGGCACGCGGCCCGTTTCCGGCATGACGTTCGTTTCCGGCTGGTTCCATCCGGTGTACCCGATGTGCGTCTGGTCCATCATGTGGTTCCATTTGCCCATCGCGGTGCGCCGGTTGTAGTCGAAGGCCAGCTCCTCGTCGGTTTCAAACAGCAGCTCGGCCCGGCGGGCTTCCGTATTGGCCATCGCCCGGCCCTGGCGCGCGTAAAGCTTGCTTTTTTCCGCCCGCAGATGCAGTTCGTTGACGACCGCCGACGCCTTGACGGGGTAGAGCACCGTCTGGAAAAAGGCGTCCCGGTACGCGTCGGGCAGCTCCGCATAAAGACGTTCGGCCCGGACCACGGCATCGCGCATGTCGGCGAGCACCGTTTCCGCTTCTTTGTAATGGACCCAGCTGTAGAGCGGGACGGCGTTCAGCAGCTCGGGCTTGATGCGCCCGTTCCATTTGGCGTAGCGGGCGATGAGATCCGCGATCTCATCGGCCGCGGCGCGGCCGGCGCCGAATTGCCGCATGGCCCACCCGTTGCCGAATTCGCGCAGATTGTCGGGGGCAAAGTCGTGGACGTTCCATGCCAGACGAAGGAAAAATTCCGTCTGGAATTCCATCGGTTTCAGATCCCCGACGTTGACGACCCAGAGCCGGTCGGCGCCGTAGGCGAAAGCTTTGTGCATCTGCTCCCAGATCTTCGGAACGGGGACGGTGGCGATCCATTTGTAGGACCTCGGGTTGCCGACGTAGTCCAAGTGGTAATAAATGCCTGCGCCGCCTGCGCGGCCGCGTTCCTCCGGAGACGGAACCCGCCTCAGGTTGCCGTGGTTGTCGTCGGACCAGAGCAGGATGACGTCATCCGGCACCCGCATTCCCCGCTCGTAATATTCCTGCACTTCCTTGTAAATCGCCCAGATCTGCGGCACTTTCGTGACGTCCGGGCTCATGTGCCGGGCGATGATTTCCCGCTGGTCCGCGATGATGGTTTGCAAAAGGCGCATTTTTTCTTCCAGAGGCTCGCCGCCGCCCATCGGTTCGTCGCCGTCGCCGCGCATGCCCAGGGTAATGATGCTTTCGTAGTTTCGGGAGCGTACGATGCCTTCTTCCCAGAAACGGTACAGCGTGTCCCGGTTGGCGGCGTAATCCCAGGGACCTTCGCGGCGTTTTTTCCAGTCCTTGTGCGGGCGCAGCATCGGTTCGTGATGGGACGTGCCGATGACGATGCCGTACAGGTCCGCGACGGCCGCGTTTTGTTCGTCGTCTTCGTAGAACGAGCTGTCCCACATCGCCGGCCACAGGAAGTTGGCCCGGAGCCGGAGCAGGAGCTCGAACACGCGCTCGTAAAATTCATGGGTGAAATCGGGGTAATTTGAACGGACCCACGTCATGAGGGAAGGTCCCTCGTCGTTCAAAAAGATGCCGCGGTATTTGACGGTCGGCTCGCCCTGTTTGTAGGTTCCGCGGCGGATGTAAAGTTCCGGCCGGCGCCTGACGGGCACGTCGGCCCACCAGTGCCAGGGGGAGACGCCGATTTGTCCGGACAGGTCGTAGATGCCGTAGATCGTCCCGCGCTTGTCGCTGCCGGCGATGACGAGCGCCTCCTTCACGCCGGGTAACGGTTCGGGAACCGTCTGGACGACAAAGGATTCCCACTTGCCGGCGACGCCTTCGGCATCGAGCCGGCCGGATGCGATCAGCCCGTCGATGACGGCGCTTTTGCCGATCGTGCCGATGAGCACCGCATATTCGGACAGCGGTTCGGTCTGATGGCAAAGCCGGGGCGCGACGCCGGTGACGCGGAACAAATCCTGCTGAAGGTCGCCCGTCGCCCGGATGACGCCGGGATGGTCGCCGTCGGACACATACAGGTCGGCGACCTTCCCGCCGGCGGCCAGGGGGAAGACCCCGGCGGCCGGGACGCCGGATGCCTCGTCGGCAAGATAACGGATCTCGGCCATGGGCTGGACCATCCTTTCCGCTTTGTTTCGGTCTTAAACAAAGTCGATTCGATTATAAGACTAGTTTGGATATGACGGAACGAATCGGGGGCAACAACTAAATTTTTTTCAGCAAACGGTTAAATTTGCGGGGGTTGGCTTGCGGCGGAACGGCGTCAAGACGATAAAGCAGGCCTTTTTTTGTCAAGCCCGCCGTTTGGATGGAATCTTAGGCCCGCGGCAAGGGAGCGAAACATTCGCACGGCGGAACCGGCCGGTCCGCCGAAAAACGCTGCCGGTTTGGCGACGTTCTCTTTTTATTTGCTATAATGGATTCGGGTTTCATTGAAACGGGAGGCGGACCATGGCAGGCTACACCCCGATGATCGAACAATACCTCGCGGTCAAGGCGGAGGCGGGGGACGCGCTTCTGATGTTCCGCCTCGGCGATTTTTACGAGCTGTTTTTCGAGGACGCCGTGATCGCCGCCCGCGAACTGGAGATCACCCTTACCGGCCGCGACGGCGGAGCGGAGCAGCGTGTCCCCATGTGCGGCGTTCCGTACCATTCGGTGGAATCCTACATAGCCAAACTGATTGAAAAAGGCTACAAGGTCGCCATCTGCGAGCAGATGGAAGACCCGAGAACGGCCAAGGGCGTGGTGAAGCGGGAGATCGTCCGCATCGTCACGCCGGGCACGGTGATGGAAGAGAAGGCCCTGGACGGCAAGGCCAACCGCTTCATCGTCGGCGCCGCCCTGGCGGAAGGACGGCTCGGCTTCGCCGCCTGCGATCTGACCACGGGCGAGCTGTACGTCACCTCGCTGGACGCCACCGCGGAAGCGGTGCTCACCGAGCTGAACGTGTACGAACCGGCGGAAGCGGTGGGCGACGAAGCGGCGCTCGATGTCATCCGCCGGGCGGCGGCGGAAGCGGGACGCAACGTGTTTTGCACGGTGCGGGAAGGCAGTCCCGAAGCGGATCTGGCGGAACAGTTTCCCGGAGAGGACTGGGACCGCCACGAACCGGCGCGGCGCGCCGCCGTCGCCCGTCTGCTCGCGTATCTGAAGGAGACGCAAAAGCGTTCCCTCGCCCACATCCGCACGGTCAAGGCGTACGACCCGCAGCGCTACATGCGGCTGGACCCCTACACCCGCCGCAACCTGGAGCTGACCGAGACGATCCGCGACCGCTCCCGCAAGGGGTCGCTTCTCTGGCTGCTGGACCGGACGCGCACCGCCATGGGCGCGCGCATGCTCCGCCGCTGGATCGACCAGCCGCTGCTGGACCCGAAGGCGATCGACAAGCGGCTCGACGCGGTCGAAGCGCTGCACGGCAACTGGCTGCAGCGCGCCGAGCT
>DATCLN010000121.1:0-6833 GCA_036563895.1 Paenibacillaceae bacterium
GACCAGTTCTGCCTCAAATCCAGTTCGTGTACCTTGGCCCGTGCGTTTGCCTCCGGCTTCCTTCAGATCCCGCCTCGCGGCAGGCACCCTTGCCTTTGGGCGCTCGCCAGCCCCCATTCCGGACTTTCACCGTAGAGATGACGCCCATGCTGGGCGTACAAAAAAATAAAAGTCTATCGCGCGGATCCGATAGACTTTCACCGTGCCGTCACCGGTTGCGTTCGTTGCGCCCGCGGGCTTGTCCGCGCATGCCGCCGGCACTCGATCCTTCGCCCGTTCGGCTGCCCTCCCGGCCGCGGGTACGGTCCTGTCCTTGCTCGCCGCCGCGTTCGCCGCGGTTCCGCTGATCACCGCGCGTCTTGCCGCCGGTGCGCCCGGGGTCAACATTTTCTTCCAATGGTGCCATGTGCATCCCTCCTTTGCCGTTGATGCCCCATTGTATGGCAAGTCCAACCCGCATGAAAACGATAGGGACCCAATCCGGCAAATTTCAGCAAATGGCCCCCGGACATTTTCTATTGGACAAGAACTCGTTTTTGAGAAATTGGTCCGGTTGCCGGGTTCAACGAGAGGACAAGGGAAATAAGATGCATCACAACTTCATTTCCCCTGCAACGGGAGGTGAGAGCCATTTGTCCATCCAGACGCACGGCGGACTTGAGGGCATGGAAGTGAGGGTGAACCGCGGCGGTCCCGAATCCGTCACCGGAACGCTGGTGGCCTCCCTGAACGACGTGCTGGTGCTCAAGCTTCCGAACGGGACTGTCGTCTACTTCAACCTCGAGCATGTCAAAAGCGTGACCCCGCTGGTGAACCAAAACCGCACCCGGGCCGGCGCAGTGCACGCGCTCTTCCCTCCCTGGCTTACCTTTCGAGGGGTGCTTGAATCTTTCGGGCACCGGTTCGTGCAGATCAACCAGGGAGGACCGGAAAAGGTTGAAGGCATCCTGGCGGGGGTCACCGGCAATGCCGTGACGCTGGTCAGCGGGAAGGAAGTCATCCGGATCGCGATCCATCACATCCGGTCGGTCAACCTGCTCACCGCGCAGCGGAAAAACGGAACATCCGGAAGATGAAACCGAAAGGAGGTGAATGGAACATGCCAATTTCCGCGGTGGAACTTGAACCGTTGTTTATGCGCAATATCAAGGTCAACCGGGGCGGACCCGACTCTGTCGAGGGGGTGCTGGTCGGGATTATGGCCGACCACTTTGCCCTGCTGCTTCCGGGCGGCGAAGTGGTCTACATCGTGAACCGCCACGTGAAAAGCGTCACCGACCAGTCCGACCGACCCGTCCACCAGCTCCGGCAAATGCCCGCCATTGCGCAGGCGCCCTTTTTTGACGATTTGCTGCGCGTCCTGGCGGGAAAAACGGTGCAGATCAACCGGGGCGGACCCGAGCAAGTCGCCGGCGTGATCCTTGGCGTGACCGGGCCGTCGGTGATCCTCAAGGTCGGCACCGAATTCGTACTGGTCCGGATCGACCATATCCGGAGCCTGCAGATCCTCCGGAACGGCCAGAACGGCCAGAGCGGGCAGAGCAACCGGAACAGCCAAATCCGGAACAACCGGTACGCTCAGCGCCGGAACAGCCGGAACTCCCAGAGCCGGTACAGCCGGAACTCCCAGAGCCAGAACAGCCGGAACTCCCAGAGCCAGAACAGCTCGAACGCCCGAAACCGGAGCAACCAGAGCAATTCGGGCAGCCAAAGCAACCGGACCAACAAATCGCGAAACGGAAGAAACAATGGCGGCAGACGGTGAACCCGGGGCGGGCGTGACACGGAGCCCAAGGCAAAAACACGCGAGAAGCCGGAGCACGTGTCTGCGGCGAGCCCGGAGCGGCCGCCGTGTCCGCTGCCCGCCCCGGAAATGACATTGTCCTTGAGAAAAAATGCCGCTTGGAGAGGAGGGACCATATGATCTTTTTTGTTGTCATGATGGCGGCCGGGCTTGCCTTTTACTACCTGGTGAGACCCGACATCCCCGCCGCGAAAGCCGATGCGCAATTGGCCCGCACGCCCGCGTTTGGCCAGGACCAGGGCGGCCTGGTTAACCGCGAAGCGACCCCGGATGCCTCCGTTTGAGGCCCTCGTCGCCTGGGCGGTTTTCGCGGCCGCCGTCATCCTGATCATCTGGAGACCCAGAGGGCTCAGCGAAGCGGTCCCGGCCGCCGCCGGCGCCGTGATCCTGATCGGCCTCGGCATCGTGCCGCCAGGCGACCTGCTCGACCTTTTCGACATCGTGGGCGGAGCCGCCCTGACCATTCTGTCCACCATCGCCATGTCCATCGTGATGGACGGCATCGGGGTGTTCAGATGGGCCGCCCACAATCTGGTGCGGCTGTCCCGGGGCTCGGGCGTGCTCCTGTACTGGAACGTCGTCCTGCTTTGTTTTCTCATGACAATGTTTTTCAACAACGACGGCAGCATCCTGATCACGACGCCCATCCTGATCCGCATGCTCTCCATGCTGCGGTTCAAACCCCGCCAGCAGCTGCCGTTCCTGTTCGCCGGCGCGCTGGTGGCCACGGCGTCCAGCGCCCCGATCGGCGTCAGCAACCTGGCCAACCTCATCGCCATGCGGATCGTGGGACTCGATTTGGAAACCTACGCCTTGTATATGTTCGTGCCTTCCCTTGCCGGCATCGGATGCATCGCGGGGCTTTTGTTCGTGATGTTTCGCGGGGACATCCCCAGGGAAATCCCGACGTCGGCGTACGCGCCGCATCCCGGCCCGCCCGAGCCCATGCGGCAGGGCCACCGGGGTGCCCGGTCCGCGGAGAAGCCGGCGGAAAGTTTGCCGGTGCATCCTGCGAGGAAGCCGGTTGAAAGCCTGCCGGTGCATCCGCTCAAGCACGGCGCGGCTGAAACGGCATCGCCGGATGCAAGCCATCTCGGGCTCATCCGCCTGACCATCGGCATCGTGGTGCTCACGCGCGCGGGCTTTTTCCTCGGCTCCGGCATGGGAATCCCCATCGAATGGATCGGCATCGCGGGAGCGGCCGCCCTGGTCCTGGTGCGCTGGATTTGGCTCAGGCGCGGCCCGAAGGATCTGATCACCCAGACGCCGTGGCACATCATCGTCTTCGCCTTCGGCATTTATGTCATCGTTTATGCGTTCCACCAGTCCGGTGCCGTGGACGCGGCGGCGGATTTCCTGAGCCGGCAAATCGACGGCGACCGCTTCGCCGCCATCTTCTGGATGGGCGGATGGCTCACCCTGCTGTCCGTGCTCATGAACAACCTGCCGGCCGTCATGATCGGCACCATGTCCCTTACCGGCATGAATCTGGAAACGGAAGTCATGCAGTCCGCCTATATGGCCAACATCCTGGGCAGCGACATCGGAGCCCTGCTGGTGCCCGTCGGCACCCTGGCTTCCCTCCTGTGGATGTTCATCCTGCGAAGCCACCGCATTCCCATCACTTGGGGCAAGTACGTGAAAGTCGCCTTCGCTGTCGTCCCTGTCGGCTTGGTGGTAAGTCTTTTCACGCTCTATTTTTGGACGGGCTTGTTCTACTAAATGGAAGATTTTGGGGAGAAAGGAGGGTGAAAGAAGCCAAATGAACGATCCGTTACTGCCTTTCCTTGGGCGTCCCGTCGAAGTGGAAGTGACGGGGCCCTTTTTCATCGCCGGCCTGATGGTTGACCTGGGGCCCGACGTGACGGTGATCTTTACGGGGGAGCAGTTTTTCTACATTCCGCTCTTGCACATTCACGCCGTCCAGCCATACAAGCCCCGCGAAGATTCCGCGATGGACGGCAAGACCGAACTTCCCCACGAAGACGTGGCGGACCCGATCTCCTTCCGGAAGATGCTGATGCACGCGAAGGGGCAGTTCATCGAAATGAACGTCACCGGGAGGGATTCCGTCCACGGCTGCGTCACCGCGATCATGAACGACTACGTGGAGTTCTATTCGCCCGTGTTCGGCTCCATCTACGTCCTGATCGAGCACATCAAATTCATCGTGCCGCACACCGGCCAGACGGCCCCGTACGGGCTGAAAACCGTGCCCTATCCGGTCCATCCGTCCCGCCTCGACCTCTCGCGGACGTTCCGGCAGCAGCTGCAAAAATCGGTCGGTCACGTGGTCGTCATGGACCTGGGCCACAATCCCGACAAGATCGGCATGCTCGAAGCCGCTGACGACCATTGGGCGGAGCTGGTGCGGTCGGACGGCTCGCGCATCAAGCTGAACCTCCGGCACGTCAAATCCTTCGCCCGGCCGCCGGGACCGCAGGACGCGTGACGGAAAAACGCACTCGGATTCCGCAAGCAGGCCAGCCCCGCGAGACGTTGCCTCGTCGCACTGGGTTTGGCCGGTTCCCGATGATGCCTTCGACCCAATTCTCAGATTCCCGGCTGCTGTCCGCCGTCTATCAAAATTTCCGCTCCCGTCAGGGAACTGGCCCGGTCCGAAACCAAGAGCAGGACCATCGCGGCAATGTCCGCCGGGTCCACCAATCGTCCCAGGGGGATGGCGGCCGCCATTTCGGCCTTTTGCTCTTCCACGCTGATTCCCTTGGCTTTCGCGTACTGTTCCGCCAGCCGCTCCGCCCGCTCCGTCGCGGTGGAACCGGGAGAAATCGCGTTGATCCTCACGTTGTATTTGGCAAGCTCCTTGGAAATGCCTTTGGTAAAATTCAGCAAAGCCGCATTGGCGGTGGAACCGGCCAGGAAATACGGACTGGGCGTGCGGGCCGCCTGGCCGATGATGTTGACGATCCGGCCGTCCCGCCGTTCCATCATGTGGGGAGCGACCGCCCGGACAAACCGGATGTAGCCGAGCAGCTTCAGATTCCACGCGTCCAGGAAGGCTTCCTCCGGCAATTCCAGAAAGGAACCCGCCTGCGCCGCGCCGGCGTTATTGACCAGGATGTCGATCCTGCCGAACCGCTCCAGCGTGGTCCGGACCGCGCGTTCCACGGTTTCCGCCTGCCGGATGTCCCCGTCAACCAGTTCCACTTCCGGATTGCCGAGGTGCGGTTCCTGAAGGATGCTTTGCCTGGCGTTTTCCAGCCTGCTCCGGTCCCGCGCCACCAGCACGACATTAACGCCTTCGCCGTACAGCGCCCTGGCGACGGCGAGACCGATGCCCGCGCTGCCGCCGGTGACGATGGCGGTCTTGCCCTGCAGATTCAGCTCCATCCCGTTCCCCCCGCCTCCGTGGAATCCACCGGGCACCCCGGTAACTGCGGTTCACCGCCGGCAACCGTGGTACGCCACCGGTAACCGAAACGCACCGCCGGCAACCACGGCTCTCCGCCGGAAACAGCCCGGCCCCGGCGATTCCGTCACACGATGGCGGCGCCGCCTTCCAGCTGGTCCAGCCGGTTGCGCGCCAGCTTGAGGTAGCCGTACACGTTCTGCAGCTCGCTGTTTTCCACAAAGCGCAGCCGCATGTTTTCCGCCGCCTCGATGAGGTACGGCCTGAGCGCAGCCGCCCCGCCCCCGAGCACGTAGAAGCACTGAATGTCGGGGTATTTTTTCCACCGTTTCCGGATGAGATCGACGATCTTCTGCGCCGCGCGGGAGAAGTACTGGTCGACGATCGGCTTGATGTCCGCCTGCCCTTCCCCGAGCAGCTGGATGGTGTAATCCTCGCGGCGGATCCGCTGGATCAGCTTGGCGCGGCTGGGGAACTTGTACCCGTACTGGTCCTCCACGTCGCGGATGATGCCGTCAAGATACGCGGCCAGCCCCAGCTGTTCCCCCGTGCTGAACTGGTTGTCGATGCTCATGCGCTTGACCACGGGGAAATCGGTGGTCAGCGCCCCGATCTCGCAGACGCCGATGCAGCCGTAATACAGCTCCTCGTTGCGGACCTGCAGGTTCTCGTGGGTCGCCATGTGGAACAGCGCCGCCGCGCCTTCCACCGAGATGATCGCCCGGCGGATGTTCACCCGGATCGTGCGCCCGCGCAGCTTCGGGGTAGACAGGAAGGTCACCTCGTGCTCGCCGACCAGCCGTTCCTCGAACGTCCGGTGATACTGCGCGTAGGTGCGCACCGGCAGGCCCGTGCCGATGATGTATTCCGCCTCGTCCGCGGAGACGAAACCACCGGCCGGTTGGGGCTGCGCCTGCGACGGGCCGCTGACCGCGGCGGCGTAGGCCAGGGCCGTCAGGGCCACGATGAGCGCCTGGTCGCTGGTGGCCTTGTTGTCCGTATCCTCCAGCTCCGCGTTGTCCTGGTCCTCGGACGCGAGCAGCCCGACGAAATAGCGCTGGTTTTTCTTTTTCAGCTTCGGGCTGTACACCATCACGTCCAGCGCCTGCAGCGGCGATTCCTCTTCCTGCAGGATGTGCCGCTCGTACCCCGGCGAGATGACGTTCGGAATGATGATGGGTTCGTTCTGTCCGTTCAGCACGAGTTTGACGCTGTCGTTGCCGATGTCTATGCCGGCCAGTCTGATCATGTTTTTCTCGCACCTGCCCGTTTCGGATGGAATTTTTCGATGATTTGCCTATGTCGAAGCCGGGACCACAGTTTCCCGTTGCATGTCCTCTATTGGCGAAAAGCATGGAAAGGCCGAGTACGTATTTATGTATGTTTCGCCCCGTCCCGCGGAAAATCCTCTTTTTTTTGCACGGGAATTGTCATGTTTTTCGAGAAAAAAAGGATTTTCTCAAGCCGCGTCGAATAAAACTGTTTGGAACTTGAAAGCGTGGTGCGGAAATTCGTGATGAAGCGCAGTCGGACCCGGTTTACGTTTGTCGTCATTCCGGACGCGAACCGCTCGGTGGTCCGTTTCCGGCTGTCTTTTTTTGTCTTGCTGGCCGCCGGATTGATCATGCTGGGCATCACCGTTTCCGCGGTCGTCTTCGC
>DATCLN010000122.1:0-2276 GCA_036563895.1 Paenibacillaceae bacterium
GCCCTGCTGGATGCCGACGAGGAAGGGGATGACGGCATCGGGCACGCCGGCCTGCTTCATGATGTTCGCGTAGGTGTCGTCGTCCACGTGCTGTACAGGCACCTCCCGGCCCAGCACCTCGCCGAGGATGGCCGCGAATTCATCCTGCGTCAGCGGTTGGCCGGACAGCTCGTAGATCGTGTTTTCATGCCCGCTGCCGGACAGCACGGCCGCCGCCGCTTCCGCGTATTCCCGCCGCAGCGCCCAGCCCACCCGGCCGGAACCGGCGGACGTCACCCAGGGCGCGCCTTGCCGCACCGCCTGGATGGTGGACAGTTCGTTTTCCAGGTACCAGTTGTTGCGCAGGATCGAGTAGGGAATGCCCGTCTTGAAAATCGCCGTTTCCGCCGCCTGATGGGGCGGCGCAAGGAACAACCGGCTGGCGCCCGCCCCCGCCAGGCTCGTGTAGGCGATGAAGCGCACCCCCGCACGGGCCGCCGCTTCCACCGCGTTCGTGTGCTGGCGGATGCGGGTTTCGGTGTCGCCGTCCGTGGAGATGATCAGAATCCGCTCCACGTCGGCGAAGGCCTTGTCCAGGCTTTCCGGCCGGTCGAAGTCGCCCTGCCGGACCTCCACGCCCTTCGCGCGCAGGTCCTCCGCCTTGCCCGGGTCGCGGACGCTGACCGCCAGCCGGCTCGCCGGCACGGTTTTCAGCAGCGTCTCCACCACGGCCCGGCCCAGCTTGCCGTTGGCTCCGGTGACCAACCATTTCATGCCCGATTCCTCCTGTTCGTCCGGAAATGCCGGGGATTGAAGAATTTCAAGTTACTTGCATTTCTATTGTACCGTGCCGGACGGTCCCGGAACAAGGCGGCGGTGGGCGGAGCGGGTGTGCGGAGGCGGAAGGCGGGAATGCGGCGGCGAAGGGATGAGCGGTTGACGGGCCTCCGGCTCGTGATATGATAAGTGGCGGGGAGGCAGGCGGCCGATGTTGGAACGTTTCTGGACGGTCAAGGGATACGGCAGCCGGGAGTTCATGATCCGCAAATCCCGGTTTATCGGCCACGCCCGGCCGGTGGAAAGCGAAGAAGAAGCGGTGGCGTTCATCGAATCGATCAAGAAAAAATACTGGGACGCGACGCACAACTGCTACGCCTACGTGGTGGGCGAACGGGACGAGTGCCAAAAATCGTCGGACGACGGGGAACCGGGCGGAACGGCGGGCCGTCCGATCCTGGAAGTCATCAAAAACCGGGGAATGAAATTCGTGGCGGTGGTGGTGACGCGTTACTTCGGCGGCATCCAGCTGGGCGCCGGAGGCCTGGTGCGCGCCTACACGGAAGGGGCGGTCGCCGGCATCGACGCGGCCGGTCCCGTCGAAAAAGTGTTATGCAGAGAAGTCTTGGTGGATGTGGATTACACGTGGTACGGCAGGCTGGAGAACGAACTGCGGGCCAGGGGCGTGCGCATCGGCGACACCATGTTCACCGACCGGGTGCGGGTGGTGTGTCTTCCGCCCGCCGGCGAAGCGGAACGCTTCCAGGCCTGGATCACCGACCTGACCCAGGGCCAGGCGGTGCTGGCGACCGGAAACCTGCGCTACGATATCGTCGAAGAAGCGTGACGGCGGCGCGGCCGCGACGAAAGGGGTGCCGCGGGCCAGCGTCCGCCGTCAGCCTTCGACGATCTTGATGAAATATTCCCGCGTCCTGGGGCCGTCGAATTCGCAGAAAAAGACGCCCTGCCAGCGGCCGAGAAGCAGCCGTCCCTCCGCGACGATGATCGTCTGCGAAGGGCCGGCTGCAATCGCTTTGAGGTGGGATGCCGTATTGCCCTCGAAATGGCGGTCTCCGGGGTGCGTCCGGGGAAACACTTCGGAAAGGCGCAGGAGAACGTCGTGCGCGACATCCGGATCGGCGTTTTCGTTGATGGCGATGCCGGCCGTCGTATGCGGGCAGTACACGACGGCGATGCCGTCGCGCACGCCGCTGCTTCTCACCGCGGCGGCCACCTTGTCCGTAATGTCGATCATCTCGTCGCGCCGCGTCGTGCGCAGCTGCTGCCGAACGAGCAAGGCGGTTCACCCTTCCGGCTGGATTCGTGCGATACACCGGCGCTTCCGCGCCGTTCACGGCCGGGGCTGGCGCGAGGCGTAGATCCGGATCGCGTCCCGGAAGAACTCCGTCATGCCCGCCCGCTTTTCATAATGAACCTTGAAGCGCTCGTCGTCAACATACATTTGGGCAAGGTTCGCGTGCGCTTCGGGGTTGTATTCCGGCCAGAAGAACGTCAGCCAC
>DATCLN010000123.1:0-7558 GCA_036563895.1 Paenibacillaceae bacterium
AGCGGCAGCGGCTCGCCCAGCACCGCCAACCGCAAACCGCCCATTTCCGCCATATCCATTCCATCCTGTCCCCGTTCCCCTCCTTCCTCCAGCACGCCGCGGCGAAACACGGGATCCAGCCAAAACCGCCTGTCCGCCTCCCATGCCGCCGTCCAGCGCGCTTCCCATTTTCCGCCGCTCCCAACCATGTACAGCACCGCTTTCAACCGCATTCCGCTCCTTTCCGGACAATCGTCTGCAAAACAAAAACACACCCTGCCGGCGCTATAGCGCCGAGACAGGGTGTGCTTCACCCTGGAACGCGACGGCCAAAACCGTGCGGCTCGCGCATTACTCCTGCGGTTTTTTGTCCTTTTCCCGGAACACCTCGCCGATGGCGCCGATGCTGCCCAGGGCTTCCACCGCGCTCACCGGCAGGAACACCTTGTTGGCGTCCCCTTTCGCGATGTCGGTCAGCGCCTCGAACGAACGGTACGCCAGCACCCTTTCGTCGAGCCCCGCTTCACGCAGCATCTCGATGCGGCGCTTCTCGGCTTCCGCGATCGCCAGAATGGCCTTGGCCTGCCCGAGCGCTTCCAGCTCCTGCGCCTTCTGCAAGCCTTCCGCCTCGCGGATGCGGGCTTCCTTGTCGCCCTCCGCCCGCAGGATCTTGCTCTGCTTGTCGCCTTCCGCCCGCAGGATCATGTCCTGCCGGGCCGCCTCCGCCTCGAGGATGATGGCGCGCTTGTTCCGCTCCGCCTTCATCTGTTTGTCCATCGCTTCCTGGATGTCGGCCGGAGGCTTGATGTCCATGATTTCCACCCGCTCGATGCGGACGCCCCATTTTTCCGTCGCCTCGTCCAGCGCCACCCGGATTTCCGTCGAAATTTTCTCCCGGCCGGAGAGCGTTTCGTCCAGCTCCATTTTGCCGATGATCTGCCGCATGGTGGCCGTGGTGATGTTCCGCACGCCGCTGACGTAGTCGGAAATGCCGTAGGTGGCGTGTTCGGGCGAAACGACCTGGTAGAAAATGATCGTGTCGATTTGCACCTGCACGTTGTCCTTGGTGATCACCGACTGCGTCGGCACGATGGTTTGCTGGATGCGGAGGTCATGTATAACCCGGACGCGGTCAATGATCGGGATGACCAGGTTCACCCCCGGCATCAGCAGTTTGTGGAATTTCCCGAGCCGTTCCACGACGCCGACTTGCTGTTGCGGAATGATTTTGACCGACAGGGAAACAAAAACGATGACGATGGCCAAAATGACCAGCGCAACCCAAAACATTCACGCTTCACCTCTCCATTTTCTCACTTCCAGCACCGTGGTGCCCCTTCGAACAACCTCGACGCGTTCGTCCCGGGACAGGGATTCGGCCGACGTGGCGGTCCAGGTGTCGCTGCCGACCTTGACGATCCCGGTTCCCCCCGCGGGAATGTCCTCGATGACGACGCCCATCTTGCCTTCCAGTTCGTCGATGACGTCGCGGAACCCGCGCGATCTTTGCTTCCAACGGCGCGCAAAGCGCCGGGTGGACAGCGTCATGATCAGCGCCACCGCGCTGCCGACAAGCACCTGGACGGCAAAATGATCCGGCAACGCCAGCGCCGTGAGCGCCGCCGCGGCCGCGCCAACGGCCAGCCAGAGCAGGACAAATGTAAACGTCATCATCTCGGCGATCAGCAGCACACCGCAAACGATGAGCCAGATAACCCACCAAGCCACATCTCTCACCTTCCCGGTTTGTATTACGGTGATCCTGCCCCATTCGTTGCGAATCTTTAATAAGAGCATATCACGGGTCGGCAGTTTCTGGCGATACACCGGATCAAAAAATGGCCTGCGCGAAAGCAATTCGGACATCCAGTCCGAAAAAAAAGCCGAAAACGGCCCTATTAAAATTTTTTCGGACATACGTCCGAATAAACGCGCTCCAACCCCAATGAAAACGATTTCGCGGGCGCAGCATGCGCGCATCGGACCATATGTCCGAAAACTTTTCGCGGAACCGTTTTCCGTTGTCTTTCTCGGACCCGATGTCCGATTTGGCCAAACCCGCACGCGGGCGGCGAAAAGGCAGCGGCTGCAAGTCGGGCGCCGAAAAGGCAGGTGCCCCGCAAGTACCGTCAGTTCCCCCCGCCCGGCGCCAGCGGCACGAACAGCAGGTTGATCGGCAAAAAGCTTCCCGAAGCCGGAGTAAACACGATCTCCACGCTTTCCGGCTGGTCGCCGGTTTTGTACAGCACCGCGGCTTCGTTCGGATCCCGCAGATGGCTGTGTTCCGTCACCTGCACCACGTTGCCGTTGACGACGAACGCCCCGGCGTAATGCCCGCCGCGCGGGTTCACCGCGATGCCGGTATTGGGCAGCACGCTGTTGAGCCGGATCACGTACAAAATGCCGTAGTTGCCCGCGTTGGTCTTCGGCTCGCCCGTGACCATGTCGATGCCGACCACCCACTTATCGGTGGCATTGTCCGACAGCACCAGGCGGGACATTTGCCCGCCAATCCGCTGATTCGCCACAAGAATGCGGGTGGCCGGGCGGAACGTGCCCCGGTTGTGCACCCCGTCGGAAGGAAGCAGCGGCAGCTCGGCGAAACGGGCGATCGGGTCGTCCTTCTCGCCGACCACCACCACGCTGAACCGCACCGGCGCGTCCGTCCGCACATCCGCGTAGGCCGTGATCACCTGTTCCGGCTTGATGGCGACGGCACCCGTTTCTTCGGCGATGACGCGGCTTTCGCCGGGCGCCAGCGCAAGGCTCCGGGTCTTCACGGGATTCAGGCGCGCCTGCAGGTAGCGGGTGGCGGCGGCTTTGCCCGATGAAGTCACGTACTCGTGGGGACCGCCCACGCTGACGCGGTCCACATGCACCTTCACCGGCTGTTCGCCCGGGTTCGTGGCGATCAGCCAGATGCGTTTCCGGTCGGCGGATTTGTTTTGATGATGCAGCATGAACCGGATTTCGCCGGACAGTTCGTCGGCATAGTAGATGCCGTCCTGGACGATCAGTTCCGGGCTGTTGCTGCGGAACAGCGGCAGATCCGTATACTCGTGGATCGTATAGGAAACCCGCGGCAGGTTCGGCACGTCCCCGCCGCGCAGCGTGAACTTGTCGCCGGGCTTGCCGTAGACGAACGGAAACTGCTCCCGGGTGTACAGCAGCTCGTCCGTCACCGTGATGGTGCGGGTATATTCCGACGACGCTCCGTGTTCATCGGTGACGCGCAGGGTGATGGTCTTCTCGCCCGGTTCCCAGAAGCCGTTATCCGCGCCGATCCATTCCACCTCCGCGATGCGACCCTCGTCGTCGTAGCTGTAGTTGCGGTACTCGACCCATTCGCCCATCTTGTAGACGATCTTGTCCGTGGTGAAAAACGCCCGGGGCGGCTGGTTCGGAGGCAGCACCTCCAGCGTGACGGAATAGGGTTCGCTCCAGACGCCGTTTTCGTCCTGCACCCGGCGGGTGATCACATACGTCCCGGGGGTGTCGTACCGTTCCTGAAGGCCTTGCCATTCATCGGCGACGATCCTGAGTCCCAGCGGATGGCTGGCCAGATCCCTGTAGCCGACCACGGTCTCTCCCGCGTGGGCGTGATCGGGCGTCAGCTCAAAGGCGGCCACCGGCAAAACCATCCGGCTGAGCCGGATCTCCTTGCCGGCCGAATCAACGGACATCCGGAGACCGAAGGCCTGCGCGATCACGCGGACCGGCACCATGAGCGTGCCCTTGTCCACGAAAGCGGCCGCACTCTGAATCTTGGTTCCGCCGACTATGTAAGTGGACTGTCCGGGTTTGACCCTGAGCTCCGTTTTCGTCGGTTCGAATACAAAAAGGTACGATTTGCTCTTTGCGTCGTAAAGGATCTTGATGCGGAACCGTTCCGCCAGGGCCCGCGCCGGCACATAGGTGGCGCCGCCCGCCACCTTTGCCGGCCGGGGCATCGTGTACGCTTTTCCGTTGTGCCAAAGCACGTTGGAATCCCTGCGGATCAGCAGCACTTCTTCGCCGGGTTTCGTTCCCGTTGCCGCTTCCGGTGCGCCTGATTCCCGGTTCGATGTACCGGCAGCGTCCGGTTCATCCCCGGAGCCCGCGGCATTCGGCGTTCCGGAGTCCGTTGCATTCGGCGTCCCGGAATCCGCCGCATCCGGCGTCCCGGCATTCGCCGCTTCCGCCTCCGTCGCGTCAGCCGATTCCGCTGCGGGCTTGTCCGTCTGGCTTGACGGCGAAGAAGCCGTCCCGTCACCGTACGTCTCTGTCCCCGTCAGGGGTTCCGCCGCCGCAGCCCATACCGTTCCCGCGAACGTACTCTGCCCTGTCGGCGGAAAAACGAGTCCCCAAACCAGTACCGCAATCCATGCGCCCAGTGTCAGCTTCCGCAAGTTTGTTCGTTTCCGCAAGTTCGTCATGGTTCTCTCCTTTTTTCGTCCCTGTTCCATTCCCACCAGTATGCCCCATCGGCGGGCGTTTCCCGACACGGCGCCTCCCAGGCCGGCCCCGTTGCCGCGCCGCTTGTCACCGCTCCATCAGGGTCGCTCCGCCAGCCATCGGGCTGCCGGTCGCCATGCAGCCATACCAGGTCCGGATCGCGTCGGGCCAGCCGCTCCACGATCCTCGCGGCCTCCTCGTCGGAACGGTCCAGCAGGACCGCGATGCGCAGCGGCCTGCCGGACCAGCGCGACCAGCGCCGCAGCCTGCGGACGACGTCCTCTGCCTGCAGCGCGTGACGGCCCAGGGCCACCACGACGCGCATGCCCGGATCGCGTCTCCGGCGCCGCGCCGCCCATTGCACGAGCAACGCCGCCGCGACGTAGCAAGCCATGATCACCAGCAGCTCCGCCATGGGCTGCCACCTCCCGCATGCGGCTATGCGACAATATATGCCGCCGCCGGAAGAGGGGTTCATGCCCATGCAGGGGCGCGGAAACACCCGTTCAGTTTGACGAGAGGTTCCCACAAAAAGTTGCGTCAGTCCCCGCTCCCCGGAAGGGAATCCAGGGCGCCGGGACAGACGCACCTGCAAGGGTCATGAATGATGGCAACCGCCGACTCAGAGCGTCACCCAGCCGTTCTTGATGGATACGATGACGGCCTGCGTACGGTCTTCGACTTCCATTTTTTGCAGAATGCTGCTGACGTGGTTTTTGACGGTTTTCTCGCTAATGAACAGGTGCTCCCCGATCATCTTGTTGCTCTTGCCTTCCGCCATCAGCCGGAGCACTTCGATTTCCCGCTTGGTCAGCGGAACGTTGATGTTCTGCGGCTGCTTCTTCTCCGCCTGGGCAACGGCGGCTCCGTCCGTGTTCGCCATGCGCCGCAGCTGATGGATCAGCTTGCCGGTCACCTTCGGGTGGATGTACGCGTGTCCCGCAGCCACCGTCCGGATGGCGTCGATCAGCGATTCCGCCTCCATGTCTTTCAGCAGATAGCCGGACGCGCCTTTGCGGAGGGTCTCGAACACATAGCTTTCATCGTCGTGGATGGACAAAATGATGACTTTCACGTCGGGACACATTTCCCGCAGCTTCTCCGTGGCCGTCACGCCGTTCTCCACGGGCATGTTGATGTCCAACAGCACGACATCGGGCTTGTGCTGCTGGCAGAACTCGATCACCTGCCGGCCGTCGGCGCATTCGCCGATCACTTCGAGATCCTGCTCCATGTTGAGGATCCGTTTGAGCCCCTCGCGGAACAGCTTGTGGTCGTCCGCCACCACCACGGTGATCACGCGGTTTTCCCGCGCCGCTCCGTTTACGCCGGTCATGTCCGTCATGGCTTCCATCTGGCATCTACTCCTTTCCGAATCCCTCGCGGAGAGGGAGCGTGATGCGTATGGTCGTGCCCTGACCCGGGGCGCTGTCGATCTGAAGGGTGCCCTGCAGAAGCTCCACGCGTTCCCGCATGCCCATCAGGCCGAACCGGGACTGCAGCTTCGCCCTCTCGCGGGGATTGCGTTCATTCATCCGGAACCCCACGCCGTTGTCCTCGATCGTCATCTGGACTTCGGTGTCGGTAAAATTCAGCTTCAAGGATACGAACGTGGCCCGCGCGTGCCTTTGGACGTTGTTGAGCGCTTCCTGGGCGAGCCTGAACAGCGCCACTTCCATCGCCCCGGGGAGCCGCCTTTCCTTGCCCGTCGCTTCGAAGGAAGCCTTGATCCGGGTCCGCTCTTCGAAATCTTGCACATATTTTCGCAATGTCGGCGTAAGGCCCAGATCGTCCAGGGCCATCGGGCGCAACAGGAAAATGATTTTGCGGATTTCCTCGAGCCCGCTGCGGAGCTGCGTCCTCAGATCGGCCAGCTCCGCCCGGAGATTCTCAATGTCGTCCATTTCCAGAAAACGTTCGGCGATCTCCGTCTTCAGCACGAGGTTGGCCAGCGTTTGCGCGGGGCCGTCGTGGATTTCGCGGGCCACGCGCTTCCGCTCCTCCTCCTGGGCCATGATGATCTTGAGCCCGAGAAGCTGGCGGCTTTTCACGGTTTCCAGGATGCGCGAAACATTGGACAAATCGCCGGAAAGGTACTCGGACACCACGTTCAGCTGGGAGACGACGGATTCGGCGCGTTCGATGGAGCGTTCGAGCATGCGGATGCGCTTCTGCAGCTCGTCGCGGCGGGACCGAAGGTATTGCTCCTTCTCCCGGTACACCATCAAATCCAGCTGGATGCGGGTCGCCTTCTCGTAAGCGGCCTTGATATCCTCCTCGTTGTACTGGACGAAATCCCGGGACACCTCCGTCAGCTTGACGCGCGCCAGGCGGAACTCCCATTCCAGCCGGTTGACGATGGGGATCGTTTCCTCCACTTCGCGCAGGACCCGTTCCAGCTCTTCTTCCAGCAGGGCCAGTTCCTTGATAAACGATTCATAGATGGTGAAAACCTGGGTCTTGCTGTCCTCGATGACCTCGATGGCATGCTGGATGATGCGCTCGAGCTGCGCGCCATGGTCATCCACAAATTCCGTCAGCTCCCGTTTTCTCTGCGCCTCCATCGCGCCTCCCTCGAACTTGCCGCTTCATCCGCTTCCAAAAATATCATATCACACTTGCCGGATTCGGGTGGACATGTCTGAGAATTTCTGAGTAATATTATAATATTTTCGCTCAACGGATCGTGATCGTTTTCGCCTGGCCGTCCCACACAACCTGCAGGCCCAGCTGTTCGGCGACCACCCGGACCGGCACCATGACCCGTCCGTTCCGGATCAGAGGCGAAGCCGCGGCGGCCTGCCGCACGCCGTTTACCGTCATGTCCGGGCTGTTCACGCGCAGCTCCACCATGTCGAAATCACGGAGCACGGTAACGCGCTTCAGCCCGTTGTCCCAAAGGACGCTGCCTCCCAGCGAATCGGCGATGAACCGGAGCGGAACATAGGTGACACCGTCCTGCTGGAACGGCGCCGCGTCCAGCCGGATCGCCTCTCCGTTCCGAACGGCCTCCGTGCTGCCGCTTTTCAGGACGATTTCCGCCCGCGGCGGCTCGGCGTCTACAGCAGGATAGTGCAATTTCAGGTTGTCGAAGGCGATCTCGCCCCGCAGCGCGCGGTCGTCCGAACCGCTCTCCAGACGGACG
>DATCLN010000124.1:0-4693 GCA_036563895.1 Paenibacillaceae bacterium
GCATCGGCGTCGCACCGCCGCCGGCCAGAAGCACCGCCGCCCCTGCAAGTACCGCCGCGTTCCAGAGGACGAACACCGCTTTCTGCAGCGCGGTCGGATGCCCGTGGGAAAGGAAAAACATCGGCAGCATCTTGTAGCTGAAACCGGTGATGAGCAGCCCGAACCAGCCGACGGTGCCGAGCCAGATGTGCGTGCCGAACAGGCGCTGGTGCAGATCGTTCCACCAGCCGGCGGCAAAGTTGACCCCCATCGCCATCCCGGCCAGACCGGTCAAAACGAGATACAGCACCGCCATGCCCGCGCTTGAGGTAATCGCGTCCCATTTGGCCGCGCCGAGAAGCGTGGCTCCGACGTTCCATGCAAAAAGCAGAATGCCCGCGAAGGCGAGGGCGGCAAACAGCGCGATCATCGCCGTCTTCCCCAGGGCGAAGCCGAACAGGAGGCCGAACAGCCCGACGGTGAAGGTCGCATAATGCAGGAAGCCCAGCTTTTCGCTGTGGATTTTCGTCTGCAGGACGACGCTGATCAGCTGGTAATAGGCGCCCATGGCCAGCATGGTCGCCCAGCCGAGCACGAACAGGTGGGCGTTGAACCAGCCTTCCGGGCCGCGCACGCCGGCGTCCAGCCAGCCGAGCAGCGAGCACAGGGAAACCGCGTGAAACAGCGCGAAACCGATCATTCCGGTGATGATGAACACCAGGGGGAGACGGCTCATGGCGATCGCTCCCTTTTGCGTTGGCTCCTTTATACCTTGCGGATGGTCACCTTCGCCGACCCGTCGGGCTGTTCTTCCACTTCGTAGGGGTAGCCAAGGTTCCGCAATTCCTCGAGCAAAAACACAGGCACCCGGTCGTTGTGGATGCGCACCGTGTCTCCGGGCCGGCAGCGCTCCAGGGCGGCCAGCGTGCGGATCATCGGCTGCGGCGGCTCGAGGCCGCGGTTGTCCAGCTCGATGGTTCTCGGCTCGCCAACCGGCTCCCGGCCGGAAGGACCGGATTCGTCCGCATCTTCGCCGGTTTCCACGGCGTTCGGACGGACCGGGAACGGCATGCCGGCGGGCAGGTCCGGTTCGGCGGATGCGTCCGCCTGGCCGTCCGCGCCTTCCGCGGGGGCCAGCTCGTCCAGCCAGTGCCGGTTCTTTTTGCGGACGAAGTGCACGATCCAGTGGTCTTTTTCCACGGGCACCGCCCTGCCCGCAAAGCCTTTCATCTTCATCACGCCGAGCAGCGGCGTCGGCTTGAAGGGCGCGTGGAGCACGAACACGTCATCGGGCCCGAGGGTTTTGACCGTGTCCATGATGAGCTGGAAAGGCTCCAGCTTGTTTTTCAGATGGGGCCGGACGTCGAGCTCCACCTTGCGGGCTTCGCTTGCGTTCATGCCTGAACACCTCCTTCGGCGGGAGAACCGGCTTCCTCCGCGGGAGCGTCGGTCTTCCGCTCCTGTTTCATCGTCTCGTACAGGCCCGCCATGCCGCCGTACAGCGCGTAGAAGAACGCGTCCGGCGCGTCGAGGGTCAGGGACAGGTACTTTTTCGGGTCGTCGTCCAGGATGCGTTCGAACAGCCGCGCGCTGTCATAGGCGTAGAAGCAGAAGTGCGTGTAGCCGAATTCGGGCATTTTCTCGTAAATGACGGCGATGTCGTGCGCGTATTCTTCCGGATGACGGGCTGCTTCACGGATCATCGCAACGGCGTCCTCCAGGGTGACCTTGATCCGGATGGCCTTGTCTCCGGTCCGGATGATCTGCGCCATGGCGGACCCTCCGTTACAGCTTGCCGATTTTGACCCGGAAGATTTCCGGTCCCCGCTCGATGTACTCCCAGCTGAACCGGCCCGGGTACATCGCTTCGAACTGGAAGCGGAGCGGAATGGGGTCGTGGTCGTTGATCAGGAGCATCGCTTCGTTGGACTGCAATTTGTTGAAGGTCTCGAAAATGACCTTGTGCTTGAGCTGCGGCGGATACTCCGTGGCGTTGACGGTGGCGGCGAAAGCGCTCATCCGGCATACCTCCCTGCGTCGGAATTTGGGTATCCAAGTTCGGTCCCCATTATAGAACCATGAAAAGCGGGGCATTGTGAGCGCGGTCACAGATCGCGCATTTTTGCCCCGCTTTCGTTTGGCCGGTCATCCGTTCAATGGCCCGCTGCCGGTTCGCCGGTGTCCCTCCCGTCCGCCGTCACCCGCAGGATGGCCACCGCGCCCTTCGTCGCGTGGTTGAACTGGTGGGTGACGACCGGGTAGTCGCCTTCCTCGAGCACCCTGAACTCGACGACGGCGCCGCCGCTGGCGGGAAGCATCACCGTTTGCAGGCCGTACAGCACGTTTTTCGGATTGCCGTCGAGGTACACCCGGTCAAACGTCGTACCGACGACGTGGAAGGACGACCCTTCGTTCGGCCCCGCGTTGAGCACGCGGATCCGCACCGTATCCCCGACCTTTGCGGTCAGCGGATTCTTTTTCAGGCCGAAGTCGTTGCCGTTGAACACCACGTATTCGGGCTCTTCGTTCAGGAACGAGTTGAAATCGCGCTCCTTGTACCACTCGCTTTGCACCAGGACGTATTCGCGGTCGATGTCCGCATCGGACGGGTAGCCGTCCTTCGGCTCCACGATGATGACGCCGTACATGCCGTTGGCGATGTGGGCGAGCACCGGCTGGGTGCCGCAGTGGTACATAAACACGCCGGGCGTGTTCGCCGGGTACTCGAAGGTTCCTTCTTCACCCGGCGCCACGTCGATGAACTTTTTGCCCGGCGACGCGTGCACCGCGTGAAAGTCCATGGAGTGCGGAATCTTGGGATCCAGATTTTTCAGCGTGAAACGGATGATGTCGCCTTCCCTGACCCGGATCACCGGGCCGGGAACCGTGCCGTTGAACGTCCAGGCGTTGTAGAAGACCCCTTCCGAAATTTCCACGTCCGTGACCTGCGCCGTCATGACGATGTTCACGATGTTGCCGTCCCGTTCGATGATCGGCTCCACGGGCGGCTGGTTGATTTTCGTCGCCGTTTCCGCGGAAGCCTCCGGGGAAGCCGGCGCCGCATTCTGCCGATCTCCGGTCGCTGCGCGGCAGGAGGACAGGACGAGCGCCAGAACGACGACAAGCGACAGAAGCCGGATCCGACGACGTGCCATGTTCCATCCTCTCCTTTGCCAGGTTTTCAAGAGGCGCGCAGACTTTTTTCCGCCGGCGGGAAACGGGTCCGATCCTCTTTGTTGATTCCAGCGTAAAGCATGCCGGATAGCCCAGGTGTGACGGGGAACACATTGCGGAAGCGGTGTCGGAATTTTGCAACAAATGGTGTGATCTGGTTGGGGGTTCATGCCGGTGCGGGGAAGCGCCGCCGCAATGCGCTATAATGGAGCCAGGCATACAGTCGGGGAAAAGCGGGGGGAACAATGTGGCCATGCATTACGACGAAAGCGTGAAAAAAAGACTGCGCCGGGTGGAAGGGCAGGTGCGCGGCGTGCTGAACATGATGGAGACGGGGGCTCCGTGCAAGGAAGTGGTCAACCAGCTGGCGGCCATCCGCAGCGCGGTGGACCGGGCGCTGGCCCTGATCGTGGCGTCCAATCTCGAACGGTGCCTGTCGGAAACAAAGGAAGCCGGCGCCGCCGCCCGCGACAAGGCGGTGCGGGAGGCGGTCCGGCTGCTGGTGCGGAGCCGCTGAAAGCTTCGGTTCGGGCCTCCGTGCCTCTCACCTGGCACACGACCCGCTGCGCCGGATGTCCGAATACAGTTCCAATTTTGAAATTTCAGGGAGCGGGTTTTTCATTTGTCCATTCTATTGACAATCCCTGTACGCATGATTAACATTAGTACTCATTAAAGATGTGTGAAATTGTTATATAACAAATTTTTGGCGGAAAAGGGGAGAAAGTCACAAAAAACATTTTTTTGCGGTGCCGGTCGAGGTTTGCAATCCATCCCAAAAAGAAAGGTCGGGATACCATGGCTTTTCAGACAGGCGGAAGACACACCATCATCGCCAGGCTTGAGATGAACGACAACGTTCCGTTCATCCGCGTGGCGCACGCCATTCACGAATCCGGCGGCGAAGTGGTGGCGGTGGACCTCATCAACCGCGGCAAAGACACCACCATCCGCGACATCACGATGTTCATTGCGAAGGCGGAAAACGAGCGGGACGTGATCCGCAACGTGTCGGAAATCCCGGGGGTGCGGATCGTCAACGTCTCCGACCGGACGTTCCTGATGCATCTGGGAGGCAAGCTGGAAGTCAAATCCAGGGTACCGGTCAAAAACCGGGACGATCTTTCCCACGTCTACACGCCGG
The DNA here is from genome assembly GCA_036563895.1 of Paenibacillaceae bacterium. GTDB lineage: Bacteria > Bacillota > Bacilli > Paenibacillales > Paenibacillaceae > ZCTH02-B3. Next base: position 4,298 of record DATCLN010000124.1, read on the forward strand.
GCGTGGCCCGCGTGAGCATGGCGCTGCACGAAGATCCTTCGAAGGCCTATTCCCTCACCATCAAACGGAACACCGTCGCAGTCCTGACCGACGGCACCGCCGTGCTTGGCCTGGGCGACATCGGGCCGATCGCCGCCCTTCCCGTCATGGAAGGCAAGGCGATGTTGTTCAAGGAGCTGGCCGGCGTCGACGCGTTCCCCATCTGCCTGGACACCAAGGACGTCGACGAAATCGTCCGCATCGCCAAGGCCATCGCCCCCGTGTTCGGCGGCATCAACCTGGAGGACATTTCCGCGCCGCGCTGCTTTGAAATCGAGGAAAGGCTGAAAAAGGAACTGGACATTCCGGTCTTCCATGACGACCAGCACGGCACGGCCGTGGTCATGATGGCGGGCC
>DATCLN010000125.1:0-7433 GCA_036563895.1 Paenibacillaceae bacterium
TTCAGAACAGCACTTCCGGCAGGACCAGGCTCAATTCGGGAATGAACGCGATCACGAACAACACGAGGATGTAAAGCACAATATACGGCACAAGCGACGAGTAGATCACGCCGACGGGCTTCCGCAAGACGCTCTGGGCCACAAAGATGTTGAGCCCGAACGGCGGCGTAAACATGCCGATGGACATGGCGAACACGAAAATCATCCCGAGATGCGCCGGATGGATCCCCAGGTTCATCGCCGTCGGATGCAGCAGCGGCGCCAGGATGAGGATGGCCGCTCCGGGTTCAAAGAAACACCCGACGATGAGCAGCAAAATGACCAGGAACAGCAGAAACTCTCCGGTTGTATAGGAGCTGAAATACTCCGTAATGTAACGCGGCAGCTGGGCGATGGTCACCGCCTGGGCGAAGACCGTGCTGGCCGCGATGAGGATGAAAATCTGCGCCGTGGTCCGGACGGAATCTTTCAGCACGGAGACAATCTGCGAAAAATTGATTTCCCGGAAGATCAAAATCGACAAAACCGCCGCGTACAGAACGGACAGACCCGCGGCTTCCGTCGGCGTGACCACGCCAGCGTAGATTGCGCCCAGGATGCCGAAGGGCAGCACCAGTACCGGAATCGCCCGCAGGAATGCCTTCCCCACGGTCTCGCGGGGCCGGTTTTCCGCCTCCTGGCCGATTCGCTTCCCTTTGGCAAACAGATAGGCGCCGACGACCAGCACCGCGATGAAACCGGGAATCAATCCGCTCGCAAAGAGCTGCGGGATGGACGTCTCCGTGACCACCCCGAAGATGATCATGATGATGCTGGGAGGAATGATGGTGCTGAGCGCGCCCGACGAGGTGATCAGGCCCGTCGCCAGCTTTTCTCCATATTCCTGCTCCAGCGGTTTGTAGATGATTCTGCCGAACGTGGCGGTGGCCGCCGGAGCCGATCCCGAGATCGCGCCGAAAAACGCGTTGGCCCCCAGGCACGAGATAGCCAGGCCGCCTCTGATCCGGTACAGCAGCGCGTCCATCAGGTTGATCAGCCTGGAGCCCAGCGAGCTTACGCCCATCAGGTTCCCGGCCAGGATGAAAAAGGGAATGGCCATCAGCGAATGGATCGTGAGCGATTCGAAAAATCCGACAAACAGATTCTGCAGCGGCATTTTGTTGACGAAAACCTGCAGATACAACGTGGCCGCCAGAATCGCTATATAGATAGGAAAGTTCAGGAGGGCCAAGCCCACCAGAATGCAGATGACAGGAATCAGGATCTCCATCATTGGTCCAGCTTGGCCCCTTTGTTCAGGAAAATCATCGCAAGCCACACCAGGATGATCCAGCAGAATATCGCGGTCGTCGCCGCATACAGGGTATAGCGCGGAATCTGCAGCATATAGGTGACCACTTTGGAAGCGTAGGTGTTTTCCACGACGAAGACGCCGTATCTCACCAGGACGCCGAAAATCGCCATGGTGACGATTCCCCGGATCACGTAGATGACGCGCAGCACGGTCCCGTTTTTCACCATGTTGTCCAGCACGCCGATTTTCAGCTGGTCATCCCGGGTCTCCAGCCACGGCTGGGTCAGGAACACCAGAAAAACGATCAGGAAAATGTTGAATTCATCCGCCCACGGAAAATAGAAGTTGAACAGATACCTGCCCAGCGCGTTGATGGTGCAGAACGTGACGCTGACGGCCAGGAACAGTCCGGAAATCGCGACCAGAGAATTGTTGATGCGCCCGACGATCTTCATTTCGTCTTTTCGGCCCACTCTTTCAGATCATTGTAAATTTCCTTCGCCTGCGGGTCGGAGCCCAGGTATTTGTCGTGAACCGCTTTGCTGGCTTCCCGCATGGCGGCCAGGAATTCGGCGGATGGTTCGAGCTGTTCCACGCCGTTGGCCTTCATGTTCTCCCAGCTCTTGTCCTGTACCTGCCCCAGGTAATCGTACTGCAGGTTTTCGACAATGTCTTTCGCCGTTGTGAGAATGAGCTCCTGGAGATCGGCCGGCAGCGTGTCCATCCATTTTTTGCTGACCGCAAAGGTGTTGGCAACGGCTCCCCTCGGGGCCATCAATACGTAAGAAGCGGACTGGTACAAAGCAAATCCGTTAAAGAAGGTCACGTCGGACGCGACGCCGTCGATGACGCCCTGCATCAGCCCCGACGCCACTTCGCCGGGGTTCATGTTGACCGGCGATGCGCCAAGAGACTCGATTTCCGCCTGGGCGATGGGGTTGGGGAACGACCAGATTTTCAGACCTTTGAAGTCGTCCATTTTTTCAATTTTCTTTTTGCTGAGAATGAGACGGTCGGACCCGCGCAGCCACGCGGCGGGAATGATGCCCCTTTCCTCCAGGTAGGCCCTCAGCTTGGCGTCTCCGCCTCCGTTCAGCACGCGGTAGGCGTGGTCGGAGTTCTCAAAGAAATACGGAAGGTCGATGATGCTGATGGCCGGCGCCACCTGTCCGAAGTAACCGCTCGGGATGGCGACCCCCTGGATGCTGCCGTCGACCAGCCCCTGGATCATCTGCGGTCCGGTTCCCAGCTGGCTGCCCGGATAGAGCTCCACCGTAATCTGTCCGCCGGTTTTCTCTTCGATCTGCTTCTTGAATTCCTCGATGGTAAAGTTCTGCGGGTGAGGGGACACGGTCGGGGTTCCAATGCGCATGGTGTACTTCTGCTGACTGCCTCCGCCGGACGAGCCGGATGTACCGGACGAGCCGGATGAGCCGCTTTGGCCGGATTGGCTCGACTGGCCGGATTGGCCGGATTGGCCCGATTGACTCCCGCCCGACGAACCGCTTCCGCCGCCGCACGCGGCAAGAACCAACGCTGCCACACAAAGCACCGCCACCAACTGCAACCAGCGTTTTCTCATGCAAAATAACCTCCCCCGGGATTTTATGAAAATGTGAAAACGCTTTCTAAGAACCGCATTGTGGTTAGTTGTATTGTAATTTGATACAAAGTTATTATAGAAAATGAATTATTTTCGGTCAAGTGAACCAATGTTCGTCAAAAATGGGGGCCGACGATCCTGCGATCGTCGGCCCCCAATTTTTGCGATGGACGCGGTCCGGAGGGCGGCGGCTGCGCCGGCGGTTGCCCGCCGGTGTTCGCCTGCCGGCGATTGCTTGCCGGCGGCTGCCCGTGGGCGGTTGCCTGCCGGACAGCGGCTTTCCTGCGGTCGTCCGCCCGGCGGTTCGCAGCCGGTTACCTGCCCAGATAGGCGGACAGCATCCAGATGTGCTTGTCCAGGCTGGTCAGGATGTCGGTCAGAATGTCCGCGGTGGAAGAGTCGTCCTGGCTTTCGGCCAGCCGGATGCCTTCCTTCAGCTCCGCCTTCATGGCGGTGAAATCCTGCAGGATGGCTCCCACCATCTGCTCCGCCGATTCATTGCCGGAGGCTTCCGCCACGGAGGCCAGCGCCAGGAAATCCCGCATGGTGCTTGCCGGTTTTCCCTGGAGGGCCAGGAGCCTCTCCGCCAGCACGTCGATGTGCTTCGCCGCTTCGTTATACAGCTGCTCGAACTTCTCGTGCAATTCGAAGAACTTGTCGCCCTTCACGTACCAGTGATAGCTGTGCAGCTTGAAATAAAGCACGGCCCAGTTGGCGATCTGCGCATTAAGAATGTCGGCCAGCGTCCGGGTGGACGTCTTCGCTCTTGCCATGCCGCTCCCCCTTTTCCTGGGATATTTCAGGTTAAAAATATCGTTCGTGACTCTCCATAATAGTCTTTCGCATAAATCATCAAGTCATTCATCCGCTCATGAAAGCCTTTCTCTTAGCCAGCTTCATCCGTGACCCGCCGGTTGCATGAAACTTCACGCCCAGGCATAGCCTTGCCAACTTTCATGATGCAGCACGTACAGGATAAACCTCGCCCGCGAAGCGCCCACGTACACGTCCGCCGGCGTGCACGCTTTGCTTTCCCTCAGGTCGATCAGAAACACCACGTCCGCCTCAAGCCCCTTGAACGATCGAATGGTGGCGTAGCGGATGCCATATTCCCTGGACGCAAAGTCGACAATCGGCCAATCCCGGAGCCTGGGCACATCTTTCAGGCCGCTGTTTTCCAACCGGAACGGGGAGAGGATCAAGATGCGCTGCGGCGGCAGGCCCTGGCTGACCAGACGTCCGATTTCCTTCTCCAGAAGGCGTTTCTGTTCTTCGGGCGTCCGGAAGGACTTCCGCACCACCGGAACGCCGCCGGTCAGGCGGGACCGCGTCGCCTGCCCTCCGGCGAAAGGCCTGAGCCACTCGTTGATCGTGTCCGCGTTGCGCAGGTTGAAGGTCAACCGATGCTTGGAAAGGTCATACCGTTGCCGGAGCTTTTCCAGTTCCCCGCCGAAAAGATTTTGGTTTGGATCCGCGAATATGTACAGCTCGCCGTCCGGCACAAGGGCCGTCTCCAGGCAGGTCATCCAGTGGTCGCGGAAATCCTGCCCTTCGTCGACGATAATCGCGTCGAATTTCTCGGAGTCTGACCAGACGGAAAAATGCTGGAACGCCAGATCCGGCAGTTCATGCTCGTAAAACGCCTCGTCCTCCCGCACTTCGCCTTCCGCGAGAACACCCGCCTGGAGCAGCGTCTCTGTCAGGAATCCATGGAAGTTGTTGATCGTGACCGACGGATGCGTGACATTTTCGCGCATCCAATTCACGAGGTTTTTGTTGAAGCAGGTAAGCAGCACCTTCTTCCCCTGCGCCGCGCAGCGCCGGGCCTTCTCCATGGCGATGAATGTCTTGCCGGTGCCGGCCGCTCCCAGAAACAGTTTGCGCTTGTCCTCCTCGGTTTCCTCCAGAATCCGCTGCTGCTCTTCCGTAAGGCTGATATCCGCCCTTTTGCGAAAAGAAGAGATTCTATCCTCCAGAGAGCTGAAAATCCGGCATCTGGGGGCGAGGACCCGCTCGATCAACGCTTCGGAAGCGGCGGAAACCAGACGGGGATTCCCGGGGGCGGGGCCGGCGCCGAGCAGGCGTTCCAGGGTGAGGGACAAGTTTTCGAGCTCCTCGCCTGTCCAGATGCTCTCCCGTTTCAGATCGGGTGGCAGCCGCCCTTCGAACCGGTCCGTTTCCGGAAAACAGATGGCGAACCGATATTTCCCCGGCCATTTTTCGCCTGTCAGTTCCTGATACTGCTGCCTCAGCCAGAACATGGCCGTACGCGCCTGCTCCACGGGGTCCTTCTCCAGAGGCACGTAGCCGCCGTCTTTGACTTCGTGCCACCGTCCGCCAAAGTGACGGATGTCCGTTCCTTCCTTGATTTCCACCGCCACAAAGCCGATGTTCCGGTGCACGATGACGAAATCCGCCTCGCGGATCTTCTCTTCCCCGGGATCTTCGTAATAGCGGCGGGAATAAAACACGACATAATCGTCCGGCAAGCCGAGGGCCGCCTGGTAGAAAGCGCGTTCCCCGTCGTTGGCAATTTGTTCGGGGAGAAGGTCCGGTATGATGGTCGCCATGCCGACCGCTCCTTTGCCGATTTTGCCGTTCCGCTTTCATGCTTTTGTCGAAAAATATTCTTTTTGGCGACCGCAAATCCTTTTTCTGGCATGCAAAAACCCCGGTCTTAGCCGCCGGAAAGCCTGGCGTCCCGGACCCGCCGAGGCTTAGCCATGAATTTGAAACTTTTTAATATAAAATACCTGTTCAAAAACAAATTCGGAGATATAAAATGAAACATACCAGGACTATTGCCGGAGATGATGATTGCCATGAACAGAGAAGCGGTTATTGTCAGTGCGGTGCGCACGCCCATCGGAACCTTCAACGGCGGACTGAAGGACGTCTCCGCCACCCGCCTGGGAGGCATCGCCATCAAGGCGGCGCTGGAGAGAGCGGGAGTCGAACCGGGCCAGGTGGATGAAGTCATCATGGGCAACGTCCTGCAGGCCGGTCTCGGCCAGAACCCCGCCCGTCAGGCGGCGGTGCAGGCGAACATTCCCATCGAGGTGCCGTCCTTCACCGTCAACAAAGTTTGCGGTTCGGGTTTGAAAGCGGTTCATTTGGCGGCCCAGGCCATCCTGCTCGGCGACGCCGACATCGTGGTCGCCGGCGGCATGGAGAACATGAGCCAGTCTCCCTACCTGCTGGAAAAAGCCCGCACCGGCTTCCGCATGGGGGACCAGAGGCTTGTGGACAGCATGATCCGCGACGGGCTGTGGTGCGCGTTTGGCGACTGTCACATGGGCATTACGGCGGAAAACCTGTGCGAAAAATACGGACTGAGCCGCGAGGAGCTGGACGCCTTCGCCGTTCGCAGCCAGGAAAAGGCCGCCGCAGCCCTCAGCAAGGGCATCTTCAAGGAGGAAATCGTCCCCGTGGAGGTGCCGCAGCCGAAGGGCGCGCCCGTGGTTGTTGACACGGATGAAAATCCCCGCCCGGGCACCAACCTGGAATCCCTCGCCAAACTGCGTCCCGCTTTCAAGCCGGACGGCAAGGTCACGGCCGGAAACGCGTCCAGCATCAACGACGGAGCGGCCGCCCTCGTGATCATGAGCGCGGAAACGGCCGAAAAGCGGGGCCTCAAGCCCCTGGCCGTGATCCGGGCCAACGCCAGCGCCGGGGTCGATCCCGCCATCATGGGCATCGGGCCGGTGCCGGCCACGCGGAAGGCGCTGCAGAAGGCCGGTCTTTCCCTGGACGATCTCGATCTGGTGGAAGCCAACGAAGCCTTCGCCGCGCAATCCCTGGCGGTGCTCAAGGAACTCGGGCTCAATCCCGACATCGTCAACGTCAACGGAGGCGCCATCGCCCTGGGCCACCCGATCGGCGCCAGCGGCGCCCGCGTCCTGGTGACCCTGCTGCACGAAATGCGGCGGCGCGACGCCCGTTACGGCCTGGCGACGCTGTGCATCGGCGGCGGCCAAGGCGTGGCGACGATTGTGGAACGGGTTTGAAATGCCAACAGAATACATCAGATAAAGGTGTATTTTTTGGACTTCTGGATGAGGCCCGGGAATGGTATAATGTTCAAAAAACGATACAAAGTTTCGGATAACGGTACAAGGTTCGGTAAACGGTTTCACGGTTCAACGGTTGAAAGGCAAAGGAGTGCGATTGCGTCATGAAACCCGTGTATTCCTCGTTTGTGGAAGCGGTTGCGGACATCCCCGACGGCGCCACGATCATGGTGGGCGGATTTGGTCTGTGCGGCATTCCCGAGAACCTCATCCTCGCCCTGGTGGAAACCGGCGTCAAGGACCTGACCGTCATCTCCAACAACTGCGGCGTCGACGACTGGGGGCTCGGCCTGCTCCTGCAGAAAAGACAAATCCGCAAAATGATCGCTTCCTATGTCGGCGAAAACAAGGAGTTCGAACGCCAGCTCATGGCCGGCGAAATCGAAGTCGAATTGATCCCGCAAGGGACGCTGGCCGAGCGCATCCGGGCCGGCGGCGCGGGGATCCCCGCCTTCTACACCCCCGC
>DATCLN010000126.1:0-2572 GCA_036563895.1 Paenibacillaceae bacterium
CCAGCCGCAGTGTAACCGAACAGATGGGCATGCGGTACGCGCTGCATTTGCTCCGGCACAAGCCCAATACCGTCCGCATGAGCGACGCCTGCGCGATTTCGGAGGAGCTTCAAGGACGCCCGGACTCTTCCGTCACGTACAGACGGTCTGGAGAGATCGCGCCGGACATGTTGAAAGAAGCGCTCTTGCGCATCGATGACCAAAACCCGCTGTCCGCCGCCGACGTCCGCCGGCTTGCAGAGGAATGGGCGGCCGTTGCGGAACAAGGCGGCGTGCTGCGCATTTTCGAGAACGATGCGGTGCGGGAAGTGCCGGCGAATTTCTTTGATCCGTTTCTGCTGGATACATTGGACCGCGTCGCCGATTCCGCCGATGCCGAGGGGTATGTCAAAGCCGCCCGCGTGATCGGAACCGCGATTGGCGATTGCGATCAAGACATTGAAGACGCCTATTTCGAATACCGGCTGAGGGAGCTCATCTATGCGGGCGTTCTGGAAATCAAAGGGATCCCGGCGGGGATGAGGTATTACAGCGTCAGGCGGAAAGCGGTGCCCTTTACACATTGACCGCCAATGGTGGCAAGGTAGTTTCAGGAGGGGCCGCCATGTACAAAATCGTCGTTGTTGAGGACGACCTTACCATCGCCAAAGCGATCACCGAGCACCTCAGTCAGTGGGGGTACGACGCGATTTATTTGACCGATTTCCGCGACGTGGCGGAACAGGTCCTGCGTGTCGAGCCGCATCTGGTGCTGCTGGACATCGCGCTTCCCTTTCACAACGGATTCCACTGGTGCGGTGAAATCCGCAAATTTTCCAAGGTGCCGATCATGTTCATCTCCTCCGCCTCCGACAACATGAACATCGTCCTGGCGATGAACATGGGCGGCGACGACTTCATCGCCAAGCCCTTCGATCTGCACGTGCTGACGGCGAAGGTCGGAGCGCTGCTCCGGCGCACCTATTCCTTCCAGGGGCAGGTCCACGTCCTGGAGCATAACGGCGTCGTGCTGAACCTGAGCGACGCCACGCTGACGTACCGCGGCCGCAAGATCGAGCTGACGAAAAACGAATTCCGGATATTGCAGCTGCTCATGGAAAACGCCGGCCGGATCGTCCCGCGGGACGAAATCATGCAGCGGCTGTGGGAAAGCGACCAGTTCGTGGACGACAATACCCTGACCGTCAACATCACGCGTCTGCGCCGCAAACTGGCCGACATCGGCCTGGAAAACTGGATCGTCACGAAAAAAGGCCTCGGCTATCTGGTGGAAGGACCATGAACCGTTGGAAACTACTTGGCGCCTTTCTGCGGCAAAACCTCATCGCGATCCTTGCGGCCGCCGGAGCGGCGGTCATTTTTCTGGTCGTGTTCGCCCTTTACCGGCTGCCGCTGGAGGCGGTCGGCTACGCGTCGGCCCTCGCCGTGCTTTTTCTGGCCGTCCTGGGCGCGATTCGTTTCTGGCAATTTTGCCGCAAACACCGGGCCCTGGAAACCCTGCGCGGCCAGATCGCCGTGCCCGACATACCCCTGCCGGAAGCCGCCGGCCTGATCGAGCGGGATTACCAGGAACTCATCCGCCTGCTCGACAAGGAGCGGAGCGCGATCATCTTCGAGAAGGACCGCGCGTATCAGGAGATGTCGGAGTACCACACCCTCTGGGCACACCAGATCAAGACGCCCATCGCCGCCATGCGGCTTCTTCTCCAAAGCGAGGGCACCCCGGACAAAAACGAGCTGTCCGAGCAGCTGTTCCGCATCGAGCAGTATGCGGAGATGGTGCTGCAGTACATCCGCCTGGGCGGCCCTTCCACGGATTTCGTGTTCCGCACGGTGTCCCTCGACGACTGCGTGAAGCAGGCGGTACGCAAATACGCGCAAACGTTCATCCGCAAACACATCAAACTGAACTACGAGCCGCTGGGCGTATCGGTACTGACGGACGAAAAATGGCTTGTGTTCGTCATCGAACAAATTCTGTCCAACGCGCTGAAATATACCCCCAAAGGCGAAATTTCGATCTACATGCACCCCGATCGGCCGAACGCCCTGGTCATCGAGGACACCGGCATCGGCATCGACCCCGCGGACCTGCCCCGGGTGTTCGAGCATGGCTACACCGGCTTCACCGGCCGCGCCGACAAGAAATCCACCGGCCTCGGGCTGTACTTGTGCAAACGCATCCTGGACAAGCTGTCCCACACCATCGAAATCGAGTCCGAGCCGGGAAAGGGCACGAAGGTCATCCTCGGACTGGACACCGCGCCGCTGGAAGTGGAATAAACGTTCTGTAGGCCGCCTTACAAAATTGTAAGCCTGGGGCCGCAAATGTAAGTCAAACTTAAGGCAGCGGCTTTTCTTTTTTTGTACGATGGGGATGCTGAAACCGGGAAGGAGGAACGGTCATGGCGCTGCTTGATGTGCGGAATCTCAAAAAAATCTACACCACCCGCTTTGGCAAGCATCCGGTTCAGGCCCTGTCGAACGTCTCGTTCTCCGTGGAAGAAGGCGAATTCGTGGCCATCATGGGGGAGTCCGGTTCGGGCAAGACCACCCTGCTCAACATCCTGGG
>DATCLN010000127.1:0-3043 GCA_036563895.1 Paenibacillaceae bacterium
CGGTTTTTGCGTCATCACGGCGCTGATCGCCGCGCTGCAGGTGTTTGACCAGATTTTCGTCACAACGCAGGGTGGGCCCCTGCGCCGGACGGAATCGTTGGTCCTGTACATTTACAACACGGGATTCCGATCCGCGCCGTACGATCTCGGCTATTCTTCGGCGATTTCCGTGGCGCTGTTTGTCCTTGTGCTGATTGCCGTTTTGTCGCTGTACCGCTATTTTCTCCGCAGGGAAACATCGGATGTGCGCTGAGGGGAACGATCATGGGAATCACGTCCTTCCGGAGCAAGGCGGTCGGATACGGAATCACGCTGCTCTTGGTGATCGCGGTATTGCATCCCTTTTTGTGGATTATCGTGTCCACGTTCAAAACCGAACAGGAATTGATCCGGTATCCCCCGTCGTTTTTCCCGGACGCGCCCACCGTGATGCAGTACGTCTCGGTGTGGACCCGGATTCCGCTTTTGGACTTTTTCCGGAACACGGTCATTTTCGCCGGGGGAGTCGCCGTACTGTCCGTCTTTTTCGATTCCATGGCGGGGTACGCTTTCGCCCGCATGCGTTTTCGGGGAAGCCGGCCCCTGTTCGCGCTTGTGCTCGTCACCATGATGGTGCCGTTTCAGGTGCTCATGGTCCCGCTGTTTGTGGAAGTTTACAAGCTGGGCATGCTCGACACGTATTGGGGGCTCATCCTGCCGCGCGCGACCAGCGCCTTCGGCATTTTCATGATGCGCTCGTTCTTTGTCACGCTTCCGAAGGATCTGGAAGAATCGGGACGGGTGGACGGCATGAACGAATTCCGGATCTACTGGCACATCATGCTCCCGCTCTGCCGGTCCGCCATGGTCTCGCTCGGGATTTTTCTCCTGATGAACAACTGGAACGACCTCATCTATCCGCTCATGCTGACCAGTTCGACCGGGATGCGGACGCTTTCCGCCGGGCTGGCGATGTTCGTCGGCCAAAGGTCCATCGAATACGGCGCGACGCTGGCGGCCGCGGCGCTGTCCCTTGCTCCGCTCGTGGCGGCCTATGTGCTGGCGCAGCGGTATTTCGTGCAGGGCATCGCGACATCCGGTCTGAAAGGATAACGATCAAAAAACTTGGGGTGGCGGCAACGTGAAACAGGCAACGATCATTCTCAGCAGAGACTTCACCGTCGGACCCGTCAGCGACCGCATGTTCGGCTCCTTCGTCGAGCATATGGGGAGCGTCATCTACAACGGCATATACGAACCCGGCCACCCGACCGCGGATGCCGACGGCTTCCGGCGGGACGTGCTGGAACTCGTCAGGGAGCTGAATCTTTCGGTGATCCGCTATCCCGGCGGGAACTTCACGTCGAGCTACCGCTGGGAGGACGGGGTCGGACCGAAGGAGCTTCGCCCGGTGCGGCCGGATCCGGCCTGGAAGCAGATCGAGACGAATCAGTTCGGGCTGAATGAATTCATGAAGTGGATCCGCCTCGTCGGGGCGGAGCCGATTCTTACGGTGAACCTGGGCACCCGGGGCATCGACGCGGCGCGGGATTTGCTCGAGTACTGCAACTTTGCGGGCGGCACCTACTGGAGCGACATGAGGAAATCGCACGGCGTGCCCGAGCCGTATCGCGTTCGCACGTGGTGCCTCGGCAACGAGCTGGACGGCGAGTGGCAGGTCGCCCGCAAGACGGCGGCGCAATACGGCCAGCTGGCCCTGGAGACGGCGAAAGTGATGAAATGGCTCGACCCGGACATCGAAGTGGTCGTCGTGGGCAGCTCCTCCCGCCAGATCCCCACCTTTCCGGAATGGGACCGGATCGTGCTGGAGCATGTGTACGAGTGGGCCGACTATCTGTCGATCCACCATTACATCGGCAAGCGCGAAAACGACACGCCCACGTATCTCGCGATGCCCCTCGAAATGGAACGCCACATCGAGGAAGCCATCGCCGCCTGCGATTACGTGAAGGGTCTCTTGCGGAGCAACAAGGTCATGTACCTGTCGTTCGACGAATGGAACGTCTGGCGGGAACCGGACGTGCCGTATACGCCGTGGCAAACCGGAAGTCCCTACGACTGGGTGCGGTTCCGGATGGAGGACGTGCTCGTTTTCGGTTCGGCCATGCTGACGCTCCTGCGCCGCGCGGACCGGATCCGGATCGCCTGCCAGTCGCTTCTGGTGAATACAATCCCCCTGATTTTGACGGAAAAGGGCGGAAAAGCGTGGCGCAATCCCACCTTTTATCCATTCCTGCACGTATCCCGGTACGGGCGCGGCGTCGTGTTGCGCGGTTTGGTCGACAGCCCCCGGTATGACACGAAAACGTACACCGACGTGCCGGTGGTGGATCCGGCCGCGGTCTGGAACCCGGAAACAGGGGAGCTTTCGGTGTTTGCCGTCAACCGGGGAGAGGAGCCGGTCGTCCTCGCCCTCGACTTGCGCGATTTCCCCCGGCTTTCGTTCCTGGAGCACCACGTGGTGAAGCACGAGCGCCTGGACGCCTTCAACACGGCGGAGCGGCCGGACGAAATCGCGCCGCGGCGCGGGGCGGGCGCCCGGGTGGACGGGGGCAGGGCCGAGGCGGTGCTCGACCCCTATTCCTGGAACGTGCTCCGCTTCCGGACGAAGGCGGAGTGACGATTGCCGGCGGTGATTGCGGCCCCGGCGCCGGCGGGCTTCGCGGAAGCGGAGACGCCGGACCGCCGGCCGAATCATATGGCCCCGAGGCTGAAAGAGAAAGGAGGGAAACGGTCCACCGGATGCCGGCATACGGCGGTCCGGGCGAATCGGACAGCATCTATTTTAAAAGGAGGAATCGCGTTGTTTGGGAAAAGGTTGGTCAAACGGCTCGCATGGCTGACCTTGCTGCCGCTTGCGCTTGCGTGGCCGACGGGCGCGTCGGCAGTGATCACGAACAACGGGGTGCTTGTCTATCCATCGGGAACGGACTCGTTCGATCCGGCGGGAGCCACCTACGCGCGCATCATTACCCTGAAGCATAACGGCCAGCACAACGGAACGCTGCTTCTCACGTTCGACCAGCTCAAAGAAGTCAACGGC
>DATCLN010000128.1:0-4691 GCA_036563895.1 Paenibacillaceae bacterium
GAGAAAACCATTCTCCAGCAAGCAGTTACAGCGTAGCACAGCATCCGGCTAGTCTGCAAGAGGACGGCGGCTGTTTAATCAGCTATCATCCCTGACATTTTCATAGAACAGTTAACCTGACATATTCACAGACGCTTGACACAATTGTTGCCGCAACGCCGCATAGCCGGTCAGCGCTTCCGGCTGCCGCGCGGCCATCACGGAGACCCATTCCGGAACGCCGGAGGCTTCCTTCCGGAAATATTCCAGCGCCTCGTCCAGCGTGCGCGCGGGGTTTGCGGGAGGGAGGCCGCCCGCTTCCCGCGGCGGCCTGGCCAAGCCCTTCTCCGCCATGTAACGCTCGGCGTAACGGATCGCTTCCACCCCGGTAAACCAGGCGGGAATGCCGCGCGACAGCACGCAAACGGCGGCGATCTCGGCCAGCTCCTCGACGGTCGCCCCCGCATCGACCGCGCCCTTGGTATGGAACAGCATGCTTCGCTCGTAGCGGCGGGCGGCGTTGATGCCGACCAGGATCAGCTCTTTTTCCTTGCGGGAAAGCGCGCCGTCCTTCAGGACTTCATTGCGCAGCAGCGTGTAGTATCTGAACCCTTCCGGACTGAAGCGGTGAAACCGGGACGCCCATTCGGGCACCTGGTCATAGACCGACCGAAAATACTCCAGCGGATCGAACTCAGTCAATGAGCCTGCCCCCTTCGATGAACAGCATGTGGCCGGTCACGTAATCCGACGCGGCGGAAGCGAGATAGATCAGCCCGCCGACCAGATCTTCCGGCTTGCCGAGCCGCTTCATGGGAATTTTTTCCACGATCGAACGCATCGTTTCCGGATCGTCGAGAAAACGTTCCGTCTGCTGCGTGCGCAGATATCCGGGGGCGATGGCGTTGACGTTGATCCCGTAGGGCGCCCACTCGTTGGCCAGCACCCTGGTCATCTGCATGACGCCGCCTTTGCTCGCGGCGTAGGCGACCAGGCGCGGATGCCCGCGCACCGAGGATACGGAAGCGGTGTTGATGATCTTGCCTCTGCCACGGGGCACCATGTGGCGGGCGACGGCCTGCGCCATCGCGAACATGGCGCGCAGGTTCAGGCCGATCACCTTGTCCCAGTCGGCCAGCGTCAGTTCGAGGGCCGGCTTGCGGATGTTCATTCCGGCATGGTTGACCAGAATGTCGATCCGCCCGAAATCGGAGACGATTTGATCCACGACGCGGGGAACGGCTTCGTCGTCGGTCAGGTCCACCTGATAATATTTGGCTTCCACGCCTTCCTTTATCAATGCTTCCAGAAGGGCTTCGGATCCCTTCGATTCCTTGTCGAGGACCGCGACGCTGGCGCCGGCCTGGGCGAGGGCCTTGCAGTACGCCTGTCCGATGGTTCCCGTCGCGCCGGTCACCACCGCCACCCGGTCATCCAGTCTGAACATGTCCAAAACGTTCATGGTCCGGCCTCCTTGTCAGTCGATGAACTGGGCGTCCAGGATCGCCAGCGCGCGGATGGGCGACGCCGTCGCGTCCCGAAGCTTGAGCGGCATTCCCATGAAAATGAACCGGGAATGCTTCGGGACCTGGTCCAGGTTGACGAGATTTTCCACGATGAAGATGTCTTTGGAAAGCAGCTCCAGATGCACTTCCCGTTTCATGTTGTCGTGAATGTCGATATTGGGCAGATCGACGCCGACCACGTGAATGCCGTGTTCGGACAGCCAGCGGGCGGCACTGGCGTCCAGCGCCTTGGCCTCGAAGAAGCCTTCATCTCCCCATTGCCCGGGCCATGTGCGGATCAGGACGATGTCGCCTTCCTCCACATACAGGCCCTGGGTCTTTTCCGCTTCCGTGAGCATATCGGCCGTGACCGGATCTTCGGGCTTTTTCCACGGCGTCACGTCCAGCATCAGCGCGCTGCCGAGCAGTTTGCGGACATCCAGCGATTCCGCGGATTTGCCGTCCTTCAGAAAATGCGACGGCGCGTCGACGTGGGTGCCGCTGTGGTCGGAGAAAGAAATCATGCTGGATCTGAAACCGAGGCACGGCGGTTCGTACCGGTGACCGGTCGTTTCGAAGGTCGCCGACGGTTTGATCGAAACGGGAGGGTGGGATTTGTAAGTGGTGAGTCCGTCGCGCAGTTCCAGGGTCAAATCGATGTAGTTCATGGTTTCCCGACTCCTTTTCAAAGTTTCCGTTGCTGTTCCGCGCAGACTTTTGCGGCGTGCCGTCTGTCCGTTCAGGGACGCAACACGACTTTCACGGCCTGTTTGGCAAGCCCGGCCTCGAATCCTTCGACGGCACGTTCCAGCGGATAAACATGCGAGACCAGCTTTTCGTAGGGGTATTTTTTGCTGGCCGCCATCGCAATGGTTCTTTTCAGCGTCTGTTCGGTCACCCCGTATACCCCTTTGAGGGTGATCTCTCCCCGCACGATTTCGCTGGTCGGGAGGGTGGACGGCTGGGGACTGATGCCGACCAGCATCACTTCGCCGCCCTTGACGCACATGCGCACGGCGGAGACGACGGAGCCATGGAAGCCGCTCGTGTCGAACACGTGGTCGACGCCCTGTCCGCCGGTGATGTCGCGCACGGCGTCCACGTCGCCGGTCTCATCCGCACAGACGATATGGGTGGCCCCGAGTTCAAGGGCGAGCTGCAAGCGCTTTTCGTCCTTGCGCAGGCCGATGACGATGAGCTGGGAAAGGCCGAGGCCCGACAGCGAAGCCACCAGCGACAGCCCGATCGGACCGGGGCCGATCACGACGGCCCGGTCGCCGGGTTTCACATTGGAGCGTTCAATGGCGCGAACGCCGATCCCGACCCCTTCCAGGATGCTGGCCGTCTCCGCGGGCAGCCCGTCCGGCAGCGGCAAGGCGTTGCCGGCCTTTACAACGGCATATCGGGCCATGCCGCCGTGTTCGCGGAAACCGTATCTTAAGGATTTGGCCGGCACTTTGGCCATGGAGTCGACGCCCGCGTCGCACAGATTGGGGTTGCCGCGCCGGCAATTGTAGCAGCTGCCGCAGGGCACATACGGATTGATGAGCACCCGTTTGCCGACGAGCCGTTCGCCGGCCTTGCCGCCGGAGCTCTCCACGACGCCGCAAAATTCATGGCCGAGCACCAGCGGCAGCGAGATCCATTCGTAGCCGCGCAGGCTTTCGTACATGTGCAGATCGCTGCCGCAGATGCTGACCGCTTCCACCCGGACGAGCACCTCGTCTTCGGCCGGCGACGGCTTCTTGATTTCCGAAAGGGTAACTCCCCGCTGGTCATTGGTTTTCATGACCGCCAACATCTCGAAACTCCTCCCCCGGTGTTTGGGAATCCCCGGATCTGTCAGAACATCTGCCACAGCTTTTCCATGTCGACGGATTTCGCTTCTTCTTCACCCACAATCTCGCCCAGCTTCATGGCGTAGACGCGGTCCGCGATCCGGAGGCCCTGCGTCACGTTCTGCTCCACGAGCAGCACGGAAGCGTCGAAACGCTCGACAATCTCGCGGATGCTGTTCATCAGGTTTTCAACGATGACGGGGGCGAGGCCGATGGACGGTTCGTCGAGCAGAAGCACCTTCGGATTCGACATCAGCGACAGGCCGATGGCGAGCATTTGCTGCTGGCCGCCGCTCATCGTGCCGGCCCGCTGGTTCCGGCGTTCGTAGAGAATCGGGAACATTTCGTAGATTTCTTTCTTGCGCTTTTCGATCCAGCGTTTGTCGGAGACGGAATAGGAAGCCAGGTCCAGGTTGTCCGCCACCGTGAGCCGGGGGAAAATCCCGTGCCCCTGCGGCGTGAGCGCCATGCCCTTGCGCACGATCTGTTCGGTCCTGAGCTGATGCACCGGCTCACCGTAAAGCAGCACTTGGCCGCCGCGCTGCGGGATGAGTCCGTAAATGGTGCTCAGCATCGTGGTTTTGCCCGCGCCGTTGTGGCCGACGAGCAGGACAATTTCCTTTTTTCGCACATAAAGGCTGACTTCGTTCAGCACCTGCTTGTTGCCGTAGCCGGACACCAGTCCTTTGACCTCAAGCGCCTTCTCCATGATGGGCGCCTCCTCCGAAATAGATTTCCGTGAGCGCCGGATTCGACATGATCTCTTCGGCGGTTCCGACGCCCAGCACCTGCCCTTGGTTCAGGAACACGACCTGGTCGGCGATGCCGCGGACGATGTCCATGTTGTGCTCGATCAGGAGAATGGTCTTGTTTTGTCTTTTCAGATCCTGAATCAGGGGCATGACGCGGTCGAGGGAATTTTTGTCGAGTCCGGAGGCGGGTTCGTCCAAAAGCAGCACGTCGGCTTCGGTCATCAGCAGGCGGCCGATGGACAGCAGCTTTTGTTCCGCGTAGGACAGGTTGTCGGTGATTTCAAAGGCCTTGCCGCCCAGACCGACGTATTCGAGCGTTTCCATGGCGCGATTGATGTTTTGGACTTCCGCCTTTTTGAGCTGCCGCCTCAGGAACAGCGGACGGAAGATGGACTGGTTGTACCGGCCCGGCACGGCAAGCAGCAGGTTTTCCAGCACGGTCATTTCGTTGAACAGCCGCAGATTCTGGAACGTGCGGGCAATGCCGAGACGGACGATGGATTCGGGTTTCATGCCGGTGATGTTTCGGTCCCGGAAATAGATGGAGCCGGAAGTGGGCGTGAGAAATCCGGTGATCAGGTTGAACAGCGTCGTTTTGCCGGCGCCGTTCGGCCCGA
>DATCLN010000129.1:0-9220 GCA_036563895.1 Paenibacillaceae bacterium
AACTCACGCCGGGGGCCATGGGAGATGTCCCGCAACCTGAACAACGCCCTTGACACCCGATATTTTCAGGCGCAAGGGCTGGTCAGCATGCTTGAATGTTACCTGGCATTTCGTTAACTCTTCGGAACCGCCTGGTGCGGACCCGCATGCCAGGCGGTGTGAGAGGACGGGGGCTAGCCGCCCCTTCTACTCGATTCCGGTCTCGCTTTTATCCTTGCTCCTCGCTTTGGTCCGGTTCCGGATTTTCGCTATCGCCGCTTGTCGCATCCTGGGCGGTTTCCTCCGCGGCGGCCTGCGCATCGGCGTCCGCGTCCGCCTCTTCGGCGCCGTCGGCCGCGGCTTCGCTCTCCGCCTTCTCGACCGCGAGCGCCAGCAGGCGGTAGGCTTCGTCGTCCAGAATCCGCCGCGCGCCCACGTAGCGCTTGGCATAATATTTGTCGTTCATCGAGGTGTACGTGACGCCTTTGCTGGTGGAGCTGTGGACGAAACGGCCGTCGCCCATGTAGATGCCCACGTGGGAGACGCCTTTGCCGCTGGTGTTGAAGAAGACCAGATCGCCGACCCGAAGCTCGTCCTTCGACACCTTTTGGCCGACCTTGTACAGCTCGCGCGAAGAGCGCGGCAGGTCGATGCCGAGCTTGCCGAAGACGTACCGGACGAAACCGGAGCAGTCAAACCCCTTCGTCGTCGATCCGCCATAGCGGTACTTGATGCCGAGCAGCGGCTCCACGGTGCTTTCCAGCTTGGATCCGGTCGCCGCGAGAGCATGTCCGGCGCCGAAAACCAGCGTCAGCACCAGAACCAGAAGGGCCACTCTTGTTGTTCTGCGCAATGCTGCCGTCTCCTTCCGTTGCCTGCGAGGTGAGCTTAAGGGTTCGGTCGGAAGCCCCCTATGGCGCCTGGCAGGACGCCCCGCGTCCTCCGGCGCCAATTCACCCGAAAATGGTTCCCCCGCTTCCCGCGCCGCCGCGGGAATTCGGCATTTTGATGCACGCAGCCTTTAGTATTCGTTCTATTCGGGCGAACTCCTGCCATTTCCCCGGATGAGAAATTGCTCATCAAAGGCGCCGGACGAGCCCCGAGGGAAAAAACGCGAAAAAACCGGAAACTCCGCCGGCGGGTTTCCGGTTTGATGAGAAAATTTTCATTTTTAAAAGACTTCGGAAAGGGGACTCAGGAAGGTGGAACCGGCGCGTTGCCGGACCAGGCGGCGAACTGGGCGGCGGACGTCCACACCTGCAGAAGCACGCGGACGAAATGGAACGCCTGGAGGAAGACCACGGCGGCAAAACCGGCCCAGAAATGGGTGACGGCGGCAGCGGCGGCCATGACGAGAAGAGCGGGGCCCAGCATCCCCAGCGTCACCGCGCCGATCCGGGGCGCCCTGCGAAACGCGAGGACCAGGCTGCGGACCGGTCCGGTTCCCGCGGCGGCGCCGAACTGGAGGCCGCGGAACACCAGATGCAGCGCGAACGTCCACACGAGCCACAGGGCCGCGTACGGCATCAGCCAGCCGACAAATCCCGAAAGCGACGCCGCATCGAAAAACGCTTCCCGGATCCGCGGGAAAAACCAGACGGCCGGCAGGGCGGCGAAGGCCATTTCCAGCCAGTAGAGCGGGACGATTTTCTTCCAGCAGCGCCGGATGCCTTCCAGCACCCGCGTGCCTTCTTCCCCTCCGGAGCGGTGGAACGAGTGGAACAGGCCGGCCTGCAGCGCCGGCGTCGCCAGCATGCGGATGAGCACGAACGCCGCGGCCGCAAGCGCCGTTTCTTCAATGAGACCGGTTTTGATCAGCCTGAATTCCGCTTCCGCCCAGAAAAGCGGAATCGCCTCGCTGCTGGGGTGTTCGTCCGGATAGCGGGCCAGGATGGGGGTGACCACGCCGTCGATGAAGCGGAACAGGAAAAATCCCCACAGCAGCCGGTAGAGAAACAACACAATCAGCGCGTACTTGTGCCGGAGCGTCAGGTTCCAGCCGGTTCGGATCGCCTTGCCCATATTTTCCTCCCCTCACCATGCGACGGCGGCCAGCAACGCCTCGGCCAGCTGCGTCAGGCCGGCCGTCCAGCGCAGGCGTGTTTTTTCCGCCACTTCGGCTTTCAGATAGTTGTTGTACCGGCGGTTGTCGAGCACCACCTGCCAGGCGGGGTCGACCACCGCGTACCGGAGCGGGGAGGAGTGCTCCACCCGGAGCACCTCGTGCACCTGCACGCCGTCCCACGTCCTGCGCAGGGAGCTGTCGTCGGCGAAGCCAAGCAGCACGGTGACCGGCTGAGGCACACCGCCCCGGCGGCTGAGCACCACTTCCGTCAGGAACCTGCCGTCCTCCGCCGGGCGGCTCACCGCCGAATCGACGGCGAAATCGGCCATTTCCCCGCGGTCGACGTAGGCGGTGAAAAACGCCCGCCAGTCCCGTTTGGTGACCGTTTCGGCCACGCGACGGAAATCGTCCGCGGTCGGATGGCGGAAGCGGTATTTCCCGAAGTAGGCGCGCAGTACGGCGTCCATCTGCTTTTCGCCGATGAGGCGTTCCATGGCGACGAGCACCAGCTTCGCCCGCATATAGACGTTTTCCGCGTAGCCGTCCCGCGAGCCGTATTGCCAGGCGAACCGGCGCAGGGGCTGCGGGTGGGTCATGTAGCTGGCTTCCAGCTTTACATTGGGCACAATGCCGTAGATGGCGGCCATCAGTTTGTCTTCCGTGTAGGAGGCGAACCCTTCGTCGAGCCACGGCTCTTCGTATTCGTTGGTAGCGACCATGCCGTACCAGTACTGGTGCGCGATTTCGTGCACGAGGGTGCGTTCGAGCCCGTAGTCGGGGTTGGCGGAGCGGGCGGCGGCGGCCGTCACCAGCGTGGGGTATTCCATGCCGCCGGCGCCGTTCGCCTCGGCGGGCGGGACGACGATGGTCAGCGTGGGATAGGGATATTCGCCGTACCATTTGCCGAGCAGCGCCAGCGCCGAGGTGGCGGCGTGCATGTACCGGTCCTCCAGCCCCTTGTGAAGGGGATCCAGGTACAGCTTGATGCGCACCCCCGGCACGCCCGGCGCGGAAAACGACCGTTCCGCAAACACGAAGTGCGGCGAAGCGGCCCAGGCGAAATCGTGCACGTCTTCGGCGTAAAAGTGGTACGTTTTCCGCCCGTCCCGGATTTTCGCGGGCGCCGTCTGGAACCCGGTGGCGGCGACGACATGCGTTTCGGGAACGTTGATCCGCACGCTGTAGATGCCGAAATCCCCGTAGAATTCGGAGTTGCCGTGGTACTGGTGCATGTTCCAGCCTTCGCCGCCGCCCCTTGTGCCGGCCGGTTCATAGACGGCAATCTTGGGATACCATTGCCCCGCCATGACGAAATCGCCGGCGACGCCCATTCGGGCGAACACCCGCGGCATCTTGACCGTAAACTCCATGTGCATGGTGAACGATTTGCCGGGCTCCACCGGTTCCGGCAGGCGGAAAGTCGCCAGGGTGCGGTCCGAGGGGTTGCCGTCGTCCGGCTGGATGTAGTGGAGGCGGGGAAGCAGGGATTCTCCCTGCGCGGTGGTCAGCGACGTGATCGTGATGGAGCCGCTGTCGCCTTCCGCCATCCGGTCGCCCCGCAGCTGGCCGCCGGACTCCTTCAGGAACGTGCTGCCCGGCTGGAACGCGTTGGCGTGCAGATGGAGCACCATGTCGCCGACGGCGCGCCGTCCGGGGTTTTTCCAGGTGACCGTCTGCTTTCCGTACAGCGTGCCGTCCTCCCCGAGGGTGACGTCGATGTGATATTCGGTCACCCGGTTGCTGAGCGCCGCGGGTTTCGGCCGCACGGAAGGGTCGGCTTCCGGTTCCTTCACCGCTCCGCCCGGCGCGGAGGACCCCGGGCCCGCCTTGCCGGTTCCGGCGGCCGGAGCGATGTCGATGCGGTCGAACCAGGCGCCCGCAAGTCCGAGCGGCTGCGCCGCCGCGGCGATGAGGGCGCACGCGGCCAGCAGAAGCAAACGCGCCTTGCGGCGATGGGGCATGGCTCCACCCTCCCGTGACAAGCTTTTTTGGGACATGTATATGAGGGAGGGGGCAAGATTATATCCGGGCTGTCCGGAAGGGCCGGATGAATTCGGAGAGGGTGTCCTGACAGGTGGCGTGGGAAGGGAGGAATCCGATACAATGGAGGAGAGTGAAAAGGGAACGCGCAGGCGTTGGAGGGGTGTGGACATGGACAGCGAAAACGACCGCCCGGCCAAGAAGAAGCTGTCGCTGAACGTCGTAAGCGGTACGACGCATAAGGGATTCGGCGCCGGCACCATCGACCTCAGCCAGGTGTCCTCGGTCATCATCGACCGGGGAGAGGCCTATATCGACATCGGTGCCATGCATGCGAAAAGCCGCGTCGAGCGCGGCATCCGGTTTACGACGAACAAGGAGGAAGTGCCGAACGGCCGGCCGGTGTGGGTGGTCTGGTTGGCCGTCGACCGGGACGAGCGCGGCTTTTTCTACGGCGGCATCGCCTCGTGCGAAATGCTGATCGACGAAGAAGCGCGGGTCGGCTGGAAAATCCTCGCGGACCACGTGAACCGGATGGACGCCGCCATCAAGCGGAAGGTGATGCTGGACAACCTCGGTCCGGCGGAAAAGGCGGCGTTGCGCAAGCTTCTCATCGAGCACAACGCGGAATGGTGGGAGCGCTCGCCGCAGGCGCTGAAAGACGCCCTGGCCTGAAGGCTCTGGCGTGAATGCTCCGGCTTGAACCAATCAGCCTCCCCACAAGCGCCGCAGCCGGTTCCACCAGGCGGACGGCCCGCGGCTTTCTTTTTCTCCGCCGATTTCTTCCGACACGGTCCCGCCGTGCACCGGGCAGTGTTCCACCGGTTCGGTTCCGGCCAGGAACGGTTCCAGGACCTGTTCCGGACAATCCGGCGCGGCGAGCAGGCCGGTGCGCGGATCCACGTTGGCGCGCACCACGCCTTCCGGCACCGGAAACGGGCGCGGCGGCACGCCTTCCAGGGCGCTTTCCAGGAAGGCCGCGAAGATCGGCGCCGCCCGGTGGGCTTCCGTTGCCGTAACGGATCGGCCGCGGTCGTGGCCGACCCAAACGGCGGCCGCCAGATCCGGCGTGTACCCGACAAACCAGGCGTCGGAGGCGGTGGTGCCCGATTTCCCGGCGACGGGCCGGTGCAGCATGTGGCGAATCCGGTGCGCCGTGCCGCCCCGTTCAAACACGCTGGTCAAAAGATCGGTCACCACGTAGGCGAGCGCCGGGGAAACGGCCTGCTCGCGGCGGGGGGCCGCCTCGTACAGCACGTTCCCTTTGCGGTCCTCGATGCGCAGCACGGCCACCGGCTCGACGCGCACGCCTCCGTTCGCAAATACGGCGTATGCGGACGCCAACTCCAGCGGGCTGACCGGAAAGGTGCCGAGTGCCAGGGAAGGCACCGCCCCGAGGGGGGAAGTGATGCCCAGCCGTCTGGCCATGTCGATCACCGCCTCCGGCCCCGTCTGCATGATGGTGTGGACGGCGTAGATGTTGTCGGAGGCCCGGATCGCCTGCCGCAGCGTGATTTCCTCGCGAAAATAGCGGTTGTTGTGGTTGCCGGGCCGGTAGACTTTCCGGCCGTTGTCGTAGTAAAAGAGGGTGGGTTCGCTCCGGAAACGGGTGGCGGCGGTCACCGCCCCCTGTTCCAGGGCGGCCGCGTACAGCACCGGCTTGAAGGACGAACCCGGCTGCCGGGCGGCGGCGAACACCCGGTTGAACGGGTTGCGCAGGTAATCGTGCCCGCCGACCATGGCCTTGATGTGCCCGCTGTGCGGCTCGATGGCCACCAGGGCCGCCTGCAGCAGCGAGTCTTCCGGAATGCGGGAGGCGACGGCTTCCTCCGCGGCCCGCTGCATCCGCATGTCCAGCGTGGTCCGGATGACATACCCGCCTTCGGAAAGCCGGCTTTCGTCGATGCCGAGCTTTTCCGCCGCCACCCGCCTGACGTAGTCGACAAAATAGGGCGCCGCCGTTCCGCGGCCTTCCGGGAGCGGTCGCACCTCCACCGGTTCCCGCATCGCCCGCCGGGCTTCTTCCCGTGTAATGTCTCCGTTCTGCACCATGGCTTCCAGCACGAGCCGCTGTCTGGCCTTCGCCCGTTCGGGGTGCAGATGGGGCGAATAGTATCCCGGCCCCTTCGGAATGCCCGCCAGCAGGGCGCTTTCTGCCAGGGTGAGCTCGCCGGCGGATTTGCCGAAATACAGGCGCGCCGCCGCTTCCGCACCGTACGCGCCGTGCCCGTAATAGATCTGGTTCAGGTACATTTCGAGGATTTCGTCTTTCGAATAGCGCCGCTCCAGCTGGACGGCGTACCACATTTCCCGCAGCTTGCGCGACCAGGTCCGCTCGTGGGACAAAAACAGATTGCGCGCGAGCTGCTGCGTGAGGGTGCTGGCGCCCTGCTCCTTCGACATGTGGCGCACGTTGACCAGCGCCGCCCGCGCCAGGCCGCGCGGATCGATGGCGCCGTGGCGGTAGAAGCGCCGGTCTTCCACGGCGAGGGTCGCTTTCACCAGCCACGGCGAGATGTCCCTGAGCGCCACCGTCTGCCGGTTGACGCCGCCCTGCAGGGAAGCAATGGTGTTGCCGCCGGCATCCAGCACGAGGGTCGACTGGGGCATGGAGACGGCCGGCAGCGCGTCGTCCCGCAGCGAAAACGCAATGCCTGCCGCGGCCGCCAGCAGCATGGTCGCCGCGGCCAGACCCAGCCAGCCCAGCGTACGCCCCGCCGCGGCCAGACGGCGCAAGGCCCGGCGCGGGGTCCTGTGCGGGCTCCGGGAACCCGTCGTCCGCGTTGGCCCGGCAAGTCTCCCCTTTTCCCGGGAATTGGCCGAACGTCGGTTCACCGCTGCTTCCCTTCTTTCCATCCTGATCGGGTTTTAAGCCGCCACTGGCGATCATCCCCTAGTATGGAAGAATGTACCTTGTCGTATGCGGGCCGGGGGGCGTTCGGTTGCTTTTTGGCAGGGTTACAATATAATACAATTTGTTGAATTCAACGCGAGGAAAGAAAAGAGGTGTCGGTCCGTGGGCATCGCGGAACTGTGGTTTACCGAGAAGCAGACGCCGAATCTGGCCCTCTCGACCAAAATCAAGCGCATTTACGTCCAGGAAAAAACCGAGATCCAGGAACTGGCCATGGTCGAGACCGAGGCGTTCGGCAACATGCTGATTCTGGACGGCATCATCATGACCACGGAGCGGGACGAGTTCGTCTACCATGAGATGATGGCCCATCCCGCGCTGGTCACCCATCCGAATCCGGAGCAGGTGCTGGTGGTCGGCGGGGGCGACGGGGGCGTCATCCGCGAGATCCTGAAGCACCCCAAGGTGAAGAAGGCGACCCTGGTCGACATCGACGGCAAGGTGATCGAATACTCGAAAAAATATTTGCCGACGATCGCCTGCAAGCTGGACGACCCGCGGGTCGAGGTCCTCGTGAAGGACGGCTTCCTGCACATCCACGAAAGCAAAGACCTTTACGATGTCATCCTGGCGGACACCACGGACCCGATCGGGCAGGCGGCCCGGCTGTTCACACGGGGATTTTACCACGGCATTTACGAAGCGCTCCGGGAAGACGGCCTGTTCGTGGCGCAGACGGAGGACCCGTGGTTCAACGCCGAGCTCATCGCCAGAATCCACCGGGACGTCAAGGACGCCTTCCCGATCGTGCGCCATTTCTGGGCCAACGTGCCGACCTATCCGACCGGCATGTGGACGTTCACCATGGGGAGCAAAAAGTACGATCCGCTGGAAGTGGACATCTCCAAGATTCCGGACCTGGACACCAAATACTACACTCCCCAGATCCATCAGGCGGCATTCGTGCTGCCGAAGTTCGTCGCCGACATCGTGAAGGATTGACGCGCCGGCCGGGACCTGCTCGGCGGGAGAAGGGAGGAAGCGTGTGATGCGGCTGGACCAGCGGTATTCGGGCAACGTGTTTCTGCTCAGTTCCGACGACTACGACGGAGCGCGGGCCGTCATCTTCGGCATGCCGATGGATTTTACCGTTTCGTTCCGCCCCGGTTCCCGCTTCGGCCCGGCCCGCATCCGCGAAATGTCCGTCGGGCTGGAGGAATACAGCCCGTATCTCGACCGGTCGCTGGAGGACATCCGCTATTTCGACGCGGGCGATCTTCTCCTGCCCTTCGGCAACGCGGCGCGCAGCCTGGACATCATCGGAGACTACGCGCGCCGGCTGTTTGCCGACGGCAAGCTCCCCGTGGGCCTCGGCGGCGAGCATCTTGTGTCGTGGCCGATCATCCGCGAGGCGCACGCGGCCTGGCCGGATCTGGCCGTGCTGCACATCGACGCCCACGCCGACCTGCGGGAGCAGTACGAAGGAGAGCCGCTTTCCCACGCCACGCCGCTGCGCAAAGTGGCCGAACTCATCGGCGGCGGGAACGTCTATCAGTTCGGCATCCGCTCCGGTTCGCGGGAAGAGTGGGCCTACGGGAAGGCGAATACCCGCTTTTATCCGTTCGAAGTGCTGGAACCGCTGAAAAAGGTGCTGCCCGAACTGGCCGGCCGGCCCGTGTACGTCACCGTCGACATCGACGTGCTCGACCCCTCGTGCGCTCCGGGCACCGGCACCGCGGAAGCCGGCGGCATCACCTTCGCCGAACTGCTGGCGGCGATTCACGCCATCGCCCGCTCCGATGCTCGCGTCGTCGGCTGCGACCTGGTGGAAGTGGCGCCGGCTTACGATCCCACGGAGCAGACGCCCATCGCGGCGGCCAAGCTGGTGCGGGAGATGCTGCTCGGTTTTGTGAAGTGACGGAATAAAAGGCCATACCCAAATGCGGACGGCCCGTGCGGGCGCGTCCGCATTTTTTGCACCCAACGTCCTCCGCATCCACCATTGGGCGAAACGCGGGGGGCCGGCAGAACCTCCGGAACGATCCGTTGCCGGGTACACAGGCCTGCGGGAACGCAGGCTTGATCCGCCTGATTGCCGCGCATCGTTGAATTTGCCCGAAAACCTGTATATAGTAAGGAAAAGATGGCATCCGGATCGACTTTTTTGTTTGGAGGACAGGGATGCGATGAACGTTTTGGAACGGTTGAACGAGAAGGTGCGCGAAGCGCTGGCGGAAGCGGCCGTGAAGGCGGGCATCGCCGCCTCGCGGGAAGAACTCCCGCCATTTGTCGTGGAAGCGCCGAAGGAGAAGGCCCATGGCGACCTTGCGACGAATCTGGCG
>DATCLN010000130.1:0-5390 GCA_036563895.1 Paenibacillaceae bacterium
GATTTCACCCTTCGGCGTCTTGATGTATGCGGTCAGATGCTTCACTTCCAGCAATGGAGCCTCTGTCCTCATGGGTGCCTCCCTTACGCATCCATTTTGTATTTCGGGTCAAGCGCCGTACGCAGGCCGTCGCCGAGGAAGTTTCCGGCCAGCACGGTCAGCAGGATGGCGATGCCGGGATAAATGATCATGGACGGATTGTAATTGATCATGTTGTACGCCTGCTGGATCATGACCCCCCAGCTGATGTCCGGATCCTGCACGCCCATGCCGAGAAAACTCAGGGTCGTCTCCACCAGCACGCCGATGCTCAGGTTGAAGGACGCCTGAACCACAAGCGGGGAGGCGATGTTCGGAATGATGTGCCGGGCCATGATCCAGAGGGTGCCCGCGCCGGTGATTTGCGCGGCTTCCACGTAATGCTCGGATCTCACCTGCAGGGTCTGGCCCCTCGCCAGCCGCGCGAACTGCGGCGTGAACACGATGCCGATGGCGATCATCGCGTTCCAGAGGTTGACGCCCAGGGCGCTGGTGATCCCGAGGGCCAGGATGATTGCCGGAATGGCGATGATCCCGTCGATGATGCGCATGAAAATATCGTCCACGATTCCTCCGATGTAGCCGCTGAGGATCCCGATGGGAACCCCGATGCAGAGCGGAATGAGCACCGCAAACAGGCTCGCCTTGACCGCGGTTTCCGCGCCCATCAGCACACGGCTGAAAATGTCGCGCCCCAGCTCGTCCGTACCGAACCAGTGTTCCTTGCTCGGAGGCTGCATCATGTTCATGACATCCATCTGCTCGGGATCATAGGGCGTGATCCAGGGAGCCAAAAGGGCGACGATGACCAGGACCATCAGGTAGATCAGGCTGATGAAAGCCAGTCTTTCCGCCATCAGCCGCCGGAGTACGGTTCGGAAGCTCATTTCCCAAGCCCTCCTAGTACTCGATGCGCGGATCGAGCAGCGCGTAGACAATGTCCGTCAGGAAATTGATGATGACGACCATCATGAACATGACGAGCACCACGCCCTGCACCATGGTGAAGTCCCGCTGCAGGATGGCCCCGACCGCCAATTGCCCCAGACCGGGGATGGCAAAGATCGTTTCGATGACGACGGTGGCGCCCAGCGTGTTTCCGAACATGAGGCCGATCGTCGTGACGACGGGCAGCATCGCGTTGCGCAGGGCGTGCCCGAAGAGCGCCTGCCAGCGGCTCACCCCTTTGGAATAGGCGGTGCGGATGTAATCCGCGTCCAGCACTTCCATCAGCGAAGATCTCAGATGCCTCGTGATGATGGCGATCCCGCCAAGCGAGAGGGACAGGGCGGGCAGGGTGATGTCCCGCAGGAAACCGCCGGGGCTTTCCGCAATGCTGGTGAAACCCGTTGCCGGCAGCCATTTCAGCTTCAGGCTGAACAGGACAACCAGAAACATCGCAAACAAAAAATGCGGGACCGCCACTCCCAGCGTGCTGATGAAGCGCACGACGTAGTCGATCCAGGTGCCGGCGTAGTAGATCGACAGAATGGCCAGCGTCATGCCGACGACCACGGCGATGAGGATGGCCGCCGTGACCAGCTGCAGCGAGACGGCGAGCCGCTCGGCAACGGCCTCGGACACGGACTGGCCGGTGAAGATGGACCGCCCCAGATCGCCCTGGATGGCGTTGGACAGCCAGGTGAAGTATTGCTCGATGATCGGTTTGTCGAGCCCCAGCTGCCTCTTGAGCTCGGCGATTTTTTCCTCCGTGGCGTTTTCCCCGAGCAGCACGAGCACGGGATCGCCGGGAATGAGCAGCACCAGCGAATACACCACAAGGGTCACCACGAAAACCATCGGGATGACGTACAGCAGGCGCCGCAGCAGAAATTGAAAAAACATCCACTCCCCTCCCAAGTCAGGAAAAGTTCCGATGCACCGGGCGGCAAGGGTCAGGCGTCGCCGTGCGGCGGCCGGGCAATCCGCGTTAAAAGAAGAGTCCCGCGAAAGCGCCGGGAGCAGACAGGCAACCTGCACCGGGGAATCCTCGCTTTCGCGGGTTCGGACCGAAAGCCGCGACTTGGCTTTATCCCGTCATTGTTCCAGCCACAGCTTGGCAAAGAGCGGTTTGCCCAGCATGTTGTGCTCCACGCCGCCCACGTTCTTGTGATAGGCGTAGATGACGGGCGGGAAGAAGAGCGGCATGGCCAGCGCTTCGTCCAGCAGCACTTCCTTCATGATCTGGCCGTACAGCTCGGCCCGCTTGTTCTGGTCGTAGGTTGCGGCGGCCTCGGCAATAAGCCGTTCGCTGTTGGCCGTTTCCGCTTTGCTGATGTTGTAGAAGCTGTTTTTGGAATACAGGCTGTTGATCGTCAGCTGCGGGTCGACCCGTCCCGTCCAGTTGCCCAGAAGCGCGGTGGACTGTTTGTTGAAGAACGCTCCCACCGCCGCGTTCGGTTCCATGGCTTCCACTTCGACGGTGATGCCGACTTCCTGCAACTGGGCCTTGAGCAGATCCCCAAGCCTTGCGTCGTACGGGTCCGGAGAGCGAAGCAGCTGGAACTTCACGTTTTGCAGGCCGGCGTCCTGCAGCAGCTTCTTCGCCAAATCGGGGTTGTATTCGATTTTGACGTCCGGATTATGGGCCCAGTACCCGCTCGGGAACGGCTGATGGGCGGGTTCGCCGTAGCCGAGGTTGAGCGCCTGGACCAGCTGGTCGCGGTTGATGGCGTGGGTGACGGCCAACCGGACCGCCTTGTTGTTAAAGGGCTCCATTTCGGTGTTGATGTAAATTCTTCTGTACAGCAGAGAAGTTCCCTGGATGACCTCGATATCCTTTTCCGCCTGCAGCGTGGCCATGTTTTGCGGCTGGATGCCCGGCACGAACTGAACCTTTCCGGTTTTGAGGGCGTTGATGCGGGAGTTTTCTTCCCCGATGATGGAAATGATGATGCGGTCCAGATAGACTTCGTCCGGGTTCCAGTAATTTTCGTAACGTTCATACACGATTTCCTGGCCGTTGACATGTTTTACAACCTTGTAGGGACCCGCGCCCGTCGGATGCTGCGGGAAATCATCGCCATATTTCTTCACCGCAGCCGGCGATACCATCATGCCCCCGCGGTCGGTGAGCGCCGCGATGATCGACGCATCCGGTTTGGACAAATGCAGCTTGACCGTATGCTCGTCCACGACCTCGACGCTTTGCACCGACTTCAGTTCGCTGACCAGCGATCCTTCGGCGTTCGTCCGCTCGATGTTGAACTTCACGGCTTCCGCATTGAACGGTGTACCGTCGTGGAAGGTGACGCCTTTCCGCAGGTGAAGCACCAGCGTCACGTCGTTCTCGAATTCCCAGGACTCCGCCAGACCCGGCACCGGCTGCAGATCGGGCGTGAACCTCACCAGCGTGTCATAGACCGGCCACAGCAGGGAGTGGTCCGCACCGTTGCTTCCCTTGATCGGGTCGAAGTTGCTCACGTCGATGCCGTAGGCGATGGTGATCTCGCCGCCTCGTTTGGGGGTTCCCGGGGACTGCTCTCCGGTGGAGCCTCCCTGGGTCCCGCCGGACCCTTGTCCGGACTGCCCGCTTTGTCCGGTTGGAGACGGGGTTTCGGATGAGCCGCCCGAACCGCTTTTCGAGCTGCAACCCGAGGCGACCAGCGCGACGGCCAGAAGCAGAACGAGAAGAGTGTGCAGGGCGGATTTTCGTTTGTTCATCGCGTTGTTTCCCCCTTGACGGATTTCCTTTTGCTGAATGTTTGCCCGGTTCGGTTACCGGGCCTTTTCGCCCGTAAGCGCGCGGTAGAGAAAGACCGAGAATTCCGCCTTCGTAATCGGTTTGCCCGGCCGGAAGAAGTCCCCGTACCCGTTCACCAGGCCGTTGGCGGCCAGGGTGCGGACCGCCTGGTAACCCGGATAGTAGGGAGCGATGTCCTTGAACCTGAAGTCGCCGTCTCCTTCAAGTCCGAACGCCCGGACCAGGGCGATGGCCGTCTGCTCCCGGGTCATCGGCCAGTCCGGATGAAACTCGCCCCGATCGTTGGCTTCCATCCATCCTTCCGCGGCGACGGCGGCAATGGCGGCATAATGCACGGAACCTTGGTCCACATCAACAAAGCCGGGATCGGGCCTGTCCGCAAGATCCAGGTTCAGGGCCTTTGCCAGCATGGAGGCAGCCTCTGCCCTGCTCAGCGTCTCCCCGGGTCCGAACGTCCCGTCCGGATTGCCCGCCACGAGACCGCGGTGGGTGAGCCAGTCAATCTCCGCCGCCGCCCAGTGGCTCCACGGCACATCCGGAAAGACGGGATCCGGCAGGACGTGCTTTTTGAAGTGCTCCCAAATGATTTCGCTCGCATCCATCTGCCCGCTGGACCAGCCGATCGCTTCCACCGGATAGTACTGCGGGCCGCCCGGCCAGGCATGGCCTCCGTTTTCCACTTCGTACAGAATGACTTCCGTTCCGTACCTTCCGCCCCCATAGACCTTGCGGTGAACGACGGTCGGGTCGTCGGCGTGCTGCGGCAGCGTTTCCACCTTCGGCTCCGCCGAGGTTCCGTTTCGCTTCACCCAGTACTCGATCGTCTGGTCGGTCCGCCAGTTGTACGGAACGATGGGGTCGGCCGTTCCCATCACGAGGATGACCGTAATCGGCCGCTTCCAGTCACTGTGGAGCTCCACCCATTCCGCGAGAGGACCGGTAACGCTGGCGGCGGCGGCGATCCGGTCGGACAGCTCCACCGCCAGGCGCTGGGCGAACACGGCTCCGTTGGACATCCCGGCGGCGTAGATTCTCCGCTCATCCACGTTGTACTCGGCCGTGAACTTGTCGATCAGCGCGGAGACATACCCCACATCGTCGATTCCCCAGGCGAACTGCAGCGTCCATTCCCTTCCGTCGTTCCACTGGGTCAGATAGCCGGAAAGCTGACCGGGCGGGATGTCTCCCACCAGCGTCGTGCTGTCGGGATACACCACGATGAAGCCTTCCCGCTCCGCCAGCTCCGGGAAGCGGTCCAGATCCCGCTGCATGCTGCCGGTCCATCCCGTCCCGTGGAAGGAGAACAGGAGCGGAACCGGTTTCGACCCGTCATAGGACGAAGGCACGTAAAACTCATAAGTGCGCACCATCCCGTCATGCTCGAGGGAACCGCGCTGCAGTTCCCTTGCCGCCGGCGAAGGGTTTCCCTCATCCTCCGCCCAGGCGCTTCCCCCCGGAAACAGCACGAGCAGCAGGCAACACAGCCACAGCGAAACCGACCGACGGAACCTTTGCAAACACGACCACCTCCAGTCGCTGGTTTCCGGCTTCCCGAAATCCCGGTTTTCTTGACAGCGCTTGCAAAATCCAGACTACATTCTAGACCGCGGTTTAGACTTTAGTACAATCTTATAATGGGGTGCTGCTT
>DATCLN010000131.1:0-15917 GCA_036563895.1 Paenibacillaceae bacterium
ACGTTCCACGGCATGGTGTTCCAGGACAGCGACGTCGCCAAGTGGCTGGAGGCCGCGAGCTACAGCCTGCAATACGCGCCGAACCCGGAACTGGAGCGCCTCGTTGACGAAGTGGTGGATCTTCTGGGCCGCGCCCAGCGCGAGGACGGCTATCTGAACACGTATTTCACCGTCGCGGCGCCGGATGGAAGATGGAAGGACATGTCCTTCGGCCATGAACTGTATTGTGCGGGGCATCTGATCGAAGCGGCCGTGGCCCACCACGAAGCGACCGGCAAGACGAACTTCCTGTCGATCGTGCGGAAATACGCCGATTTGATCCGCCGCGAGATCGGGCCGGATCCCGGGCAAAGACGGATCTACGACGGCCATGAGGAAATCGAGCTGGCCCTGGTGAAGCTCTATCAGGCCACCGGCGACGAATCGTATCTTCAGCTGGCCAAATATTTCATCGACGAACGGGGAAGGCAGCCGTGCTTTCTGTTGGATGAGCCGACCTTCGGCGGCGAGGCAAAGGATCGCTGGTTCCATCTGGACTACTTCCAGGCCCACGCGCCGGTGAGGGAGCAGCGGACGGCGGAAGGCCATGCCGTCCGGGCGATGTATCTTTATTCCGCCATGGCCGACCTGGCCCGGCTGACCGGTGACGCCGGCCTGAAGGAGACGCTGCTGCGCCTGTGGGACAACGTGACCCAAAAGCGCATGTACATCACCGGCGGCATCGGGTCGCAGGGGCATGGCGAGCGTTTCACCATCGACTACGATCTGCCGAACGACACGGCCTACGCGGAAACCTGCGCGGCGATCGGGCTGGTGTTCTGGGCTTCCCGCATGTTCCGCCTCGATCCGGACGCCAAATATGCGGACGTCATGGAGCGGGCGCTTTACAACGGCGTCCTGAGCGGGATTTCGCTGGACGGGAAAAGGTATTTTTACGTCAATCCCCTGGAAGTGCATCCGCCGACGGCGCATTTCCGGCACGACATGCAACATGTGAAAACGGAGCGCGTGCCCTGGTTCGGCTGCGCATGCTGCCCGCCCAACATCGCCCGGCTGGTCGCTTCGCTGAACCGGTATGTCTGCACCGCGGAAAACGGGGACGTCTTTTATCACCTGTACGCGGGAAGCAGAAGTGAATGGGATGTGAACGGCCGGACCGTGCGGCTGGCCATGAAGACAGACTATCCCTGGGATGGGCGCATTGACGTCGCGGTGGAGTGCGGGGAACCGGTCTTCTTTCACCTGTGCTTCCGATGGCCCGGCTGGGCGGACGAGGCCGCCGTCGCCGTCAACGGCGAACGGGTGGACGCCCGCGGCGCGCTGCATAAAGGTTACATCCGGCTCGGAAGGGAATGGCGAAACGGCGACCGGATCCGGCTCCATTTCCCGATGCGGGTCAAGCGAATGGCCGCGCATCCCCTGGTCAGGGAAAACGCGGGGAAGGTGGCCGTCCAGCGGGGGCCGGTGGTCTACTGCCTGGAGGAAGTCGACAACGGGCCCCATCTGGCGGACATCCGGCTGGCCGCCAACCCGCAATTCGAAACCGAATTCCGGCATGATCTCATGGGCGGCATCGTGGTCATCCGGGCGGACGGATACCGTTCCGATCCCGAAGAATGGGGGGATGTGCTGTACAGGGAGCTTTCCGGCCGGCTGAGGAAAATGACGATCACCTTCGTGCCCTACGCCTGCTGGGGGAACCGAAAGAAGGGGGAAATGACGGTCTGGGTTCGGCAGCTGGAACGCGGATGAAATTTTGGAGAAAGCGAGCAGGAGGGTGAGTACGGTGAAAAAGAAGCTTGCCGCGATCACGGGAGTCCTGGCGATGGCGTTCGTCCTGCCGCCTTTGCCGTCCCATGCGGCGGAAGACGTGTCCCGTTTCGAAATCGATCTTTCCCAGCCCTACCGGCCGGTCACCCGGGTCGCATCCGGCATGCTTTACGGCCTGGCGGAAGAAGGCCGGCCGGATGACCGGTGGATTGCGCCTCTCAAGCCGAAAAATTTCACGCAGATGGCACCGGGCGGCCAGCAGTTGCCCAACGGGGAAACCGCCCCCACCGGCGATGCGCTGGTCGTGGCCCCCATTGCCGATCGGCACGGCGCCACGGTGACGATCCGGATGCCGGACATCTATCCGGATTTTCCCTACCGATGGGTGGACTGGAACGATTGGCTCGCGAAGGTCGACGCCATCGTGGGCGCCCGTCTGGCCTCGGGCGCCGACAACATTTACGCCTACGAGATCTGGAACGAACCGAACTGGACCTGGGACACCGCGAAGGCCGGACCGTTCTTCGCGGGCTGGAAGCAAACCTACGACAGAATCCGCATGCTGGACCCGGACACCCCCATCATGGGACCCAGCATCACCCACTACGATGAAAATTATTTGCGGGACTTTCTGACTTACTGCAAAGCCAACCAATGCCTGCCGGACATCATCAGCTGGCATGAATTGGGCAATCCGGAAGGAAACCACCGGGATACGCCCAACACGCCCCACATCAAAAATCATATCGCTGCCTACCGGGCGCTGGAGCAGCAGCTGGGCATCGGCCCCCTGCCGATCAGCATCAACGAATACGGCGTGCAGGTCGAAGAAGGGGTGCCGGGAGCCATGGTGCAATATTTCGCCCAGTTCGAGCGCGGCGGCGTCGATACGGCCAATGTCGCGTTCTGGTTCCGGCCGGGACGCCTCAGCAATCTCATCACGGATTCCGGGGAACCCAACGGCGGCTGGTGGCTGTTCAAATGGTACGGCGACATGTCGGGACAGATGGTGATGACGGCGCCGAATTCCACCACCTCGACGGGCCTGGACGGCATCGCCAGCATCGATCCCAATCTGCAAACGGTACACGCCCTCTTTGGCGGCAGCAGCGGAACGGCCGACATCCTGGTGAAAGGGGTGAATGCCGCCGCGTTCCTTGGCAACAAAGTGCGGGTCACGGTGGAAGCGGCCCCCTGGTACGGCGTCGATACGCCCGTCCGCAGTCCGCTGAAGGTGATGGAAGGCGAATTTGACGTTATAAACAACGAAATTCGCATCCGGGTGAACGGCATGAAAGAGTCCTGGGGCTACCGCCTGACCATCGTGCCGGCCGCCGCCGACAAGACCCGGTACGAAGCCGAACACGCGCTCATCCACAGGGCCAATCTCTTTTCGAGTCCGCTCACGTCCAACGGCCGGTATGTGGGGCAAATCGATTTCGACGACAGTTACGTCGAATACCAGGTCACGGTCCCGGCGGCGGGCCGCTACCATCTGGACATCTGGTACGCCAACGGCATGGGGACGTCCCAGCAGCAATCCCTGTCGGTCAACGGCGGACCCGCGACCGCGGTTTCGTTTCCCGCCACCGGCGGCTGGCTTTGGGCGGCGCCGCCGGAGAAGCTTACCGTTTCGGTCATGCTGAACGGCGGCGCGAACACCATCCGGTTTACGAAAATCGGTTTTGTCGAACACGATTGCATCCAATTGTCTCCGGCTTTTTACCTGCAAAAGTGGGAGGCCGAAGACGCCGTCGTCCATCGTGCCAGCGTGTTTCATTCCCATCTGGCTTCGGACAGCAGGTATGTCGGACAGATCGACGAACCGGACAGCTACGTGGAATACGAAGTGAACGTGCCCGCATCCGGACTTTATACCATGGTCATCCGGTACGCCAACGGCACGGCTTCGAATCAGGCCCAGCAGCTGGCGGTCAACGGAAACGCCATGGGACCGGTCGTATTCCCGCCGACGAACGGCTGGCTGTGGGCGGTCCCGCCGGGCAGCGTGACCATGACCGTCCAGCTGAATGCCGGCAACAACAAGATCCGGTTCACCAAAGACGGTTTCGTCGAACATGATTGCCTTTATCTGATCCGCACGTCCCTCTTCGAGGGAAGATGGGAAGCGGAACAGGCTTCCATTCACCGCGCCATCGTGTTCAAATCCGGCTATGCTTCGGATGCCCGATTTGTCGGCATGATCGATTACGCGGACAGTTACGTGGAGTTCAGCGTCCATGTTCCGTCGGCAGGCACGTATTCGATGGAAATCGGGTACGGCAACGGCACCGGCAATAGCTCGACCCATCAGCTCCACGTCAACGGCGCATTTGCGGGGACCGTGACGTATCCGCCCACGGGCGGCTGGATTTCGGCCGTGCCGAATTTCGGGACGAGGAAAACGGTCGGCCTCAGCATCCAGCTGAACGCCGGGACCAATACCATCCGGTTCACCAAGGGGACGGGATATGCGGAACTGGATTATATCCGTTTGACGTCGCCCAACGCGTTTTGATCCGGTCGGTATGAAAAAAAACGGGCCGACTTCGCACCGGAAGCGTCCGGATACGGGTCGGCCCGGCATTTTGGCGTCAAAGCCATTTTTTCTTCCGGAACAAAAGGAACATGCCGCCGCCCAGCAGCGCCATAAAGGTGAGCAGCACCACGGAGCCGTACGGGCTGTCCATGCCGGGGATGTATTCGAAGTTCATCCCGTAGATGCCGGTGATGAAGGTGAGCGGCATGAAGATGGCTGCGATCACCGTGAAAATGCGCATCGTTTCGTTGGCTTTATTGTCCACGCTGGACTGGTAGGCTTCGCGCAGGTTGCCGATGAGATCGCGGAACGTTTCGAACGTTTCCGAGATCTTCACCATGTTTTCGTAGATGTCGCCGAAGTATTGCTGCAGCTCGTCGTCGATCAGCGCCAGGTTCCGCTTGTGCAGCATGTTGATGACGTCGCGCTGCGGTCCAAGCGCCTTTTTCAGCCACAGGATTTCCCGGCGCAGCCGGATGATTTCGTTCAGGTGGGACTTCTGGATGTTCATCAGGATTTCTTCTTCCAGGTTCTCGATGTGGTCTTCCACCCGGTCCGCCACCGAGAAATAATTGTCGACCACCCGGTCGACGAGATGGTACAGGAAGCGGTCGGGGGAGTCGACCTCCTCTTCGAGGAGGATCGGCTTGACCGTGCGCAATTCGTTGATCTTCTGGCCCGTCACGGTGATGATGTAGTGCCGGCCCAGGAAAATGTTGAGCGCCCGCAGGAAAATTTCCCTGTCGTCGTAACGGATGCTGTTGAACACGAGGAAATAATGGTCGTCATAAATTTCCAGTTTCGGCCGCTGCTCTTCCTCCGAAAGACAGTCTTCCACCGCCAAGTCGTGCAGCCCGAACTTCGGCTGCAGGACGGACAGGTCTTCCAGATCCGCGTCGATCCAGTAAAAACCCTCGGCAGGAGGCACGAGCGCTTCATCGATGTTGTCCAGCAACGTAAAAACGCCGCGGTTGACGCGTCTGATTTTCATCCATGGTCGCTCCTTCGCATGCCGGATTCGCAGTACATGCGGGAACCGGTCCGCGGGAGGCCGCTTGCCTGAGAAGCCGGCGCGGGGCCCTCATCCGCGGACGCGGCGTCCGCCGGTAGAAATGGACCGTCCGTAGTCGTGCCTCGGGTTCGGGCGAATCTCCGCTCATGCCGGCTCCTCCTTTCCAGACCATGGTTTTGGCTTGCCCAATTCGTGTTAAGTATAATCCTCCCCCGCGCGGCGGTTCAAGACATTTTTTCAAGGATTGACACGGGTTTTGCGTTTGCCGCGTTTTTTGCCGAAATCGAAATACGGGATGTCCGAAAAAATGCCCGCGCAAAACGCTTGACGGGGAGAAGGTTTTCGGTTACATTTGATTGTAAATTGCAACGACAACCGAATAGAAGGCAGCCATCTTATCAAGAGCAGGCGGAGGGACTAGCCCAATGAAGCCCGGCAACCGGCGCATCGGCCATGCGATGCGCACGGTGCTAATTCTTGCGGAAACGGTAGCCGTTTTCGGGAGATGAGAGAGGCGCTCCGAGATGACGATCGACGGCCCTTTCTCACCGGGTCGTCTTTTTTTGCCTCCGAGACGTTCCCCCCGGCGGCGGACGGCGCCGCGGACGCAAACCTGTTTCACGGGGAGGGAAACCGACATGCCCATCAAGATTCCGGACAAACTGCCGGCCAGGGAGATTCTGGAGCGGGAGAACATCTTCGTGATGGACGAAACGGTCGCCTACCACCAGGATATTCGGCCGCTTCGCATCGCGATCTTGAATCTCATGCCAACCAAGGAGACCACGGAAACCCAGCTCCTCCGGCTGATCGGCAACACGCCGCTTCAGGTGGAGGCGGTGCTGCTCCATCCCAAGTCGCACGTGTCGAAAAACACGCCCGCCGAACACCTGGCGACTTTCTATAAAACGTTCGACGACATTTCGGACGAACGGTTCGACGGCATGATCATCACCGGCGCGCCGGTGGAGCATCTGCCGTTCGAGGAAGTGGACTACTGGCGCGAGCTGCAGGACATCATGGACTGGACGACGGTGAACGTGACGTCCACGTTCCACATCTGCTGGGGCGCGCAGGCCGGTTTGTACCACCATTACGGCATTCCGAAGTATCCGCTCGGCAAGAAGCTGTTCGGCGTGTTCCCGCACCGGGTGACCAAGCCGAACACGAAGCTGCTGCGCGGATTCGACGAGGTGTTCTGGGTCCCGCAGTCGCGGTACACGGAAGTGCGCCGGGAAGACATCGAGAAACGGCCGGAGCTGGAAATCCTGTCCGAATCCGACGAGGCCGGCGTGTACATCGTGGCCTCGAAGGACGGCAAGCAGATTTTCGTGACCGGCCATTCCGAATACGACCCGCATACGCTCAAATGGGAATATGAACGCGACAAGGCCAAGGGTCTGCGGATCGATCTGCCGAAGAACTACTTCCCCGACGACGATCCGACCAAGACGCCGGTATCCACCTGGCGGGCGCACGCCAATCTGCTGTTTTCCAACTGGCTCAATTATTATGTGTACCAGGAAACGCCCTATATCCTGGGCAAAGCCTTCAAGCCGGTCAAACAGGGGGGGCAGGCGCAGGCATGAACATCGAAAGCAGGTTGGCGCAGATCGGTTCGAACTGCGATCCCGACACCGGGGCGGTGAGTTTTCCGATCTACCACGCGACGGTGTTTCGCCACCCCCGGCTGGGGCAAAGCACGGGTTACGATTACTCGCGCACGAAGAATCCGACCCGGGAAGTGCTGGAGAGGACCGCGGCCGAGCTGGAAGGGGGCGACGGCGGGTTCGCCTGCAGCTCCGGGATGGCGGCCTTGCAAACGGTTTTTGCGCTGTTTTCCCAGGGCGATCATCTGATCGTGTCCGTGGATCTGTATGGCGGCACGTACCGGTTGCTCGAGCAGGTGATGCGGCGGTTCGGCCTCACGGCGTCCTACGTGAACACCGGCGACCTGGACGCGCTGGAGGGCGCCCTTCGGCCGGAGACGAAAGCGCTGCTCATCGAAACGCCCACCAATCCGCTCATGATGATCACCGACCTGGCCAAAGTATCCGCCTGGGCCGCCGAACGCGGGCTGCTCACCATCGTGGACAACACGCTGCTGACGCCGTATTTCCAGCGGCCAATCGAGCTTGGCGCCGACATCGTGGTGCACAGCGCCACGAAGTATCTCGGCGGGCACAATGACGTGCTGGCCGGCCTGATCGTCAGCAAGGGCCAGGAACTCACCGAGCGGCTGGCGTTCCTGCACAACGCCATCGGCGCCGTCCTGTCCCCGCAGGATTCGTGGCTGCTCATGCGCGGCATGAAGACGCTGGCCCTGCGCATGGAGCGGCACAGCGAGAACGCGCTGCGCATAGCCAAGTGGCTCAAAGGCCATCCCGCCGTGGAGACGGTATACCATCCCGGCCTGCCCGAACATCCCGGCTACGAAGTGCAGCGGCGGCAGGCTACCGGCAACAGCGGCCTGTTCTCCTTCCGGGTGAAGGACGCCCGCATGGTGGAACCGATTTTGCGCAACATCCGGCTGATCGCCTTTGCGGAAAGCATGGGCGGGGTGGAATCCCTCATGACCTTCCCGGCCGTGCAGACCCATGCGGACATTCCGGAGCACGTGCGGCGCGCCATTGGCGTGGACGACCGGCTGCTGCGCCTGTCGGTCGGCATCGAGCACGTGGACGACCTGATCGCCGACCTGGAGCAGGCCCTCGACGCCGCGATGCGGGAAATCGGCGCCGCGTAAGACTTTGCCGCACCGCCCGTCCAAAGCAAACTGGCGGGCGGTTTTTATTTGTTGTACGATTAGGGGAGAGCGAAAGGAGGAGCCGCCGTGGGAAACGTGGACCGCATCCTGCAACGGGCGCTCGGCGGGGAACGGCTGGGCGTGGAGGATGTGGTGGCGCTTTTTGAATCGGACCAGATCGAAAAAATCGGCCGCGCCGCCGACGAGATCATGCGCCGCCGCCATCCCGAGCCCATCACGACGTTTGTCATCGGCCGGAACATCAACTATACCAACATCTGCGACAAATATTGCCGGTTCTGCGCGTTTTACCGTCCGCCCGGCTCGCCGGAAGGCTATGTGCTGCCCAACGAGGTCATTTTTCGCAAAATCCAGGAAACCATCGACGTCGGCGGCACGGAAATCCTGATGCAGGGCGGCACGCATCCGGATCTGCCCTTTTCGTACTATCTCGATCTGCTGCGGGAAATCAAGCGGCGTTTTCCGAACATCACCATGCACTCCTTCTCTCCCGCGGAAATCTTGAAAATGCAGGAAGTGGCCGGCGGCATCCCGCTGGAGGACGTGCTGCGCCAGCTGCGGGACGCGGGGCTGGACTCGCTGCCGGGCGGCGGCGCGGAAATCCTGGACGACCGCACACGGATGCGCATCAGCCGGCTTAAGGGTTCGTGGCGCGACTGGATGAACGTGATGCAGACGGCGCACCGGA
This sequence comes from Paenibacillaceae bacterium, assembly GCA_036563895.1. Classification (GTDB taxonomy): domain Bacteria; phylum Bacillota; class Bacilli; order Paenibacillales; family Paenibacillaceae; genus ZCTH02-B3. The sequence goes on from DATCLN010000131.1 coordinate 8,777, forward strand.
TCGGCATGAATACGACGGCCACGATGGTCATCGGCTTCGGCGAAACGATGGAAGAGCGTGCGCTGCATCTCCTCCGCATCCGCGAGGCGCAGGACGAATGCATCCGGAACGGCTATCCGTCCAAAGGGTTCCTCGCCTTCATCGTCTGGACGTTCCAGCCGGAAAACACGCGTCTCCCCCGCGAGAAGCTGCCGCCGGAGGAGTACCTCAAGGCCTTGGCGATCAGCCGGCTCACCCTGGACAACATCGAGAACTTCCAGTCGTCCTGGGTGACCATGGGCCCGGAAATCGGCAAGCTGTCCCTTTCCTACGGGGCCAACGATTTCGGCAGCACGATGATCGAGGAAAACGTCGTGTCCGCCGCCGGAACGACGCACAAGGTGAACATCTCGCTCATCCTGCGCCTCATCCGCGAGGCGGGCAAGATCCCCGCGCAGCGCAACACGCGGTACGAAATCCTGCGCGTGTTTGACGAAAACGCCGTGGTCGAACGGGACTTTGTGATGGAAAACTGAAAAAAGTGCCAGCCGCGTCTCCTGATCGCATATTCCTTTTCCGGCCACCATAAACATAAGCAAAACCACGGAAAAGGAAGCGGGAGCGCGGATGGGCGAACGGATTCTGCGCATTTTCACGGAGGGCGGCCCGCGGGCCGCCCGTCGTTTGCTGGAGCTGCTAAACGAAGGCTGCGATGCGGACAATTATGCCGGTCCGGCCGGACCGTGGCGGCTGGAACCGCAAAGGACCGACGGGACGGGCGGATTCGTGCTGACGCTGCACCCCGGTTCAGGCGGGCTCGGGCGGGAGATGTTGCGGCGAGCGGGCGCCGCGCTGGCCTGCCATGTCATGAAAGAGTGGGAACCGCAATGGATGCGGGAACTGTTGCGGACGGAGCACGGCGTCCTGGACGAAGCCGAAGCGGACCGGCTTTGCGCCTGCGCGGACAAGCGGCTGGCCGCCACCGCCGCGCTGCGGGCCGGCTTCATGGCGAATGCTTTCGCCGCATATCTGGAGCGGGAGAACCGTCTTCATCTGGAGGGATTCATCCGGTTCCGGCTGGGTCCGGTGAAAGAAGAGCTGCGCGAGGCGCTGCGGGCCGCCGTCCGGGAACGGCTGCCGGAAAGGCAGTACGAGCAGTTCACCGCCGTGCTGCGTGTACTCCTGGAGCACAGGGAATCCCTCATTCCCGCGGTGCACGTGGTTCACGCCGGCGGACAGGCTTTCCGCCTGTATGACGGGCGGATGCGGCCGCTGGCGTTTGCACCCGGTCCGGATGGCGAGGGAAACGGCGGCGATCCGCCGGACGCGACGGACCGCCGGGAAGCGCCGGAGGAAAGCCGCATCGTCAGCTGCCTGCTAAGCGCCGCGCCGCGCCGGATTTACATTTACACGGAGGAGCCCGAAGCGCGGATCATCCGGACGCTGGTGGGCATTTTCGGCGACCGGGCCGCCATATGTTCCGGGCGTTTCCCTATTCCATGAGCCTGTTTGATGTACAAAGTGCAATTGTTTTTGCCGGAAAGCCGCTTTCACGCAAAAACAATTGCACTTTTGCTTTTTGGGACACCCCATGGCGAGTGTCATAAGCATCCTGACACCGCTGCCGTACTTTCTGAAAACTTCCCATGCTTTGTGATTTTTTTTCACATATACGGCCGGGCTTCCCTACTAAGATGAAAGTAAACGGAAAACCTTGCCAACAAGGGTGAGGGAGCCATGGACAACGTCACGGATCACGAGATCGGCAGGTTTCTGGTGGAGCAGGGCCTCATTTCCGAAGAGACGTTCCAGCGCTGCATGGACATGGCGGAAAAAACCGGCGAAAAGCTGATCCACGTCCTGCTCCGGGAAGGGTGCGTCACGGAGAAGCAGCTGCTGCAGACGTGGGCGACCCTGATGGGCTATCCGTTCGTGGATCTGCAGAGAACGGAAGCGGACGAGAAGGCGCGGCAGATCGTCGACAAAAAGATCGCGGAACGCTACAAAATTTTTCCCGTCCACATGCAGGACCAGACGCTGCACATCGCCACGTCGGATCCGCTCAATCTGTCGGTCATGGACGACCTCCTGGTGCTGACCTCCTGCAGGATCGAATTCATGGTCGCCCCTCCCGATCAGATCGAGTGGGCGATCCGCCGCTATTATCTGCCGGAAAGGCCGGAGCCGGCGCCGGACGGGCCGGAAGCGGGAGACGAACCGGACGAGGACGCATCGTTCTTTCTGCCGGAAACGGAGGCGCAGTACGCGCCGGCCATTTCCCTCGTCCAGTCCATCATCAGCACGGCCCTGGCCCGCCGAGCCAGCGACATCCACATCGAGCCTCGGGAGGACGAGCTGGCGGTCCGTTTCCGCATTGACGGGATGCTTTACGAGATCATGACCATTCCGGGCCAGATGAAAGCTTCGGTGATCTCCAGGCTGAAGGTGATGGCGCGGCTCCGGATCACGGAGAAAAAACGCCCGCAGGACGGCGGGTTCCATCTGAAGGCCGAAGGCCGGGTGATCGACGTCCGGGTGTCCGTCATTCCTACGGTGTTCGGGGAAAAGATCGTCCTGCGCCTGCTTAACAAGGAAAACGTGCTGGCCCTCGACCGGCTGGGCATCGAGGGGGACAATCTCCGGAAGCTCCGGGACGCGATCCATGCCCCCCACGGGATTCTGCTGATCACCGGCCCCACGGGAAGCGGGAAAACGACCACCCTGTACGCCATCCTGAGGGAACTCAATCAGCCCGAAAAAAACATCACCACCATCGAAGATCCGGTGGAATACGTGATTCCGCGCATCAACCAGATCCAGATCCACCCGCCGGGCGGTCTCACGTTCGCCAGCGGGCTCCGGGCGGTGTTGCGGCAGGATCCCGACATCATCATGATTGGCGAGATCCGGGACGAGGAGACGGCCAAAATCGCGGTGCACGCCGCCCTTACCGGCCACCTCGTGCTGAGCACGCTGCACACCCACGACGCCGCCGGCAGCGTCACCCGGCTGTTCAACATGGGCATCGAACCGTATCTGCTGGCCGCGTCCCTCCGGGGCGTGCTCGCGCAGCGCCTGGTCAGGCGCATTTGCCCCGAATGCAAAACCGAAGAGCGCATCCCGGAGCATGTGCTGGAGCGCACGGGCATCCGGCGGCACCCGTGGGCGCCTTCCGTTTTCTACAGGGGCATAGGCTGCAGCTGGTGCCAGTATACCGGCTACAAGGGCCGGATCGCGATCAGCGAAATGATCTTTGCCGACGACGAAGTCCGGGAGCTCATCAGCGCCCAGGCCAGCGAGCCGACCCTGAGGAAGCATCTGGAGAAGCGCGGGTTTCGCACCATGGCGGATGACGGCCTGAGGAAAGTGGCGCAGGGGATCACCACCCTGGAAGAATACCTTCGCGTGATCCATTCCTGAGACGGCAGCGAGGGATGCCCTATGGCGCAGACGTTCCTGTTCAAGGCGAGAAACATGGGCGGACAAAAGGTGAAAGGGTTCATCCAGGCGGATTCCGAGAAGGAAGCGGTCGGCAGCCTCCTGCAGCACGGCTATGCCGTGACCCACTGCTCGGCCGTCCGCAGCGAACCGTCCATCTTCGAGCCGAAGATTCCGCTGAAGGAACTGGCCGTCATGTGCAGGCAGCTGAGTTCCTTCGTGCGCACCGGCATTCCGATCGTGGAAGCCCTGAAAACGGTCCGGCAGTACATGAGCCACGAAAGACTGAAAACCGTGCTCGGTTTCGTGATCGCCGACCTGTCGGCGGGGGAGCCGCTGGCGGACTCCTTCGACAGGCACGGCCGCCTTTTCCCGCCGTTTTTCATCAAAATGCTGCGCGTCGCCGAAGAAGCGGGAAATCTCGAGCAGTCCCTGACGGTCCTCGCCGACCATTTTCAGAAGGAATACCAGCTGCGCAAAAAGATCCGGCGCGCGCTCACCTATCCGGCGGTGGTCATGATGTTCGCGCTGGTCATGATCCATTCGCTGATCATGCTGGCGCTGCCCGCGTTCGCCGACATCTATGGCGACACCCAGGCTTCGCTGCCCTGGATCACGCAGGCGCTCCTGGATTACAAGGCGTTTCTGGACCGGTACGCGTTCGCGGCGATCGCCGTCCCACTGATCGTTTTTCCTTTCCTGGCAAAGTGGTTTTCGGCCTTTCGGAAAAGCAAAAAATTCGACGAGTTCATCCTGCGCGTGCCCGTCGCGGGCAGAATCCACCGAAAAATCGCGGTCTACCGGTTCAGCAAGACGCTGCGGGACGCCTACGCCGGCGGCGTGCCGATCGACCGGGCCATCCAGATCGCTTCCGAAGCCGTCAATAACCGGGCGATCGCGGAAGCCGCGGGCCGGGCGAGGGAGCGGATCCAAAGCGGTGCTTCCATCGCCGCGGCGCTGAAGGAGAGCCATGTTTTCCCGAACATGCTGATTTCCATGATGCACGCCGTGGAGGAGTCGGGGGACATCGACCCGCTGCTCGCCGATGTGGCCGAGTTCAACCGGTTCGAACTGGAGCAGGACATGGAACAGTTCATCTCCTTCATCGAACCGGCCCTGATGATCGCTGTCGGGCTGGTCGTCGGACTTGTGGTCATCGGCATCGTGCTGCCCCTGTACGAAGGCATGATGCTGATCGAATAACCCTGTGCATAGCGGGAGCGTGGTCATCATGAGAAGCACACGGTTCAGAAACGAGAAGGGGTTCACGCTGATCGAGCTTCTGATTGTCGTCGCCATCATCTCGATCCTGGCCATTCTCATCATTCCGAGAATCAGCGTGTCTCTGGATTCGGCGAAGGAGTCCGCGGATGAAGCCAATGCGAAGCTCCTGCAGTCGGCGGTCGAGCGCTACTACTTCGACACGGGCAGGTACCCGACCGCCAGCGGCACGGACGGAGGGACCGCCGGGGAGGAAATCAACGCGTCCGTCCTCGTAAGCCAGAAGTACATCGACGAAGAACCGGAAGATCCGTGGAAACAAAACCGCAAATACAGACTGGTGGGCGGCGTCGTGCAAAAATTGGGGAAACCCTGAGGCCGGCGGGGTCGTCGCGATGATCCGGCTGAACTGCCGCGGAGAAACGCTGGTGGAAGTGCTGGTCGCGCTCGGCATCGGTTTTGTCGCCCTGCTGGCCATCCTGTCCGCGCTGGCAAGCAGCAGAACCGCCGCCGTGGGATCCTGGAGTGAAACCGCGGAGACGGAGCTGGCCGTGCAGATCATGGAACAGCTCAAAGGCTTGCCGTATGAAAATCTGCTGGACTGGGAGCGGCGGTACCGGACGAACGGACGGGCGGTCGGCCTTGATCCGAGAAACGGGGAGTTTCCCTTCGTGATCGATGAGCGGTTTGACGGAATGGATGCCGAATTCGACCTGTTGCCTTACGAGGATGTGCCCCTGGAGGATATGCTGAAAATCGTGGTCCGGACCGGAAGCGTCGAGCTCGCCGGCATCCGCGCGAACAGGTGATGCGCCGTGAAACTGGCGGAAACCCTGCGAAGCGAAAAGGGCGTGACCCTGACGGAACTTCTGGTTTCCATCTCCCTGACCGTGATCCTGGCGGGCATTCTGGCCTTTTTTTTCAAGGAGGGCCTTTTGGTCTACGACCGGACGGTCGCGGAGGCGGAAACGCAGCTGGAGCTGAGGCACAAGCTGGAAGTCATGAAACGCGACATCCGTTCGAGCGTCTCGGGGGAAGTGGCGGGGGTTCGTTATCCGCTGGCGGACGAAACGAACCGCGAACTCCTGCTGTGCATGGGAACCGTCGAACAGCCTTCCTTTGTTTCGTATCGTTGGGAAGACGGCGTGCTGTACCGGGCGGCGGATGGCGAAGGGCGAAAACCGTTTTTGGCCCATGTGGAGGATTTCCGGGTTTCCGCAAGCCCGGACGGGAGGCTCGTTTTCGTGAAAATCACGGTGGCCGTGCCATCCGGATATCAGCCCGTACCCGCAGCCAAAACGGTTTCCGTTGTTGTCCATCCGAGGGGGAAGGTGACGGAAGGTGGCGGAACGCAAAGGTAGCGAACGCGGCTCCGTCTCCATCCTGGCCCTGGTCGTGACCGTCCTTCTGATTGCGCTCGCGGGAATCGCGGTCGCCTACACGAATACGGAGCTCAGGAGCGCGGGCAAACACCGGGAACAATCCTGCGCCTACTACATCGCGGAAGCCGGTCTGGACCTGGCGATCTACGAGATGAACCGGCTCATCGGGATGAACCTGGCGCCGGAGGATATTCTGGCGGCGGTGTCTTGGCGGGACGCGCCGTTTCATGACGGCACCTATTCCGTGCAGGCGAAGGAGCGGCGGAACGAATTCGGAGAAAACGCGGGATTTGCGGTGATGTCCAAAGGGCGCTGCGGGGGAGAGGAGAAGGTCGTCGGCGCCCTGCTGAAACAGCCGCTTTGGGAAGATCCGGCAGAGCCGGCGCCGAGTGCGCTCCAATTTGCCGTCTACGCGGAACGGAACCTGTCCCTGCGCACGCTGTCCGGCCTGCTCGGCCTCGGGCTTTTGACCACGCATCCGATTTCGGTCGACGGAGACGTCCACGCCAACGGGACGCTGCGCATCCGCCACGACTATCTGCTGATCAAGCCTCCTCCCCCGACGGTCACCGGATACGCGAGCAGCACGGCGATCGGCAACATCGCGGTGGACGGGCTTGACGCGGGCCGGAAGAAAGTGACTCCGTTCATTCCCAGGCCCGTCTTCGACTTCGACGCTGCACGCAAAGCCGCGCAGGCGGAAGGGGTCTACATTCCGCACAGCGTGCTGGACATTTCCCTGCTGGGGCTGTCGCCGACGGACAAGCTCATTTTCATCGAAGGGAACCTCACCCTGGTCGGCCTGGATCTGCTCGGCCTTTCCCTGATGGACCGCACGATTGTCGCGAACGGAAGCATCACGGGCCTGCTGGAAGTGGGCGGCGTGGATCTGGTGCGGACGAAACTGAATCTGATCGCCAAGAAGGACATCCGGTTCCTCGGCGCGGTCACGGGCCTGCAGGTGGGCGGCGTCCTGTTCGCGGAAGGCGACATCGCCATCGACGGCCACGCCGAAGTGACGGGATACACCGGAGCCCGGAACATCGACATCGGGGGCGGCATCCTGAGCGGTCTCCTGGGCATTCTGACCGGAAGCATGCGGTTCGAGCACAACCTGGATT
>DATCLN010000132.1:0-5454 GCA_036563895.1 Paenibacillaceae bacterium
GTATTATACGGTGGGCAGACGACCATTTTCATCCTCTGATGGTGCCGCGTCAGCGGCATGGAGGTCTATTGTAAAAAAAACAGCATCCCTATATCGGGATCAGCGGCAAGGAGCGATGAAGTTGAAAACGATCGTGAAAAAATTGACGGCCATCCTGCTTGCGGCCATCCTGGGCCTGACCGGGTTCACCGCGGCAGCCGCCGCCGAGACGCCGGTCCGGGTGGTGCTCAACGGCGAAGTCCTCACGTTTTCCGTCGACCCGATCGTCATCAACGGCCGGACCTACGTGGAATTCCGCACGCTGTTCACCAGGCTCGGCTACCAGGTCGGCTACGACAGCGCCACCCGTACGGTCAAGGCGACGTCCCCGCAGCGCCAGATCGAAATGACCCTGGGCAAGGACACGGTGCTGGTGAACGGAAGCCCCGTCGACGGCAAGGACCAAATCCGGCTCGTGAAAGGCCGCACGATGGTGGGCCTTCGCTTCGTGTCCACGCTGTCCGGCAAAGAAGTGGATTGGGACGGCGCGACGCGCACCGCGACGATCCGGGACAGGTGGAGCCCGGAGGAAGAAAAGGCCGTTCTGGAGGTTTTCAACAAGCTGCTTTTGGTGGAAGCGGCCAATGACGGACAGGGCATGGCCTCGCTGTTTGCCTCCGACAGCCCTCTTGTCGTGGATTGGAACGCCTCGGAATGGGAGCGGGTCCATACCAAAACCACTTTTGAGGAAATCGTCATCGAATCCATCACCGACTCGGAAGCCGTCGTCAGAGTCAAGGGCAAGACCGTCAAGGTCGGCGGCGCATTTTTCGTCGAAAACCGGGCGGAAGTTCTTTATACGCTGCGAAAAGAAAACGGACAATGGAAAATCCATAACGAAGAAGTGCTCAACAAGATCCCCCTGGATCCCCACAAACTGTTCGATCAGGCCATCAACGTTCCGGAGGAAGTCAGGGCCGGTCTGCTCGAAATGATTGAAACCCTAATCCAGGCGATCAGCGAAGAGAATCTGGATGCCGTGCTGGCCACGATGGTTTTCGAAAGTGAAGAACAAAAACAGCTGACCGCCGCGTCGTACCAGACGCTGTTTGATCAGGCGGATGCTTCGGAGACATTGGAAAAATGGGCCGTCGTGGATTACGACGGGTCCGGCCGGGCAACGATTCTGGCCACCCTGGTCATCGAAGCGGACACGGGAGTCATCCAATTCAAGTCGAGGACAATCATCCTCGCCGATGCCAGATTGATCGATGGGAAATGGTTCCTGGAGCCGGATTTTGGAAATCTGCATACCGAATCGTTGCCATAAGCCGGTCAGGGGAAGGAATGAAGATGAAGATGAAAAAATTCACCAAAAAATGACGGCGGCCGTTTTGGCAGCGGTATTGGGCCTGTCCGCTTTCGCCTCGGCTTCCGCAGCCAAGAGCCGGCCAGGGGCATCCTGAAAGGCGAAGTGTCCTGGACGATGGCCGTTGTTTTATGACCGATGAATTTCGCCCGGCGCGTTCGTCCGTATTTGTGATGCCAAACCAATCGGGAGTGTGGATGGAACATGGCGCTCAGGTCCAAACAAATCTATGTGAACCTGCACGTGAAGGATCTTGAACGGTCCATGGACTTTTTCACGGGGCTCGGACATGAAGGCCGTGGAAGAAATGGCGAAACAGCAAGGATAACCGGGACGGCAAAACCCGGTCCGAGCGTGGGCCGGGCTTGCTGTGGAGATTCAAGGATTGAAACTGTTTGGATCAGCTGACCGTTAAACCACGCCTCAGTATTTTTACGGAAATCGCCATCACGACAAGGTCAAACGCAACGATCACCCCGATCATCTTCAAAATATACGGCCAATCCCAACCGAAGATTACCAGCTTGCGGATCCCTTCGATCGCATAGGTCAGCGGGTTGATATGGGCGATGATGTTCAGCCAATCGGGCATCCTGGAAAGCGGGATCAGCGCGCTGCTGCAAAACATGAGGGGCAGTCCCATGAAGCCGACGATGGAGAAAAAGTCCGCGTGGTTTTTGGTGACAAACGCCAGGATGATGGAAACGGTGGCGATTCCCGCGCTGAACAGGGCGCTGATGAGCAGAATGACCAGAACGCCGCCGACGCCGGTTTTGACCGTGACCCCCAGAAGCGCTGCGGTCGCGATCATGAGCAGGCATTGCAGACAGGAAAAAAGGATCAGATAGACGAAACGATTCGCCACCAGCGAAAATCGGCTGACCGGAGCGGCAAGCAGCCTTTCCAGAAACTTCGTTTCCCGGTCGAACAAAAGCTCCACGCCGCCCACGGCGGAAGCCTCATAAACGGTCATGACAAGCGCCCCGGCGGTCAAAAAAGCGATGTAGCTGACGCCCTCCAGGGTTTCCGGCTGCATGATCCGCGAAAACAGCTGCCCGAAAAGCACCAGCCACAGCACCGGTTGGATCAGTCCGGTGATGATGGTCAGTTTGGCGCGCTTCAGGCGGCAGGTCCACCGCTTCATCAGCACGACATTTTCGAACAGCAGCCTCTGCAAGCTATTCAACCGCGTTCGCCTCCAAAATGTCGCTCCCCGTGATTTTGATAAAGACGTCATCCAGGCTTGTATGTACGGCCGAAACGCCCTTCAGGGGGATCCCCAGCTTCTCCGCCTCCGCCAGGGCCGCTTTGGTCGCCGCGAACGGATCGTCCACGTCCAGCCGGATCTCATGCGGGTCGGCCCGATGCGCGGAAAGGCGGCCGACTCCAGACAAGGCCCGCAGGTAGGATTGAAGCTGCTCCGGACGCAAGGGTTCGGCCGGTTCCACGCGGATCCGGGGCTGCCCGTATTCCGCCTTCAAATGGGCCGGAGAGTCGCAAGCCATGATTTTGCCCTTGTGGATGATGGCCACCCGATCGCAGAGCGCGTCCGCCTCTTCCAGATAATGCGAGGTCAGAAGGATGGTTGTACCGGAACGTTTGATGAGCCGGATGTAGTCCCACAGCTTTCTCCGCGTATGGATATCCAGCCCCAGGGTCGGCTCGTCCAGTAAGAGAACGGCCGGTTCATGGAGGAGTCCCGCCGCGATTTCCAGCCTTTTTTTCATCCCGCCGGAATACTGGCTGACCACCCGGTCCGCCGCATCGGTCAGGTCGAAAATCTCCAACAGCCGCTCAATTTTTGGCCTCGCCGCCTTCGGCGGAATGTGGTACAGCCCCGCGATCAAATAGAGGTTTTCCCTTCCGGTGAGCAGCCGGTCCACGGCGGTCTCCTGCGGCACCCAGCCCACGATCTTGCGCGCTTCCTGCGGATTCGCCAGCACGTCGACGCCCGAAATGCGGACGGAGCCGCCGGTCGGCCTGAGGAGAGACAAAAGGATTTTGATTGTCGTGGTTTTCCCGGCGCCGTTGGGCCCGAGCAGTCCGAAAATCTCGCCTTTCCGCACCTCGAACGACGCCCCGTCCAGCGCAAGCGTATGATTAAACTTCATATACAAGTTCTGCACGGAAATGGCTGTGGTCATCCCAATCCTCCGCTGACCGGCATTAAGCCAATAAAAGGATCGTATTTCCGTTGGGATCTTCCAGGGAAGACGATTCGCCGGACATGCCCTCTTCTACTCTCGGAGGCGATATGTTGATTCCTCTGCTTTTCAATTGCTCATATTTTTCATGCAAGTTGGAGCAGTGAAAATTAAAAATTACTCCTGAAGACGGTTTCATGTAATCGTTTGCAATATGCAGATTCAGTTTGAAGCCGTCCAGCGCGAGCTTCGAAAACGCCTTCGATTCGCTGACCACCGAAAATCCGAGAACATCTTTGTAAAATTCCAGGCTTTTTTTCATGTCCTGCACCACGATTGTAACGCTTTCAAAATTCATTTATATGCCTCCCTATGATGCTAGATTTTGTCGACTATAGGAAACATCGTCCCTCACCGCCCCAACGGCAACCGCACCGTAAACACGGTTCCCTCGCCCGGTTTGCTCCGCACTTCGATGGAACCGCGATGCAGGTCGATGATCTTCTTCACGATGGACAGTCCGAGCCCGCTTCCCCCGCCGGCGCGGCTGCGCGCTTTGTCCTCTTTGTAGAAACGTTCGAAGATTCGCGACAAATCCTCCTCCCCAATGCCGATGCCGGTGTCGGAGATGCTCACCTCCGCCGCACCGTCCGCGATGCGCAGCCGGACGCCGATCATTCCGCCCTCCGGCGTGAATTTGACGGCGTTGTGGAGCAGGTTCCCCCATACCTGGCCCATCAGCTCGGGATCGGCGACGATTTCGGCTTCCTCGAGCTCCACCTCCATGTCAATGGACTTGCCCAGCCATTGCGGTTCACAGGCGAGTACGGCCTCCCGGAGCTGCCGGTCCAGCCGGTACCGCTCCGGCCTGAACGGAGGATGCTCCGACTCGAGGGCCGCCAGCTTGAGCAAATGGTCGCTGAGCCGGGACAACCGTCTGCTTTCCGTTTCAATGATGTCGAGATAGCGGTTGCGTTCCTCGGCGCTCAGGCGGTCGCTGCGCAAGGCGCGGGCAAAGCCGCTGATGGACGCCAGCGGCGACTGAATCTCGTGAGAGACGTTGGAGATGAACTCCTGCCGCATGTCCTCCAGGGCTTTAAGCCCCGAGGCCATTTCGTTGAACGATTGGACGAGCCGGTCAAACTGGCCGTCCTCTTCTGCCTTCAGGTGCAGCTTCACATTGAAATCACCCCGGGACAGCCTCCGCATCGCGTCGATCAGCGCCTGGAACCCGGCCATGTGCCGGGGCAGCGCGATGCGGGAAAGCGCCGCAAGTCCGCCTGCAAACATTAGCAAACCGAGCGCCGCATCCACGAGGAATCGGACAAGGTCGGCAGGCTGCGCGCCAATCCGGTCGTAAACCAGCGAGGTGAGGAAAAAAGCGCCTGTCCAGCAGACACCGAGCGCCAAGATGAAGATGAGCAGGGCGGACAGAAAAAGGAGGCGTTTCCGGACGGGGTTCACGAACGCACCTCCAGCCGGTAGCCGAGCCCGCGAACCGTGGCGATCCGGAACGAATGCCTGTCTTCCGGAAAGCGGTCGCGCAGCCGGTTGATATGCACGTCCAGCGTCCGCTCGTTCCCCTCGAAATCATAGCCCCAGATTTCCTCGATCAACCGCTCCCGCGTCAGGGTTTGCCCCGGATAGCTGGCCAGCTTGAACAACAGCTCGAATTCCTTGGGCGGCAGGGTGATGCGCTCGCCCGCGACCGTCACTTCAAACGTCCCGCGGTCCAGCGTCACTTCCCCGATGCTCACCTTGCGGGATACGGCGATCCGGTATCGTCTCAGCAGGGCTTTCACCCGTGCGACCAGTTCGGCGGGCTCAAAGGGCTTGACGAGGTAATCGTCCGTCCCGAGCTGGAATCCCTTGACTTTCTGGGACGTCTCGCCCCTGGCCGTCAGCATGAGCAGCGGGAAGTCGTAGTGTTCCCTGAGCCTGCGGCACAGCTCCCAACCGTCC
>DATCLN010000133.1:0-3682 GCA_036563895.1 Paenibacillaceae bacterium
GCGGGCGAAGGCGATCCACGCGCGGTGCATCTCGTCCGCCAGCTCGAACCGCTCCGGACCGCTGCCGGTGATCCGCTCCATTCCCTCCTTGCCGAGCGTGTTCCAGACAAAAGGAATCTCCAGGGCGTGATAGGCCCACGGATGACCGTCCAGCGTCGGGCTCGGATAATCGAACCGGTACATCCACACCGGCGTGCCGTTTTGCACCTGGGACTCGCCCAGGCAAATCGCGGGATACGTGAACACCTCGAAGGTCATCATGTCGTGGTACAAATCCCGGCTCAGGCTTCTCTCCCTGAGCACCTCGGCGGAAAGCACCGGCCACAGCTCCCCGAAGGAAAGCTCGAACGCTTCCGGGAGGCGTTCATCCTCCAGTTGCTGCCACCACGGATCGAAACGGGTGAACCACCGCCACTCGTCCAGGTTGTTTCCGACGAGCACCGGAATCCCCTTCGCCGCTCCCTCCCGGATCGCCCGTTCGGGGTCCTCCGGCAGGATGCGGCCGTCCCGCACCGGTCCCCACACCCGGGTCTGGAACACTTCCGTCGCCTTCAAAAGTTCATCGGCGGACAGGCGCTCAAGGTGCGAAAGCTCGCCGGGCCGGATGCCGAGAGCGTCCAGATACCGCTCCGTCACCTGCGCCGCCATTTCCCGCGGGCGCGTATGCTTGGCCGTGCCGCTTTGCAAGATCGCCTTGTGAAACAGTCCCCTGGCAGCCGGCATCGCCAGAAGCGCGCCAACGCTGACGGACCCGGCTGACTCGCCGAAGATCGTGACGTTGCCGGGGTCGCCGCCAAAGGCTTCGATGTTGTCCCGCACCCACCGGAGGGCGGCCACCTGATCAAGCATGCCGCAGTTGCCGGAATCCGCATAGGCTTCTCCGCCGAAGGCGGACAGATCGAGGAAACCGAACACGCCGAGGCGATAGTTGATCGTGACGACGACCACGTCGCCTTTCTCCGCAAAGGACGCGCCGTCGTACATCGGGCTGGAGCCGGACCCGTACGTGAACGATCCGCCGTGGATCCAGACCATCACCGGCCGCTTCCGGCCGTCGGCTCCCGGCGACCAGACGTTCAGATACAGGCAGTCCTCGCTTTTATAGGAAGGGCAGTCGTTCAAAAACTTCATTGTTTCCCTTTCCCGCTGCATGGCCGCGGGAGCGAAATGCACCGCGGGCCGGACGCCCTTCCACGGAATCGGCTCCCGCGGCGCCTGAAAACGGAGGGGACCGACGGGCGGAGCCGCATACGGGATGCCCCTCCAGACGCAGACGTTGCCCTCCCGGACTCCTTCCACCAGGCCGTATTGCGTTTCCACCACAAGTTTTGACAACTCGGCTGCCCCCTGTCCGATTGCATTGGGCTCTAGATCGTCATGCCGCCGTCGATGCTCAAAATCGCGCCGGTGATGAAGCTGGCCTCGTCCGATGCGAGGAAAAGGTACCCGTTCGCCACTTCCTGCGGCGTGCCCATGCGGTCCAGCACCGCCTTCTTCGTCATCATGTCCAGAATGTGCGCCGGCATTTTTTCCGTCATGGCGGTGGCGATCATGCCGGGGGCCACCGCGTTCACGCGAATGCCGTATTTTCCGAGCTCCTTGGCCCAGGTCTTGGTCATCCCGTTGACGCCCCATTTCGCGGCGGCATAGTTCGTCTGGCCGAAATTGCCGTACAGGCCGACGACGGACGAGGCGTTCAGGATGACGCCGCTTTTCTGCTCCTTCATCACCCTGGCCGCGGCCTGGCCGACGTTGAACACGCCTTTCAGGTTCACGTCGATGACCCGGTCCCACTGCTCTTCCGTCATCTTCACCAGCTGGGCGTCGTCGGTGATGCCCGCGTTGTTCACGACAATATCGATTCGTCCAAAGATCTCCACCGTCTCGGCGATGAGCCGCTCCACCCGGGCGCGGTCGGTCACGTCGCAGACAAAGGTTCTCGCCTCGCCTCCGTTTTGGCGGATGGCGGAGGCGGCCCGCTCCAGCTCCTCTTCCCTGAGGTCTGCCAGCATGACCCGGGCTCCTTCCCGGGCGAAGGTCTCGGCCACGGCCCGCCCGATCCCGTTGGCAGCTCCCGTGATGATGGCCACCTTGTCCTTCAGTCTCACGGAAACGTCATCTCCCATCCCTTTTGCTAAATACCGGAGTCTGATTACAGCTTCAGAAATTCATCGATATAGTGAAAAGTGCTCACTTCCTTCCTTTGCTCCTTCCGCTTGACCAGCTCGACCACCTTGTCGTTGTACGGCGTCGGAATCCCGTATTCCCTTCCTTTTTCGCTCACCGTTCCGTTGATGTAGTCGATCTCCGTCGTCCGGCCTCTTTCCAGATCCTGCAGCATGCTCGCCTTCGTGTCCCGGTGCCGGTCCCATACCCTCCTGAAGAAAGGATATTTGCCCAGCACTTCCTGCGGAGTGCCCTCTTTCAGTTCCAAAACGTCAAAATGCTCGCCCTGCATCTCCACCAGCCGGATTCCCTGGGCACGGGCCACCTTGATCGTCTCATCCGCCAGATGGGCCAGGCACCAGAACCCCCGCGGATCGTCCATCACTTCGCCGAATGTGCAACCGAGGGCGGCGGACATGCCGCTGAACGTCGCGTTCATCAGCAGCTTGGACCAGCGGATGCCCATGAGATTGTCGGACACGACGCAGGCGCCGACCTGTTGCAAAATCTTGCGCACCTCGAGGATCCGCTCGTTGATCTCGCCGTTCATCGTGCCGATTTCAAAAGCGTACTTTTCCAGCGCTTCCTTTGTCGACGCCAGCATGGAAACGCCGGGCCCCATCCAGGTCGCGCCGAAGCCCACCGCCCCGCCGATGGTGCGGTGCTCGCCGACGATTTTGGCCACATGCACTTCGGGGACGCCGTTCTGCAGCGTGCAGACAAGGCTGCGCTCGTGCAGGTGGGGCAAAAGTTTCCGAAGCACCGTTTCGTTTTCAAACTGCTTGACCAAAAGAAAAATCAGATCGTACCGGTGCCTGAGTTCGTCGATGTGATAGGCGGGGCCGTGGGCCTTGACCTGGATCGAGCCGATCACTTCGCTTCCGTGCCGCTTGAGATGGTTGACATTTTCGTCGTAAGCGTCAATCAGGTCAACCTCGATGCCTTTGGCGTTGAGAACCGTCCCGATGATGGTGCCGATCGCCCCCACGCCCACGATTCCGATTTTGCCGAAGCTCAATGACGCACACTTCCTTTCTTTTTTGGGCAACTGAATCAGCGGACCGCTTCCGGGTTTTCCAGAATGACGGCAATGCCCTGGCCGCCGCCGATACACAGGGTCGCAAGACCGTAGCGCAATCCTCTCTTTTTCAGCTCCACGGCCAGGGTGTAGGCGACGCGCGCGCCGCTGGCGCCGACGGGGTGCCCCAGCGCGATGGCGCCGCCATTCACGTTGACCTTGGCGGGGTCGAGCCGAAGCTCCTTCATGACCGCCAGCGCCTGGACGGCAAACGCCTCATTGAGTTCGACAAGGCCGATGTCCTCCAAAGACAGCCCCGCTTTTTCCAGGGCTTTCCGCGACGCCGGTACCGGACCGATGCCCATGACGGCCGGATCGACCCCGGTGACCGCCCAGGAGACGATTCTCGCCAGCGGCTTCAGCCCGCGCCGCTCCACATACCGCCCGCTCGCCAGCACCACCGCCGCCGCGCCGTCGTTGATGCCGCTGGCGTTGCCC
>DATCLN010000134.1:0-11604 GCA_036563895.1 Paenibacillaceae bacterium
GGCTGCCGTCCATCTCCGCCAGATACAGGTCCGCCCCGTCTTTGAAAAACGCCTGGATTTCATCCAGCGAAAAACGTTCCGGCCTCCACATGTCGATGCCCCTTTCCCGGAGCCATTCACCGAGACGCTTCCACAGTTCCAACATATGCGATGCATTATCGGGAACGGCTTTGCGGATGATCATGCTTTTCACCGCTCCTCACTTTTTCCAGGTTGGTGCACCCCAAAGATATGCGTATTCAAACATCGCCGTCTTCCCCCCCGTGTATCCGAAACCTGCTTCAACACGCGGCCTTCGGTACGGAACCAGACGGCGTTTCTCCATTGGTCTTCCACGGTGGTTCCTCCTTATGGATTCACGATCACGATGCCTTCCGCCTGATACGGATAGTCGATCTGCTTTTTGACCTGTTCCGCCGCCACTTTTCCCACAAACAGTTCGGTGAGATAGATGCCCATGTCGATCGACGTCGCCACGCCGCCGCCGGTGATAACGTTGCCGTCCTTGACGATCCGGGTTCTGACCACTTCCCGGCAATACGGTTCCAGCAAGTCGTACGCATTCGGGTGCGTCGTGGCTTTCCGGTCCTTGAGAAAACCCGCCGCCCCCAGCAAAAGCGATCCCGTGCACACGGACACCTTGTACGGCACGTCCCGGGCCGTTCCCAGCCAATCGACAAACGCGGGATCGTCCTTCAGTTTCCGCGTTCCCATTCCTCCGGGGACAAACAGCATGTCGTATCCGGACAAATCGGGAGCCAGCCGGTTCACCTTTACCCGCATGCCCAGCTCATCCGTCACGTCTTCCGTCAATCCGCAAATGTCCCAGGTCGTCCCCTGCCCGCCGGGAAACAAGTTCAGCCGACAGATCACGTCATAGAATCCGACAAAATCGAGAAACGTCACGCCGTTGAACAGAACAAAGGCTATTTTCATGAGCCTGCCTCCGTGGATCAATGGTCTTTCGATTTCTCGGCGACGATGAACAAACAATCGCCATTGCGGCTGCAATAGTCCGCAATTTTTTCCCCGAAAGCCCCCCGAAGCGATATACAATTCCGGCCGATGCTTTCCGGCGATCAGGCATTTGTAATTGCCGTTCCCTCCCATCGCTCTCATCCGTTCAGGGCAAGATGGCCGCCGATAATGACGGCTTCGATCACAGAAAAACGAAAGGCGCAATCATGCCGAAGGCGCCCTTGTCTATTGGTTCATGCTTCAACCTCGAAAAGGGAATCCACGATGATCGGCAAATTGTCCCGTACGGAAACGGCGCCGAACACCGAACGCGCATGGCTGCCGTTTTCGCCGAAGACTTCCAGCATCAGATCGGAAAAACCGTTCAGCACTTTGTGGTTCTTCAAAATCGGGCGTCGCGTTGACGAACCCCTGCACCTTGACCACCCGCTTCACCCGATCCAGTGTCCCCAGCGCCTGTTTTACCACGGCCAGCACTTCCAGCCCGGCGCTGCGGGCGAACGCATATCCTTCCTCCGTCGTGAACTCGCGCCCCAGTTTTCCTTTCGGATGGCCGCCCGGCCCTTTTCCCGAAACAAACAGGAGTCCGTTCACGATGGCCGTGTTGGCATACCGGGCCGCAGGTTCGCTGGCCTCCGGCAGTACGATGCCGAGCTGCCGCAGTCTTTCTTCCACGCCTCTGTTCAACCCAATCTCCACTCCCTTGCCCCGATTGATCCGCAAGGTCAATGATACGCGGATCGCTCCTGCACTTTCCCAGCGAATGGAAAGATATTAGTGTAGATATTAGCATGTCTGCACAAAAAAAGGAATACCGTTGTATTCCCCCATTTCCATCTCGCGATTCATCTGCTTTTTGGCAACGGCTTGACAGCCGCCACGCGCAGCCTTCTGTAATCCACGTACCAGACGCCGTCCCTGAACAGTTCGTCCCGCGCTTCCGCTTCGATTTTGCAGATGGCTTCTTCCCTTACCGCGGGCGAAAACCCCTCGAAAAACGCGTCCGCAAACCCGTCCAGCCACAGACGCAGGCCGTTTTCCCCGTCCTTCATCGGCGTTTGCCTGTCGAAGTGGGCGGCGAACGTCACCCGGAATCCCTGTTTTTCCAGCAACGTGCTGTTTTGGCCGATGCTCGGGAAATACCACGGATTGCGAACCGAGGCGTCGATGTCGTAATCCCGTTCCAGCACCCGGCTGATCGCGCCGATGACCGCCGCCACGTTGCCCTGTCCGCCGAACTGGGCCACATAACGGCCTCCCGGTTTCAACACGTTCCAAACGCAGGCGAATGACTTTCTCGGGCCGTCTCATCCAATGCAGGGCAGCGTTCGAAAAGACGGCGTCCACCGGTTCGTCCAGGACAAACTGCTCGCCGTTTCCCACTAAGAAGGAAATGCCGGGATATTTTGCCCTGGCGGCTTCAATCATCTGGGCGGACAGGTCCATCCCGATCACCTTCGCGCCCCGCATCGCCATCTCGTGTGCCAGATCTCCCGTGCCGTAGCCCAGGTCCAGGACGGTTTCGCCGGGCTGCGGGTCGAGCAGATCCACGATGCCTTTGCCCAATTGAGAGACATAATCCAGCTTCGCGTCATAAAGGTCCGCTTTCCAGCGGTTGGACATCCGTATCACCCTTACGGAATTGTTGGTCCCGTTATCCCATGAAGTGCAATAATGGAAAAAAAGAACAAACGGAGCTGTCCCAAAGGCGACTGCGGGGCGTCCCGTTCGCCCGTTGCCGTTCGCAGTTTCAACCAGATGCGCGCGGTTTTCCTGATGGTCAGCGAAAATGGCGATGTTAGAATTCGCGCCTAGAAATAGATGACAAACCCCGTCTTCCGGTACCGGTCAAACCCCGTGTTTTCGTAAAACCGCAAGGTTTCTTCCTTTTTGGATCCGCTCATCAGCATGACCTTGTAGCATCCCCGCTCCCCGGCCATTTCGATCGCCTTGTTGAGCACCATGCGGCCGAAGCCCCTTTTTCTGTGGCGTTCATCGGTGACGACGTTTTCGATGACGGCGAACGGGCGGGCGCCGCGGGTCAGGTTTTTGACGATGGCGAGCACGCATGTGGACACGATGGCGCCTTCATGCTCCACGACGATGATGCGCAAGTTCGGATCTTGCAGGATGCCTTTCCAGAGGGCATAAAGTTCTTCGTTCCGCTCCAAATCGGGATCGTCCGACTGCAGCTGCCGGTACAGGCGAAGCAGGTCTTCCAGTTCCTCTTCCCGGATCGCTGCATGGAAGCCTCAAGGATTTGCCCCCGACGGAATACCTGGAGTTGGTGACGGCTGGAGTCATTCAACCCCAGAGAATCGCAGCATGATGGCGGAAAGACAAGCTTTAATGCGGTAGTGTCCAAACTTAGGGGGTCAAACCGCTTTTGTCTTTGTTGCCGCCGCCGTCCGCCGATTGCCGTCCGTCAATCCCCGTCTCCGAGGCGCCACAGGGCCGCCTCCGCGCCGCGCAGGATCCACGCCGCGCGTTCCTCGTCGCTCCGGCTCGCCAGCCAGTCCCGCACGCGCTGCTGCAGCCGGATATCCTTCAGCGCCTCGTCCAATAGCTCCCGCGCCGCCGACGGATCTTCCGCCGCCCGCATCGCCAGCCGCGCGAGCTCGCCGGCAAAGCCTTCTTCCCCAAGGGCCGCGCGCAAGTTACGTTCCGGACCGGTGCGGACGGCCAGTTCGCCCGCCCACACCCAGTCGTCCCGCTCCTCCGGCGGCCCCAGCCATTCGCGCAGCATGTCGAGCCACCCTTCCCGCTCGCCGGGGGCCTGCAGCCGGCCGTGCAAGGGGCCGCGTCCCTCCACGACGATCCGCAGCACGCACGGCTTCCCTTCCGCCGCGGCCCGGGCGCGTTCCGCCGCTTCCAGCAGGCGCTGCCGCAGATCCTCTTCCCGCTCCGCGCCTTCGATGGTCACGGTTTCCTCGCGCCACAGCACGTCCCATGTCTCCACGAACGACGGCTCCACCGCGCCGGACGCCGACACGCGCACCAGGAAGGCTCCCTTTTTCCCGGTTTCCCTGAAATGTCTTCCCTGGGTGCAACCCGGATAGACGACATGGGGGTACTCATGCAGCACGCGGCCCTCATGCACGTGCCCGAGCGCCCAATAGTCGAAACCGGCGGCCGCCAGCTCGCTCACCCTGCAGGGGGCGTAGTTGTCGTGCCGCGGATCGCCGTCCGCGTTGGCGTGCAGCACGGCCAGATGGAAGGGCGCATCCCCCCGCCGGACGAACCCGGCCGCCAGATTGTCCCGCACGGCCGCCTCGCGGTAGGAGATCCCGTAAACAAAAGCGGCCAGCTCACCGTCTCTGCGGTAAGCCGGCTTGCATTCCACTTCTTTGGACCCGAAAACATGCACCGACGCCGGCCAGTCCAGCCGCGCCTGCCAGCCGCCGAGCGGATCGTGGTTGCCGTGGACGATGAACGTCTGTACGCCCGCTTCCGCCCACCGCTCCACTTCCCGCCGGAAGCGCAGCTGCGCCCGCAGCGGCCGGTCCGCCGCGTCGTAGAGGTCGCCCGCCAGCACGACAAAGTCGACTTCCCCGGAAAGGACCGTTTCCGTCAGGCGGCGCAGGGCGGCAAACGTCGACTCCCCGAGCCGCCGCCGGACCGCCTCCGGCACGCCGGCCAGGCCGCGAAAAGGGCTGTCCAGATGAAGATCCGCCGCATGCAGAAAGCTGAACGGCACCCCCATGGTTCAGCCCTCCGCCGGCTTCTCCGCCGTGCCGTTTTTCTCCCGCATCGCCGCCGCCATGACCGCCGGATCGCCTTGCCCGTCCGCCAGCGGTCCCCCCGCCGGGACGTCTTCCTCCTCCGGCGCCTCCTTCCCGACGCCGAATTCGGCATAGACTTCCTTCAGCTGGCGGATGACGCGGCTTAAGGAATATTCCTGTTTCGCCTTGCTCCAGGCGGCCTTGGCCAGCCTGCTCCGCAGGGCGGGATCGACAATCAGCCGCTCCAGCGCGTCGGCCAGCGCTTCCGGATCGTCGGGCTCCACGAGCAGTCCGTTCACGCCGTCCTCGATCTGCTCGGCGATGCCGCCCACCCGGGTGCCGACCAGCGCCAGCATGCAGAGCGCCGCTTCGGCGAACACCGAGCCGAACGCTTCCGCCCTCGACGGCAGCACGAAGATGTCGAAAAAGGGAATGAGTTCTTCCGGATGCAGCATGTAGCCGTAGAAAATCGTATCGTCGTAAATGCCGTTCCTTTTCGCCGCTTCCCCCAGCTCCTCGCGGATCGGCCCGTCGCCGATGACGTGCAGCACGAAGGAACGGCCGCGCCGCTTCAGGATCGCGCACGCCTCCAGCAGCACGTCCAGCCCCTTCGCCGGCACGAGGCGGCATACGGTCACCAGCTGGGGCACCGCGTTTTCGTGCGGCACCGGCCGGAATCTTTTCTCGTCGTATCCGTTGGGAATGACGCGGATGGCCTCCGGATGCCTGACATGCGAGCCCAGATACTTCGCGAACGAATGCGATACGGTGAGCAGCCGGTCCACGTGCTGCTCAAGCTCGCCGTAAATGGACGTCAGAAAACGGTGCTCCGGCCCGCCCTCCGGAATCTTGCCGTTCAGGATCAGCTCCCGCTCAAAGCTGGAGTGGACCGTCATCACCAGCGGCGTGTCCGGGTAGAGCCGCCTCAGGGCCAGCGCCGCGATGGGATGATGGGCGTGGATCAGGTCGTAGGTGCGGCTGAGGCGCATCCGGGCCCACCAAAGGTAGTCGCGGAACGTCTGGATGTATTTGTCCGTCACGGGATGCCCGGCGAACTCGCGCCAGTCGAACGTGTCGAACACCACATCCTCCCGTCCCTTGCCGCGGATGCGTTTCGGCAGGTAGAACAGCTCCATGTCCCATCCCAGCTTGCGGAAGCGGTCCGCGATATAGGGCACCATGGAAGACACGCCGCCCGGTTGTTCGGGCGGAAAGAACAGCGCCTGCAACACGTTCAAAGGCAACGCCCCCCGTCTGGCCGCCGTCCGTTTGGCCGCGGACGGTCCGCGTTCCTTCCGCTTACCCCCGCGGAAGAAAATATGCTATAGTTAGTATTGCCTGCAACGGATGTCCGCGGCGCTTTTCTCCCACGCCTTCATTGTATCGGTACGCAGGGGAAATCGCAACGCGCGTGCGCCGGGACGGGATGCCGATGCCATCACGATTGCGAAAGCGGTTGATACGCGCATGTTTCATCCCGTTTCCATCGTTGTCCTCGGGCTCACCCTGTTCATGTCCTACCGGCTGTACAACAGCAACCGGAGAACCGCCTACAGGCTGCTGCTGTTTTCCCATGCCCTGTTCATCCTGCACCACGTGCTCGAAATGACGCTCGGAGAAACGGACGGCACGTCGGCCGTGGCGACGGAATCCTTCCTCACCCCGCTTCGGACCGTCGCCTTCGTGCTGGTCAATTTCGCCGTGTTCACGCTGTATCAGCCCCTCAGGAGGCGCACCAGGGCCTGGTTTTACGGATTGCTCGCGACCGCCGTCCTGACCGGCATCCCGGCACTGGCGGGAGAGGACTCCCCGCTGGGCGGCATCCTTCCGGACGCGCGGATCGGGTTCCTGCCCGACGCCCGCTATGTATCCGGCATCTACTCCCTGCTTCTGTGTCCGCTGTTTGCGCTCATGATCGCACCCCTGATCCGCCAGCCGCGCAAGCACGTCGCCGGGCTGGCCGTCTTTTTTCTGATCCAGTTCGCGGCGCTCACGGACCCGGCCGCCAAATTCGGCGGAGACGCGGGCTTCCTGCTCGGGATGGCCGTCGCCCTCCTGCCGCCGGCGTACTATATCCTGTTGTTCATGCTGCTGTTCGAACGGGTCGTGGAACTCATGATGTCCATGTACCGTTCGTCGATCCTCGACGGCCTGACGGGGCTGTACAACCGGCGTTTCTTCATGTCGCGGCTGGAACGGATGCTGAAGCGGAAACTGGTGGCCGGGGTCATTTTTTGCGACATTGACGATTTCAAAAAAATGAACGACACCCTGGGCCACGACCTGGCGGACCGGGTGCTGAAACAGGTGGCGGACATCCTGGCGGAGGAAGCGTCGGGGATCGGCATCGCGGGGCGTTACGGCGGGGAGGAGCTGGTCGCCTTCGTGTTCCGCGATCCCCTGGCCGCGGCGGAACGGGTCCGCTCCAGGGTGGAGCGGGAGACGGGCGTGACCGTCAGCGTGGGGGTCTGCCGCGCGCGGCCCGGCCTGACCGCGGAGCAGCTCCTCCGGCGGGCCGACCGGGCGATGTACCATTCGAAAACCGGCGGCAAAAACCGGGTGACCGACTACGACAGCCTGCCTCCTTCGGAAGATGAAAAAAAGCTGCACTGAGAGGCCGCCCGGCGGAAGGGAGACGCCGTACCGAGAGATCGCCCGGCGTCGGAAAGGAACGGAAACCATGGGGCGGAACGGCGGATCGGACGGAAAAACGGGAATACAAGGAAAAGGGGTCACGACAAGTGCCGTCGATAACTGGGAAAATGGCGGAAAAATTCCGGCACGGGGGCCGATACTTTTCTTAATTGCCAACGGCGAAAGGAGGCGGAGGGGACGGCTTGAACGCGCAAGAGCTTCCGGAGGCGTATGTCGCGCGCATGCGCGAACAGCTGGGCGGGGAAGCGGACGCGTTTTTCGCGTCGTACGGGCAGCCGCGCACCCACGGCCTGCGCATCAACCCGCTCAAGCTGGGCAAGGGCCATCCGCAGCGGGAAGAGCTGATCCGGCTCTTTTCCCTCCGGCCGGTACCCTGGTGCGGGGACGGCTTTTTTTGCGGGGACGAGGCGCGGCCCGGCAAGCATCCTTACTACTACACCGGAATCTATTACATCCAGGACCCTTCCGCCATGCTGCCGGCGGAATTGCTGGAAGCGCAGCCCGGCGAGATCGTCCTGGACCTGGCCGCCGCCCCCGGCGGCAAATCGACGCAGATCGCCGGCCATCTGGGCGGACGCGGGCTGCTGATGGCCAACGACCCCGACCCGGAACGGGCCATGGTGCTGTCCGAAAACATCGAGCGCCTCGGCATCGCCAACGCCGTCGTCACCTGTGCCTATCCCGGCGATCTGAGGCGGCGTTTTCCGGAAACCTTCGACCGCGTGCTGCTGGACGCGCCGTGCTCGGGGGAGGGCATGTTCCGCAAGGACCCCGCGATCATCCGGATGTGGTCGCCCAAAATGGTCCGGAGCTGCGCCGCCAAGCAGCGCGCCCTGCTGCATGACGCCGCCGCCATGGTGAAGCCGGGAGGCCGGCTCGTCTATTCCACCTGCACCTTCAACCGCGAAGAAAACGAGGAGAACGTCGCCGCTTTTCTTGTGGAGCATCCCGAGTTCCGGCTGGTGAAGGAAGTGCGTCTTTGGCCGCACAGAGGCGAAGGAGAAGGGCATTACGCGGCGGTTCTGGTCAAGGAAGGGGAGAGCGCGGGCGGTCGTGCCGGGATTGGTTCCGGCGGCCGGTCCGGCAGCAAGCCTTCCGCCAGGACCGCCGGCAAGCGCGGCCGCGCGGATCGCGCCGCGCTGGAGGCTTTGGAGGCGTTTCACCGCTTCGCCGCCGAAGCGCTGCCCGGCTTTCGGCTGCCGGAGGACGGCGCGCCGCTGCTTTTCGGCGAAGCGCTGTACTGGCTGCCGCAGCCGCTGCCCGACTGGCCGGACGCCTCCGATCTGGCGGGCCTGCGCGTGCTTCGTCCGGGCCTGCATCTCGGGCAATGGCGCAAGGGCCGCTTCGAACCCGGCCATGCCCTGGCCCTTGCCTGCCACGGCACGATGGCGGCCTGGACCTTGGACGGCAGGGCCGGCGATCCGGTGGTGGAACAGTATTTGCGGGGAGAAAGCCTGCCAGATCCCGAAAGCCGCCAGGGCTGGGGCCTGGCGACGGTGTCCGGCTGGCCGGTCGGCTGGCTCAGGGCGTCCGGCGGCCTGCTCAAAAACCGCCTGCCCAAAGGGCTCCGGCGGCAAATCTGACGGGCAAAAACGACGGTTATCCGCGCAGGAGCTCCTCCAGCACCACCGCCACCCCGTCCTCGTTGTTGGACCTTGTGACCTCGCCGGCCGCCGCGCGCACTTCCGCCGGCGCGTTGGCAACCGCCACCGACCGGCCCGCGTAGCGCAGCATGCTGATGTCGTTGTAATAATTGCCGATGGCGAGCACTTCCCGCCGCGTCAGCCCGCGCAGGCGGGCCAGGCGCTCGAGGGCGCTGCCCTTGGTGGCTTCCGGATGCTGCAGGTCGATGAAATGGCAGTCGCTCCGGTGGATCGACAGCCCCCCGGACCAGGCGCTCCATCTGGCCTCCGCGTCGTCGATTTCCTCCTTGGACCCGTACACGGTGATGCGGACCGCGTTTTCCGGCAGGTCCGGCTCCTTGCGCACGATCGGGCGGATCCAGTAGCGTCCGTACGTCTCCAGGGCTTCCCGCGACAGTTCCTTTTCCACATAAAGCTCAAACACGGTGTTGATGTCAAAATGGATGCCGCGCTCGCGGCAATATTCCAGATACGGGACGGCCGAGCGGCGGGGCAGCTTCGCCACGTGCAGGATGCGCCGGCTTGCGCTCTCCAGGATCACCGCGCCGTTGTGGGTGATGATGGTGCCGGACAGACCCAGTTCCGCCATGAGCGGGAGGGTGCTGACGGGACTTCTTCCCGTGCACAGCACGATCTCCGCGCCCGCGGCCGCCGTCTCCCGGATCGCCCTGCGCACGCGCGGCCGGAGCTTCCCCTCGTCGTCCAGCAGCGTCCCGTCCACGTCAATGGCGATCAACCGGTATTGCATGGAAAACAAGACTCCTTCGTTCAGGTTTCTCTCCCCTGTCCCCGCAGCGCTTCTTCCTCGTCCGGCGTCAGCTCCCGCCACTGGCCCGGTTCGAGCGCCGGATCCAGCCGCAGGGCGCCCACGGCCACCCGCCGCAGATAAAGCACCTTTTTGCCTGCCGCCGCAAACATCCGCTTGACCTGGTGGAACTTTCCTTCCCGAATCGCCAATTCCACCCAGCTGACGGTCGCCCCGTCCCGCACCGCCTCTTCCCAGGCGCTTCGGTTCAGGGCCGGCTCCTCCGCAAGCCGGCGGGCAGCCTGCCGCATTTCCAGGATCGCCTCAGCTTCGGCGGATTCCGCTTCTCCCGGCGATTGGGCCTTATCCGACAAACCGGTCCTGTTCGGCGCCCATGCCGCGCCGGGAGCCCCGGCTGCGTCCGGCGAGCCGGCTTCGCCCGAAGCTCTTTCCCCGTCCGGCGGTTCCCCGATGCCGGAAGCGGCTTCGGCCAACGCCGCCGCCGGCATGGAAGCGAGCACCGTGAGCCGGGCCGGCATCGTCACGTATCCGTCGTCCAGCGCCACGCCGGCGGCGAAAGCTTCCGCGTCCGCGGCGTCCATTTTGCCCCGCACCAGGGCCCGGTAAATCTTGTACACGGCCTTGCGCGGCGACGTCAGCCCGTGCGCCAGCTTGCCGTCGTTGGTGAGGAGCAGAAGCCCTTCCGCGTCCTTGTCCAGCCTGCCGACCGGAAACAGCCCGTGCCAGCGGAGATCATCCGGCAAGAGCCCGAGCACCGTCCGCTCCCGCGCGTCTTCCGTGGCCGACACGACGCCCGCCGGCTTGTGCAGCATGATGTACCGGAATTCGCGGTACGTCACCGCACGCCCGTGCACGCACACTTCGTCCTCCGCCGGACGCACGTGCATGCCCGGATCGGAAACCGGCCTTCCGTTGACCGTGACCGCGCCTTCCCGGATCAGGCGCTTGATGTCGCTTCGCGTTCCGTAGCCCTCGTGGGCAAGCATTTTGTCCAGCCGCATCGACGGTTTCACCGCCGCGCCTCCTTCCGGGCCTTCGGCCGTGGGGTTCATTACTATGTAGCCTAGGCGTTCGCGTGGCGTTCGTCAAGGGCGGGGACGGAAGCGCCCCCCGATTCGGGCTTGCCGCCGAATTTGTGACGTTTTTTCGACAATTCGACCGCCCCACGGATTCCGAAAGGCCGGCCCACAAACCGGAACGCTCAACCGCTCGTAATAGAGACTGGGAAACGGACAAAAACCCCGGCGTGCGCCAAAGCCCGGATTCCTGCGGAATCCGCCGGCCGGGCGGGGACAGGCGCCCGCAAGGCCGATCATCCGTCTTTGAGGGGTGGAACGTTTCCGATATAATACTGGTGTACCCGGACCGCGGACCGTTTTTGCGCGAAACATGAGGACGAGGCCGGACGACGAAAGAGGCGGGGGGACTTTCCGTGAGCATCAAAAGGCTGTCCATTTTTCTCGGCATCCTGATTCTGCTTGGCGGAGCGCTTTTCTTCATCAACCGGGCGCAAACAACGGTGTACGGGAAGCCGGCCAGCCAGCTGAACCCGTCGACGCGGGAAATTCTCAACGATCCCAACTACCAGAACATCCTGCTGCCCAAAGAGCTGGAACGGAAACTGAAGAACAAGGAAAGCTTTTTTGTTTATTATTTCGCGTCCAATTGCCCGTTCTGCCGGACCACGACGCCCCTCGTCAAGCCGCTGGCGGACGAGCTCGGCGTCAATCTGCACCTGTTCAACGTGCTGGAATTCCCCGAATACATGGTGAAGCAGGGCATCGACGCCACCCCGACGACCGTGTACTACAGGGAAGGTGTGAAAGTCGAATCCATCGAG
>DATCLN010000135.1:0-4413 GCA_036563895.1 Paenibacillaceae bacterium
GCGCCAACGGCGCGGGCAAGACGACCGCGATCCGTACTCATGGGATTCATCAAGCCGGACCGCGGGAGCGCGGCCATCGGCGGGCTGGATTGCTGGAAGGACGCCGCGGAACTCAAAAAAAGAATCGGCTACATCCCCGGCGAGATCGCGTTTCCCGACGCCCCGACGGGATCGGAATTCCTGAGGAGGCAGGCTGAGCTGCGCGGGGTCAAGGACATGGCCCTGGCGGAAGCCGTCATCCGGAAAATGCAGCTGGATCCCACCGCCAACCTGAAGCGGATGTCCAAGGGGATGAAGCAGAAAACGGCCATCGCCGCCGCCCTCATGGCGGACTGCGACATCCTGATCCTCGACGAGCCGACGACGGGGCTGGACCCGCTGATGCGCGCGGAATTTCTCGATCTGCTGAAGGATCTGAAAAGCCGCGGCAAAACCATTTTCATGAGCACGCACCATATGGAGGAAGTGGAGCAGATCTGCGACCGGGCGGCCTTCATCCGCGAGGGCAGACTGGTGGCGGTGAAGTCGATGGCGGAGTTCCGGGGAAGCGGTACGAAAACGTATCGGATCGCCTTTGAGACCGACGGGGATTACCGGCGGTTTCTGGCCGCGGGGTTCGAGATCGTGGAAGCGGACGACGGCAAGCTGGAGGCGACGGTCCGGGTGCGGGGAGGCGGGATCAACGATCTGCTGCGGACGTTGAAAACGTGCCGCATCCGATCCCTGTCGGAGGTCAGGGAGACGTTTGAAGCCTATGTCAGCCGCCTGATGCGGGGAGGGGACGTCCGTTGATCAACCGAACGATTTTCAGGCATACGCTGAAGTCCAACCTGAAGCTGTGGATCCTCTTTGCCGCGGTGACCAGCCTGATCATGGCCATTTTCGTGGCGGTATTCAAGCCGTCCACCATTTCCGGCGTGATGGACCTGATCAAGGACTCCGCCCTCGCCGGCATCGTGATCAACACCACGTTCCTGGGAATGCTGTCTTCCACCTTTTACACGATGCATGGCGTCCTTTTGCCCCTGGTGTACATTATCTTCACCGCCAACGGTCTGATTGCCGCCCAGGTGGACCGGGGGTCCATGGCCTATGTCTTGTCCGCGCCCGTGAGGCGAAGCACCCTCGTCCTCACGCAGGGGCTGTATCTGATTGTGGCCCTGGCGGGCATGTGCACGGTGATCACGCTGGTCGGGCTTGCGGCCATCCGGCTTTTCCAGAGCGATATCGAGGTGGATGTTGCCGACTTTTTGCTCGTGAACCTGGGGCTGTTTTTGCTCCTGTTTGCCACGAGCGGCATCTCGTTCCTGTTTTCCTGCGTGTTCAATCTGTCCCGGCATTCCGTCGCGCTCGGGGCCGGCATTCCGATTGCGTTTTTCCTGTTCGATCTCATGAGCTCAGTCAGCGAGGACCTGGAGTTTTTCAAGTATTTTACGATCAACACGCTGTTTGACCGGGACGCGATCCTGGCCGGCGAATCGGTGCTCCTGCCGTTTGCAGTGCTGGCCGTGATCGGTGTGGTGCTGTACGGCATCGGGGTACGGGTGTTCACGAAGAAGGATTTGCCGCTCTGAGGCAGGGGCCGCGTTTCCGCCGGAGCGTGTGGATTGGAGGTTGAGGCGCTTGAACAACGGGCCGTTGCTCAAGTTTCAGGTCATCACGGATACGCATGTGACGAAGGACCCCGGACATGTGCACAACCGCAATCTGGCCAAGGCACTGGAAGACATCAGGCGCGAAGCGCCGGACAGCGACGGCATCATGCACGCGGGCGACATCACGGACCACGGATACCCGGAAGAATATGCGGAATTTCGGCGCATCTGGCGCGAGCACGGCGGCGGTCTGCCCCCGGGTTAATTCGCCTCCGGCAACCATGACGTTGCCCTGGGCCACTGGCCTTCCCGGTTGAAAGCCTACATGGACGCCACGAAAATGCGGGGGCCATATCATGATCATTGGGTGAAAGGGCATCATTTCATCTTTCTCGGAACCGAGAAGGGTCTGGAACTGTTCTCCGATCTGTCGGACGAGCAACTGGCCTGGCTGGACGCCAGGCTTTCCGAAGGCAAAGAGAGGGGCCGTCCGGCCTTCATCTTTCTGCATCAGCCGCTCAAGAACACCGTCTCGGGGTCCTACGAGCGGCAGAAATGGTACGGTGTCACGCAGGATGAGGAGCTCATGGCCGTGCTGTCCAGGCACCCGAACGCCATCCTGTTCACCGGGCATACCCATTGGGAACTCGGGTCGCCGAACACCGTGTTCGGCGGCGACGGCCGCCTGCCCATGATGATCAACGCCTCATCCGTCGCTTACCTGTGGACGGACGAAGACAGGCACAAAGACGGGAGCCAGGGGCTGTTCGTCGAGGTGTACCCGGACCGGGTGGTTGTCATGGGCCGGGACTTCGCGGCGGGCGAGTGGCTGGACGACGTGCGGTACGAGTTCAGAATTCCGGCATGAGAAATGGTATATTGGAATCAAATGCGATGGCGCGACTGGAGACGATGGTTTCATGACGGCGGAAGAAGTGATCGGACAAGTCCGCGATGCCCTCCGGGGAATACAAGGCATAGTTGGAGTCGTATTGGGCGGTTCCCGCGCCAGGGGCACGAACCGGGAGGATTCCGATATCGACATCGGCATTTACTACGATGAAGAGGCGGGATTTGACCTGGCCGCCGTGAGCGAAGCCGCGAAGATGCTTGACGATGAGCACAGGGAGAACCTGATTACGCCCTTGGGGGGATGGGGACCCTGGGTCAACGGCGGCGGCTGGCTGGTGGTGAGGGGTTATCACGTGGATTTTCTGTTCCGCGACATTCGCCGGGTGTCCTCCGTCATCGAGGAATGCCTGCAGGGGAACGTTTCGTCCCATTACCAGGCCGGGCACCCGCACGCCTATCTCAACGTCATGTACATGGGAGAGCTCGCCGTTTGCCGAGTCCTGTCCGATCCGGCGGGAAGGCTGGCCGTATTGAAAGCGAAGACGGTGCCCTACCCCAAGGCGGTCAAGGACGCGATTGCGGGCTATTTCCTGTTTGAGGCTTCGTTTTCCCTGCTGCTCGCCGAAAAAAACGTCGACAAAGACGACATTTCCTACGTGGCAGGCCATGTTTTCCGCTCGGTTTCGTCTTTAAACCAGCTGATTTTCGCCCTCAACGAGGAATACTGCATCAACGAGAAAAAAGCGGTGCGGATGATCGACGGTTTTCGCATCAAACCCGCCGACTACAAGCTAAGGGTCGACCACATCTTCACCCTGATCGGCACGGATACAGAAAAAACGGCACAAGCCATAGATACTTTGCGGGAACTGGTCGACGAAACGGGCAGTCTTGCAGAACACTGGAAAGGGGGCGGGATGCAGAAATGATGTTTCTCCCGTTCCCGCGGGAAACCACCGGTGGCTGACACTGGTGTCCCCCGAAGATCCGGACGGCGTCGAGCTGTTGCTCGAACCCAACGAACACCCCGCCGCCCGGGAATATCAAAAGAGAATCTTCACCGACGGCATCCCGGCCACCATGTTCGGGGTTCAGAATATTCAGGCGGAATACGAGCGGCTGTCGGCGGAAGGCGTGCAGTTCACCATGGCGCCGACCACCATGGGCGACGTCACCATCGCGGTGTTCGACGACACGTGCGGCAACCTCATCCAGATGATCCAAAATCAAAAGTAACGTTCCCGGGACCGGGAAGCCGAACGCGGCCGGCATCTGCGCCGGTTGCTCGTTCGGCTTCACATTTTTCTTTTGCGAATAGAACAAATCTACGATTCCGGCTCCGAAAACGGCTCCCCGATCGCACAAAACTCCCCATTTTGCCGGCTTCGGTCAAACTTCATGTTCCGGGTGCTATAATGAAGTTGACCTCGGAGAATGTGGGGGCGTAAAGGGGATGCCCAGACGGAAATCCTGGCTGCCGCAAACGCTGCGGAACAAGCTTTTTCTGGCCTTTGTCGTCCTCATCCTTTTGCCTTTCGGCGTGCTCAGCATCTACAACTACCAGCGGTTCGAGACCCTGATGCAGGAAAAGATCAGCCAGCAAAGCTCCGAACAGCTGCAGAGGATGATCCTGTCCCTGGAAGACCTCATGAGCATCGCCTTCAAGACCTCCATCCTGCTGGAGCAGGACAAAGCCATCGAGAACATCCTCAAATCCCCGCACAACCGCTCCGTGCTGGACAACAAGTATGCGATGGACGAGAAGTTCATCAGCATCAACAACAGTTTTTTTCTGCACACCCCGTTCGTGTATTACACGATCATCGATTTTCACGGCAACGTCTACGCTTCCTACATCCCGCGGGACAGGCTGAACTATCAGACCGTGGCTTCGCAGACCGGGTTCGCCGAAATCATGCGGGGCCAAATCAAATACCGCTGGGTGACCAACGACCCCAACTACGTG
>DATCLN010000136.1:0-2253 GCA_036563895.1 Paenibacillaceae bacterium
CTCCTGGGGAGCCTGCTGTACGCGTTCAACCTCGCCATGACCGTTCTCCGGAAAAAGGCGTGGAACCTCTTCGTCTTCGGCGTCGGGCTGAGCCTTGCGGCCCTGCTGGCCAACCTGTCCTTCGGCGTCGCCATGGGGATCGGGTTCTTCCGGCGGTGGCCCGCCGAGTGGATGGAGCGCCTGTTCGAGGGCCATCTGTGGCTGGGCCTGGGCGGCTGGCTCGCGGGGCTCATCCTGGTGTTCAGCTTTAAGCTCTTGCCGATGTTTTACGTCTCCCGGAAAAAATGGTCCGGCTCCTCCTGGGCCGTCGTCGGCGCTTTTCACTTCGGCGTGTGGTGGCATGTGCTGATCCCGTGGACCGGGCCGGAACGGCTCGCCGTGCTCGGTGATCTGGCCATGCTGGCCGCCTGGGGATGGTTTGTCGTCCACAACCGGGAGGTCCGGCGGCTGAGCAGCGGCAAGCATCCGGTGGGGGCCGTCAGGGTTGCCTATTGGCTGATTCCGGCGATCGGGCTGCTGTTTCTCGCGCGGTGCCTGGCGGTGTGGGCGGGCTACGGCTCTTCCCGGCTGGAGGAGGCGCTGGGCATCGGCATCGTGCTGGGGTGGTTCGCCCCGACGATCCTGAGTTACCTGTCGAAAATTTTTCCGTTCCTCTGGTGGGCGCTGCGCTTCCACACCCGCTGGGGGAAAAAGCCGCTCATGCAGCTTTCGGACATGCTCCCCGAAGGGCGGATGACGCGGGAGCTCATCGGCTACCTTGCCGGCGTCGGCGTCCTGACGGCCGGCCACCTGGCGGGCGCCGCGGTCCTTGCCGCCGCAGGCCAGGCGCTGGCGCTCGTGTTCGCGATCGTCTGCCTGGTTGAACTTGCGCGCGTATTCCGCCACTGATGGCGGTGACGGGAGGAGATTCAAATGGCCAGGACAAAAAAGGCGGAAGGCTATCTCCCCGGCCAGCACGGTGCCTGGGCGATGCTGATCATTCCGTTCGTGCTGGGCATGGCGGCAGCCGGGCCCGCGTGGATCCATGCGCCGCTGTTTGCCGCATGGCTGCTCATCTATCTGTTTTCGTACCCGTTTCTGCAATGGATCAAGACGAAAAAAAGGCAGGTTTACTTAAAGCCCATGCTGCTGTACGGGGGCCTGCTCCTGCCCTTTGCGGTGCTGGTGGCGGTCTGGGAACCCCGGCTGATCCGCTGGGTGCCGATGTTCATCCCGCTTTTCGCGGTCAACACCTGGTTTGCCCGCATCAAACGGGAGCGGGCTTTCATCAACGACCTGGCGGCGGTCATCCAATTCAGCCTGGTGACGTTCGTGGCCTACGACGCGGGCGGAGGGACCGACCGGAAGCTGGCGGCGGAGCTGTTCGCGCTCAGCGTTCTGTATTTTACGGGCACCGTGTTTTATGTAAAAACGATTATCCGCGAACGGGGCAATCTGCGGTTTTACGTCTATTCCATCGTTTATCACATCGCGCTGCTGGCGACGGGCCTGTTCTGGTTCCCGCGCCTGATGCTTGCGCCGTTTGCGGTGCTGCTGGTCCGCGCCGTCGTTTCGCCGAGGCTGAGGCCGTCCGTCAAGGTTACCGGCATTCTCGAAATCGTCTATTCCGTGCTGCTGGCCGTTTTCGCCCTCATCGCGTACAACGCGTGACGCAGCGGCGGCACCGGGGCTGAGAGGAGACCGAATCCATGGAAAAACGATCGCTGGCTGACGTCCTGGATTTTGCCGAAGACCGTTTCCGGAAAAGCGCGCTGTTTGAGGGAGACGGCTTCACTTCGTTTGTGCTGCACTTTCTGCCGGGACAGGAGCTTCCCGCCCACCGCCACCCGGGCGCGGAGCTGGTGGCCCTGGTGTGGGAGGGTTCGGGCGTGTTCGCGGTGGACGGGAAGGAAACGGAAGCCGCGGCGGGCGACGTGGTCCGCTGCGGCGGGGGAGAGCTGTTTGCTTTCCGCAATACGGGGGACGGACCCTGCCGCCTGTTCGTGGTGCTGGTGAAAAAAGAAGGCGCACGCGCCGGACAGCCCTGAGGGGGCATCCGGACGAGCACCTTCACAGCAGGCCCAGCTGCTTCTTCGCCGCGTCGGACATCCGGTCCGGCGTCCAGCGCGGCTCCCACACGAGCTCCACGTCCACCGGCCGGTCCGGGAGCACCTGCCAGAGGGCGCGCCGGGCGGCGCCGACGATGGCGTCGTGCAGCGGGCAGCCCGGGGTGGTCAGGGTCATGATCACCCGGACGCGGTCCGGTTCTTCCCG
>DATCLN010000137.1:0-6518 GCA_036563895.1 Paenibacillaceae bacterium
GTGCAGGACGGGGACGTGATGCATTTTCGCTTCAACGTTTGACCCGGCCCTGATTTTTTCCTTATAAATTCTGACCAAAATCGGCCGAGAGGGAGGGTGAACGGGCATGCTGGATCGCTTGCAGGTGTTGGCCGAACGATACGAAAAACTGGGCGAACTTCTCTCCGATCCCGACGTCGTCAGCGACCCGGCGCGCCTCCGCTCGTACGCCAAGGAACAGGCCGAACTGGAAGAAATCTACCAGGCTTATCGGGAATACAAGACCGTCGTCACCCAGCTCGAGGACGCGAAGGCGCTCCTGGAAGAGAAGATCGACGACGAGCTGCGGGAGATGGCCAAGGCGGAAGTCGCCGAACTGTCGGACAAAAAGGAAAAGCTGGAAGAGCGGATTCGCGTTTTGCTCCTGCCCAAGGACCCCAACGATGGCAAGAACGTCATCATGGAGATCCGCGGTGCGGCGGGCGGCGAGGAAGCCAACCTGTTCGCCGCCGACCTGTACCGGATGTACGTCCGCTACGCGGAAAGCCAGGGATGGCGTGTCGAAGTTCTGGACAGCCACGTGAGCGACCTGGGCGGATACAAGGAAATCGTGTTCCGGATCATCGGCCCGGGCGTGTACCGGAAGCTCAAGTACGAAAGCGGCGCCCACCGGGTGCAGCGCGTGCCGGTGACGGAATCGGGCGGGCGGATCCACACGTCGACGTCCACCGTGCTGGTCATGCCGGAAGCCGAGGAAGTGGAAGTGGAGATCCTGGATAAGGACATCCGCGTGGACACCTTCTGCGCCAGCGGTCCCGGCGGCCAGTCCGTCAACACCACGAAATCCGCGGTGCGCATCACCCACATTCCGACGGGGATCGTCGTCACCTGCCAGGACGGCAAGTCGCAGAACGACAACAAGGCGAAGGCCATGCAGGTGCTCCGGGCGCGGCTGCTCGAGAAAAAACGCCGGGAAGAGGAAGAGCGGCTGGCCGGGGAGCGCAGGGAAAAAATCGGCACGGGGGACCGCAGCGAGCGGATTCGCACGTACAACTTTCCGCAGAGCCGCGTGACCGACCACCGGATCGGGCTGACGCTGCACCGGCTGGACGCGGTGTTGGCCGGCGAGATCGACGAGATCATCAATGCGCTTATCCTGGCGGAGCAGACGGAAATGCTGAAAAAGGAAACCCCGGCGTGACGCGGAGGGCGGCGCGGCAGGAAGCCGCGCCGCGGCCGGGGGGTGCGGCGCGGGCGGTGCGGCGGCGAAGAAGGAGCGGGTGGCGGTGCCGGAGGAGAAGGCGCCAGGACTTGTGACGCTTGAACAGGAATGGCGTCGGGCCGCGCGGAGGCTGGCGGACGCCGGAGTGGGGGAGCCGGAGGCGAATGCGGAGCGGCTCCTTTTGTATGTGCTCGGCCTCACGAAGGCGGAGCTGCTGCGGGATTTTCGCGAGCCGTTTCCCGAGGCGCGGCGGGAGGCGTGGGAAGCGGTCCTGCGGCGCAAGGAGCGCGGGGAGCCGGTGCAGTACATCACGGGCGAGCAGCATTTTTGCGGGCGCGCCTTCCGCGTGACGCCGGCGGTGCTCATCCCGCGGCCGGAGACGGAGCTGCTGGCGGAGGCGGTGCTGGCGGCGCTGCCGGCGGACGAGCCGCTCACGGTGGCGGACGTGGGAACCGGCAGCGGCGCGCTGGCGGTGACGCTGGCCGCCGAGCGGCCGATGTGGCGGGTCGTCGCCACCGACCTGTCGGAAGAGGCCCTGGCGGTGGCCCGGGACAACGCCGCCCGGCACGGGGTGGCGGAGCGCATCCGGTTTGTGAAGGGCGATTTGCTGGAGCCGTTCTTCGCACGGGCGGGGAAGGACGTGCCGGACGGGAGGGCTCCGGGCGGAGCCGTGGGGGATGCGGCAGGTTTGGCAGGCGGGGACGTGCCGGATGCGAGCGCTCCGCATGCGGGCGAACCAGACGGTGACGCGCTTGACGCCGTCGTGCCTGAAGCGGGTGTGCCGGACGTGATCGTGTCGAATCCGCCTTATGTTCCGACGGGGGAGCTGCCTCATTTGCAGCGCGAGGTCGCCGAATTTGAGCCGCGCCTTGCGCTGGACGGCGGCGCGGACGGCCTGGACGCGTACCGCAGGCTGGCCGCGCAGCTGGCCGTGCTGCCGGTCAGGCCCCGCCTGGTCGCCCTGGAAACGGGCGCCGGCCAGGCGGAATCGGTGGCCGCCCTGCTCAGGACCGCCGCGGACTGGGAGGAGATTCGGCTGGTGCGGGACTACGCCGGCATCGACCGGCACGTGCTCGCCTTCGGGAGGCCGCACGGCGATCGGTTTTCCGGCTGAAGCATTCTTGCAAAACTAGATTTCGAGGTTTGGAGATTCGCAAAACGGACATACTGGTACCAAGACGTTCCGGAACGCATCGGGGAGCGCCCGCGGGCCCGGCGGGCGCTCCGGGGAGCGAACGCGATGCGTCGTCTTGGTGCTTTTTTTCTCGCAATCATGGGCTGTTTGGTGCTTCTGGCGTTTTCGCCAACGGATGGCATGCTGGAGACTTGCGGAGACGGCTTTTCACCGAATGCGGCGGCTGCCCCCGAACCGAATGCAACGGCTGGCCTGCCCAAGCCTTCCGCAGACGGGCTTGCACCGAATGCGGCGGTCGACCGGTGTTCTCCGGACGCGGCGCATGTCGTCGGACAGGCGCCGGAGTCCCTCATTCCCCCGGAAGCGATCCGCATCCGGATCCTGGCGCATTCGGACCGCGCGGAGGACCAGGAGATAAAGGGACGCGTAAGGGACCGGGTGATGGCGCTCATCGGATCGTGGCAGCCGTCGCCGAAAACCTCCGCGGAGATGCGGAAGCTGCTCGCGGCCAATCTGGAGGAAATCGAACGGGCGGCGGAAGCGGAACTGGCGCAACAGGGCGCATCTTACGGCGCCCGGGCGATGTTCGGGCGCGTGCCGTTTCCGGCCAAGACTTTCGCGGGCCGGGAGTATCCGGCGGGCGAATACGAGGCGCTGCTGATCATCCTCGGCGACGGCGAGGGGGAAAACTGGTGGTGCGTGCTGTTTCCTCCCCTTTGCCTGGCGGGTGCGATCGCGAAAGACGACGAAACCGGCTCCAAAGAGGAGGCCAGGGATGCCGGGCAGGCGACTCAGGCGGCGCGGGAGGCAAAGACGGCAGCGAAAGGCCGCGCCTCCGGCCAGACGGACAAGACCGGGGCGGCGGACCATGCGGCCAAGCCTGCGCCAACCCGGTTGGCGAACGGCAAGGCCGATCCCTCGGAGGGGCCGGAACAGGGCCCCGCACAGCGGGGCGATGACACCGGCGAAGATTCCGCGAAACCCGCAAAACCCCGGATGAAATTTCTCCTGTGGGAACTCATCCAGCGGCTTGTGGATTTTCTGAAGAACCTGTTTGGGCGGTAACATCCGTCCCGCCGGCCCGGTTCTCGCTTTCGGCCGGCGCTTGCTTTCAATATAATAGAAAATCATAGACAGAACGCAGGGCGTGATCGGAATGACGGTAATCCCGAAAACGAAATACTGGCCGCCGGGATCCGGCGACGCGGCCGTGGCGGAAGCGGCCGAAGTGATCGTCTCCGGCGGCGTCGTCGCCTTTCCCACTGAAACAGTATACGGCCTCGGCGCCGACGCCCGGCGTCCGGAAGCGGTCAGGCGGATCTATGCCGCCAAGGAGAGGCCGGCGGACAATCCGCTCATCGTGCATGTGGGGCGCCTGGAGGATGCACTGGCCCTCGCGAGGGAAGTCAGCCCGCTGGAAATGCGGCTGATGGAGCGTTTCTGGCCGGGCCCGCTGACGCTTGTGCTGCCGGTCCGCCCGGGCGCGGTGGCGCCCGAGGTGACGGCCGGGCTGGACACCGTCGCGGTGCGGGTGCCCGATCATCCGCTGGCGCGCCGGCTGATCGCCAAAGCCGGCTGTCCGGTGGCCGCGCCCAGCGCCAACCGGTCGGGGAGGCCGAGCCCGACCACGGCCATGCACGTGCTGGAGGATATGCACGGGCGGATTGACGGCGTGCTGGACGGCGGCCCGACGGGCGTCGGTCTGGAATCCACCGTGGTGCGCGTGAAGGACGGAGTCATCCATATCCTGCGGCCCGGCGGCATCGACGCGGAAATGCTGAGGGAGTGCGCGGGCGAAGGCGTCGAGGTGGTCGGGGAAGGCGCACCGTCTTCCGCCGATTCGCAGTCCTCGCCGCCCCGGTCGCCAGGGGTCAAATACGTTCATTACGCGCCGCGCGGCGAAATGGTACTCGTGACGGGAGATCCCGTCCGCGTGCGGGAAGCCGTGCAGGAACTCGTCGACAAAAAACGGGCGGAAGGCCGCAAGGTCGGCGTGATAACGTGCGATGACCTCGCCTCTGCCTATCAGGCCGACGCGGTCATCTCCCTCGGTCCCCGGGATGAGCTGGCCGAGGTTGCACGAAACCTGTACGCCGCGCTGCGGGAATGCGATGCGCGGGATTTGGACTTCATCGTGGCCGAAGGTTTCCCCGAGAAGGGCATCGGGGTCGCCCTGATGAACCGCATGCGCAAGGCGTCCCGCGGCAACCAGCTGACCGTCTGAAAAAGCCGGTGGCCGATCATGTCCGCCCTCTTGTCCGCATATGCTCCTTTAGACGCCTTGGCCTGTACAAGGCGGGGACGGGGAGGAACGGGCATGATCGACGCATCCGGTGCGGTCGGCCATCTGGCCGCGCTGGCGCTGCTGGCCGTCGCATTGGGGATGGACGCTTTTTCGCTGGGCGTGGGGATCGGGCTGCGGGGCGTCCGGGCCCCGGAAATGTGGCGCCTCGGGCTTTGCGTGACGTTTTTTCATTTTTTGATGCCGCTGTGCGGCATGGTCGCGGGCCGAAATTTCCGCCTGATCCTGGACGACCTGGCGCACGCGGCGGCGGGCGTGCTGCTGCTGTTCCTTGGCGCGCATATGATCTACAACTCGCTCAGGGGCGGCAACGCCTGGAGCATTGATCACCGCACGTTCTGGGGCATGATACTGTATGCTTTGGGCGTCAGCATCGATTCGTTTTCCGTCGGGTTGTCGCTGGGCATGTTTTGGCCGGAAAACATCCCGCTGGCCGCGTTCATGTTCGGACTGGCCGGCGGCGGGATGAACATGGCCGGACTGCTTGCCGGACGGCGGCTGTCGCTGCTTGTCGGGGACTATGGGGAGGCGCTCGGCGGCGCGATTCTGCTGGGCTTTGGATTGCTGTTTTTGCTTTGACCAAGAAAGGGGATGACGGCATGATCCGGCGCATTTTGCTGGTTTGCACGGGCAATACCTGCCGCAGTCCGATGGCGGAAATGATGCTCCGGGATATGGCGGGCCGGCGGCGGCTTTTCCTGGAGGTCCGCTCGGCGGGCGTGGCCGCCCTGGACGGCCAGCCGTTTTCGGAAAACACGGTCGAGGTTCTGCGCAGGCGCAACATACCGATTCCGCCCGGGGCCGCCGCCTCGTCGCTGACCGGAGACGCCGCCTCCTGGGCCGATCTGATTCTGACGATGACCATGCGACACAAGCAGATGCTGCTGACCCTTTTCCCGGAAATGGCCGGCAAGACGTACACGCTGAAGGAATACGCGCTCAAGGCCGAAACGTCCGGCGACGCGGCCGACATCGCCGCGCTGACCGGCGAGCTGGACATTGCCGATCCGTTCGGGGGCCCGCTGGACCTGTACGAACGGGTGGCCGAAGAAATCGGCGGGCTGCTGGAGCGGGTGCTCGACCGGCTGGTTTCGGGCGGACTGGCCGAGGCCGCGCCGGGGGACGCCGGGTCGGCGTCGGAGGAGAACGGGACGACACATGAAGCAACCGGCCCGGCATCCGCGGAAAACGGTGCAGCGCCCGACGGCTTCATGCCCGAGGAAACCGGGACTTCATCCGGGAAACCCGAATCAACACCCGTGACCGCCGGTACGGCATCCGGTGAAGGAGAGACGGGATCCGCGGGAGCCGGTATGACATCCGGGGCAGGCGGGGCGGCATCCATGGATACTGCGGCAGGGCCCGGTGAAGACGAAGCGAACTCCGCGAAGGAGTCCCTTTGAGACGTTCGGACAGGGGCATTGACGGGTCCACGTAGTCGAAAAATTGACTACACCCACGTATGTGGTGCTTCCGTCGGGGCAACGTAGTCGAAAAATTGACTCCAATTGCTCACGCGGTGCTTCCGATGAGCCAATGGAGTCAAAAAATCGACTATCATCCCTCGCGCGCGGCTTCTGACGCGCCGATGGAGTCGAAAAATTGACTTCAATCGCTTGCTTGCGGCTTCCGGCACGTCAACGTAGTCGAAAAAGTGACTCCAATTTCCCGCACGGTACTTCCGACGGGTCAATTCATCGCAAAGCCGGTTTTCCGATCGGGCTTTCAGGCTGTCACCAGGCTGCCAGCCGGGCCAGCGAAAGCCACCGTTCCGCGAAGAACCGGCGGCCGGAACTTGCCTCCAGCCGAACGGACCTGGACCTTCTGTCCGTTCTTTTTTATTGCTGTTTGCCGGTCGTCCGCGGGACGCTCCATTCGCC
>DATCLN010000138.1:0-6347 GCA_036563895.1 Paenibacillaceae bacterium
GCGGGTGACGGCTTCGCGGCGGCTGGACGCGTTTTTCTACAATGTCGGATACGCCGAAGGCGTCTCCTTCGCCAATCATCGCGAGATGATGGAATTCCTCCGGAACAACCGGTTTCCGGTCAACCCCTACGTCTGCTACTGTTCCACCGTCGAAGAGGTGGCGGCGGAAGTGGAGCGGCTGGCCGCGAAGCGCGGCGAGTTCGATTACCTGATCGACGGCGTGGTGATCAAGCTCACCGACATGCGCACCCGGGAGGTGCTCGGCTTCACCGACAAGTTCCCGCGCTGGGCGGTGGCCTTCAAGTTTGAGGCGGAAGAGGCGACCACGGTGCTCCGCGCGGTGACGTGGGAAGTCGGCCGCACGGGGAAGCTGACGCCGGTGGCGCGGGTGGAACCGGTGGAGCTGGGCGGGGTGACGGTGCAGAACTGCACCCTCAACAACTGGGGCGACATCGAGCGGAAGCGGCTGACCCACGCCCTGGGCACGCGGGTGTTCATCCGGCGTTCCAACGACGTCATTCCCGAGATTCTCGGCAAGGCCGACGACGAACCGGGCGACCCCGTCGAGCTGCCCCGGGTCTGCCCGGCCTGCGGCACGCCCCTGGAATGGCGCGGCGCCCACCTCTACTGCGGCAACCGGTCCGGCTGCAAGCCGCAGGCGGTGGGCCGCCTGACGCATTTCGCCTCCCGCGACGCCATGGACATCGAGACGTTCAGCGTCATGACCGCCGAACAGCTGTATGACGAGCTGGGCGTGCGCGATCCGGCCGACCTGTATGAGCTGGAATTCGAGCAGCTGGTGCGGCTCAATCGTTTCGGCCCGAAAAAGGCGGAAAACCTGCTCGCGGCGATTGAAAAATCGAAATCCCGCGACCTGGCTTCATTCCTTCACGCGCTGGGAATCCCGAACGTGGGAAGGGCGACGGCCGTCGTGCTAGCCGACCATTTCGGATCGCTCGACCGGCTGATGGAAGCGGACGTGGAGGAGCTGAAGACGCTCCCCGACGTCGGAGACGTGGTGGCGGAAAGCATTCACGCCTTTTTCCGGGACCCCGAGATGCGCGAGTCCATCGCGCGCATGCGCGCCCGCGGCGTAAAGGCCGAAGCGGCGCGGCCGGCGGCGCAGGCGGACGCGAATCATCCGTTCTATGGGAAAACCATCGTGCTCACGGGCACGCTGTCCCGCATGACGCGCGACGAGGCGACGAAGCGGCTGGAGGCGCTGGGCGCCAAGGTGGCCGGGAGCGTTTCGCGCAAGACGGACCTGGTCATCGCCGGCGAGGCCGCCGGCAGCAAGCTGGCGAAGGCGCGGGAACTCGGCGTGCCCGTGATGGAGGACGGGGAAGAGCTGTACCGGCTTTTGGGCGCGGATTGACCCCCGGCACGGGGGAGTTGGCAGAACGGCGGGGAAGATGCGAAATCTTCCCCGCCTTCCGCATATTTGCCCCCGCCGGGCCGCATAATATAAAGCGGTGCCGCAAACAGAAAAAATTTTCCGCTCCCCCTTGCAATTTTCTCCAATCAGGGTATAATCAAATTATAGTCAAAGAAAGTCAAAGTCAATCCAGCGGCCGGATGGTCCGATCGCATACGAATCGCATACGAAGCCTTCGTTTCGGGAGGTGACGGGAGTTGCGCAACATCTCCGATCTGATTGAAAACTACCTGAAGCAGATTCTGCAAAACAGTCCGAGCGGCGTCGTGGAGATCCAGCGCAGCGAGCTGGCCGACAAATTCTCCTGCGTTCCTTCGCAGATCAATTATGTCATCAGCACCCGCTTCACCCTGGAAAGAGGGTACTACGTCGAGAGCAAGCGGGGAGGCGGCGGATACATCCGAATCCAGCGCGTCGACCTGCCATCTCTTGAAGCGGTCCAGAAGCACATCCGGCAGACCATCGGCG
Source organism: Paenibacillaceae bacterium (assembly GCA_036563895.1). Lineage (GTDB taxonomy): Bacteria > Bacillota > Bacilli > Paenibacillales > Paenibacillaceae > ZCTH02-B3. The sequence goes on from DATCLN010000138.1 coordinate 1,904, forward strand.
ACAGCATCGACCAGGCCAGGGCGGAGGGCCTCATCTACCAGCTGCGGGAGACGGGCTATCTGACGGAAAGGGAAGCCCATATCCTGAACACGGCCATCTCCCGGGAAGTGCTGTCGATCCGGCTTCCCCAGCGGGACGAGATCCGCGCCCGCCTGCTGAAATCGACGCTGCTGACGCTGCTGGCCAAATGAATTTCGCCGCCGGCGCCGCCCCGCGCGGAGCCTGGCGAGCCCAGTCAAGGAGGCGATCGGCGTGATTTGCCAGGAATGCGGGAAACGGCCCGCCACCCTCCATTTTACGAAAATCGTAAACGGGGAAAAATCCGAACTGCATATCTGCGAGGCCTGCGCGAGGGAAAGGGGCGAGATCATTCCCGGCACCGGAAACGGTTTTTCCATCCACAACCTGCTTTCCGGGCTGCTGGATTTTGAACCGGCGGAGACCGGCATCAAGCCGGCCCTGCGCTGCGAGACGTGCGGCATGTCCTATTCGCAGTTCGGCAAGATCGGCCGGTTCGGCTGCCCCGATTGCTACCGGACGTTCGCGGATCGTCTGGAACCCATGCTGAAGCGGGTGCAGGGCGGCAAGGTGCACGTGGGGAAAGTCCCCCGGCGGGCCGGCGGCAAAATGCGGACGAAAAGGGAAATCGAGAGGCTCAGACGCGAACTTCAGCTCAGCGTCGAACGGGAGGACTTCGAGACGGCCGCCCGGCTTCGCGACCGCATCCGCGAGCTGGAGCGGGAAATCGGGTAGCGGCGTCAATAACGGAAAGGGCGCCGGGAAAGCCGGCAAGGAAAGGAGGATGGCGCATGGGCAAACATGCTTTTACACGGCATGCCCTCAGCCCCTGGATGAAAGAGGGCGGGCCCGAATCGGACGTGGTGCTCAGCAGCCGCATCCGTCTCGCGCGCAACCTGCGGAACAAGCCGTTTCCGATGCGGGCGACGCCGGCCCAGTCCGCGGAGGTGCTGGACCAGCTGATGGATCTGGCGGAGAGCGGCCGCCTGAGCGGAATGGGGCCGCTGGAGGCCATCCGCATCGACGACCTGACCGATCTGGAAAAAATGGTTCTCGTGGAAAAGCACCTCATCAGCCCAGCGCTGGCCAACGAATCCCGCAACGCCGGGCTGATCCTTTCGAACCGCGAGAACATCAGCGTCATGATCAACGAAGAAGACCACCTGCGCATCCAGTGCCTGAGCCCCGGGTTCCAGGTGCGGGAAACCTGGGACTGGGCCAGCAGGATCGACGACCTGTTCGAGGAAAACCTCGATTACGCGTTCGACGAAAAGCTCGGTTACCTGACCAGCTGCCCGACCAACGTCGGCACGGGTCTCCGCGCTTCCGTCATGATGCATCTGCCCGCGCTGGTGCTGACCGGCCAGATCAACCGGATTCTGTCCGCGGTCACCAAGGTGGGGCTGGCCGTGCGCGGACTGTACGGCGAAGGAAGCGAGGCCACCGGTAACCTGTTCCAGGTGTCCAACCAGATCACCCTCGGCCAGTCGGAGACGGAAATCATCGACAACCTGTACCGGGTGACGCGGCAGATCGCCGACCAGGAACGGGAAGCCCGCCGCCGGCTGCTGGCGGAGTCCCGCCTTCGCATCGCGGACCGCGTCCGCCGTTCGTACGGCATCCTGCGGCATGCGGAGATCATCGACTCCAAGGAGTCGGCCCAGCGGCTTTCCGACCTGCGTCTGGGCGTAAGCCTCGGCCTCGTGCCGGAAGTGAACGAGCAGATGCTGAACGAGCTGCTGGTCAGTACGCAGCCGGGCTTCCTGCAGCACTCCCACGGCGGGGCGCTGAGCCCGGAGCAGCGGGACGCCAAGCGGGCGGAGCTCATCCGCAGACGCCTGGCCGAAGCGGGCTAAGGGCTGTGAAGACCGGGTTGCGGCGGGGGTCACGGAGACCGGCCGGGAAGCCGGCCGTTCAAGGCCGCGCAACCGGGCCGGAGATGGCAATGAAAAGTCTGGAAAACTGGAGGTGTTTTCCCATGATGTTCGGCAGATTTACGGAACGCGCGCAGCGGGTGCTGGCGCTGGCCCAAGAGGAAGCCGTTCGCCTGGGACACAACAACATCGGCACGGAACACATCCTGTTGGGCCTGATTCGCGAGGGCGAAAGCATCGCGGCCAAGGCGCTGATCGGACTCGGCCTCGGCCTGGAGAAGATCCAGGCGGAAGTCGAAGCCCTCATCGGCCGCGGGCATGAGCACCCGACCAACATCGCCTACACGCCGCGCGCGAAAAAAGTGATCGAACTGTCGATGGACGAAGCGCGCAAACTGGGACATACTTACGTCGGCACGGAACATATCCTGCTCGGGCTCATCCGCGAGGGCGAAGGCGTGGCGGCCCGGGTGCTGAACAACCTGGGCATCAGCCTGAACAAGGCCAGGCAGCAGGTGCTGCAGCTTCTGGGCAGCAGCGAGGTCATGCAGACCAGCCACGGCCCGGCGGCCAACGTGGCCACGCCGACGCTGGACAGCCTGGCCCGCGACCTGACGGCGGCCGCCCGGGAAGGCAACATCGACCCGGTCATCGGCCGGCAGAAGGAAATCGAGCGGGTCATCCAGGTGCTGTCCCGCCGGACGAAGAACAACCCGGTGCTGATCGGCGAGCCGGGCGTCGGCAAGACGGCCATCGCGGAAGGCCTGGCGCAGAAGATCGTCAACAACGAAATTCCGGAGACGCTGCGGGACAAACGGGTCATGACGCTGGACATGGGCTCCGTCGTGGCCGGCACGAAATACCGCGGCGAATTCGAGGACCGGCTCAAGAAAATCATGGATGAGATCCGCCAGGCGGGCAACATCATCCTGTTCATCGACGAGCTGCACACGCTCATCGGAGCGGGCGGCGCGGAAGGCGCCATCGACGCCTCCAACATCCTGAAGCCGGCCCTCGCCCGCGGCGAGCTGCAGTGCATCGGCGCCACCACGCTGGACGAATACCGCAAGTACATCGAAAAGGACGCCGCGCTGGAGCGCCGCTTCCAGCCGATCATGGTCGAGGAGCCCACGCCGGAGGAAACGATCCAGATCCTGCACGGGCTGCGCGACCGCTATGAAGCGCACCACCGCGTAAAGATCACCGATGAGGCGATCGAAGCCGCGGTGAAGCTGTCCGACCGGTACATCACCGACCGGTTCCTGCCCGACAAGGCCATCGACCTGATCGACGAGGCCAGCTCCAAGGTGCGCCTGCGCTCCTTTACGGTGCCGCCGAACCTGAAGCAGCTCGAGCAGCGCCTGGAGGAAATCCGCAAGGAGAAGGACGCCGCCGTCCAAAGCCAGGAGTTTGAAAAGGCGGCCGCCCTGCGCGACACGGAGCAGAAGATCCGCGAAGAGCTGGAGATCACCAAGAACCAGTGGAAGGAAAAGCAGGGCCGCACCGACTCCGAGGTGACGCCGGAAGACATCGCCCAGGTGGTGGCCAGCTGGACCGGCATTCCGGTGGCGAAGCTGAAGGAGGAAGAAACGGAACGGCTGCTCAAGATGGAGGAAATCCTGCACGCCCGCGTCATCGGCCAGGACGAGGCGGTGGCCGCGGTGGCCCGCGCCATCCGCCGCGCCCGGGCGGGGCTGAAGGATCCGAAGCGGCCGATGGGCTCGTTCATCTTCCTCGGTCCCACCGGCGTCGGCAAAACCGAGCTGGCGCGCGCCCTGGCCGAAGCGCTGTTCGGCGACGAGAACGCGATCATCCGCATCGACATGTCGGAGTACATGGAGAAGCATTCCACCTCGCGGCTCGTCGGGGCGCCTCCGGGGTACGTCGGCTACGAAGAAGGCGGCCAGCTGACCGAGAAGGTGCGCCGCAAGCCGTATTCCGTGGTGCTGCTGGACGAAATCGAGAAGGCGCACCCGGAAGTGTTCAACGTGCTGCTGCAGGTGCTTGAGGACGGCCGGCTGACCGACTCGAAGGGCCGCACCGTCGACTTCCGCAACACACTGATCATCATGACGTCCAACGTCGGGGCCGAACAGATCAAGCGCAGCTCGACGCTGGGCTTCACGGCGGCGCAAAACGCGGAGCGGGACTACGAAAGCATGAAGGAAAAAGTCCTCGCCGAGCTGAAGAAGACCTTCCGGCCGGAGTTCCTGAACCGGATCGACGAGACCATCGTGTTCCATCCGCTGAACGAAGAGCACATCGAGCGCATCGTCGTGCTGATGGCCGACGAACTGCGCAAGCGGCTGAAGGAACAGGACGTGGAGTTCGAGCTGACCGACGCCGCCGTCAAGTTCCTGGCCAAGGAAGGATACGACCCGCAATACGGCGCGCGTCCGCTGCGCCGGGCGATCCAGAAGCACATCGAGGACCGGCTGTCCGAGGAACTTCTCAAGGGCAACATCAAGAAGGGCGACCGGCTGGTCATCGACGTGGAAAACGGCGAACTGGCCGTGCGGCAGAAACAGGAAGCGCCGAGCCAGGTGTGACGC
>DATCLN010000139.1:0-4759 GCA_036563895.1 Paenibacillaceae bacterium
GACCAACTCTACACGCCTCGAAGGAAGGTGAATCACGCGAAGGGGTAACGCCTCCTTTGCCAAATCCTTCAACAAATTCCCAGTTAAAATCTGGATATCATCCTGATTTTCGACTGGGTTTGGTTTGGTGTTGCCAATTTACCTGACTCGAGCGCTTTAAGGCCAAAAAAATTTCCAATTTTCACGAATCAGGGACTTGACATCTTACCGCTGGACTTCGCCTCGGTGATCTGTGCTTCACAACCCATCCTTCCCGAGGGACGGGAGACGGCTTCGCGATTTCCGGATGTTCCCCCGGGTGGCGGATCTGTCGCCTTACGCCCGTTCCTGCCCGGCGCGCCCGGCCTCCAGCCGGCACACCTTGTCGATCCGGTTCCGGTGGCGCTGCTCTCCGGAAAATTCCGTCTCCGTCCAGACGCGGACGATTTCCACGGCCAGTCCGGGGCCGATCACGCGTCCGCCCATCGCCAGGACGTTGGAGTCATTGTGTTCGCGGGTCGCTTTGGCGGAGAAGACATCGTGCACCAGCGCGCAACGGATGCCCGGAATCTTGTTGGCCGCGATGGACATGCCGATGCCCGTGCCGCAGATCAGAATGCCGCGGTCCGCTTCCCCTTTGACCACCATGTCGCACACCGGAATGGCGTAATCCGGGTAATCGACGGAATCCTCGCTGCTGCAGCCGACGTCGACGACGTCATGGCCCCGCTCCCGCAGGAAACGGACGATCTCTTCCTTGAGGCGGAATCCGCCGTGGTCGGCGCCGATGGCGATTTTCACGGACAACCCTCCCTTGGCTATTCGTATTATACCGGAAAACAACAAAAGAGCAGCACGTGCGAGGGTGCACGCTGCTCTTTGCCCAGGCGACCGGCAAACCGTTTCCGATGCTCCACCGTGGTCAATTCCACCTTAACGTCGCCAGTCACATCGGAAACCTTGAATTTTCCTTTTTATGATAACAAGAAGCGCCAATGAAATCAATTGGAGGATGTCCAATTCGAAAGGAAAATATGGTATAATTGGAAACGGCATCGCAACGGTGGGGTGCCACCCACGGCGTAACCTCCTTGAAGGGAGGTGAGGCCGATGGGAAATTTCTGGGATTTACTTTTCAGGTTAATCAGCTGGTTGTCGATGATCCTGACTCTGTTCAACCAGATCAGGGAAATCGCAGGCTGGTTGACTCGAAAGTCCAGAAATAAGGCACGAGCCCACCGTCGTTAGGTTTGGCGGCCTTTCACGGTGGACTCGTTGTCACATAACACGAGCGCGCCGTGGGTGGCGCCCCGCGATGCCACTGAGCGGATGCCGTGTTGGCGCACGGCGCCGCTCATTTTAGTATTGACATTTTTGTCGCAACCTAATTATAGCACCGATGCTTCCAAAAGGAAACATTTTGCAACCTAATGTCCCTTGCAGGAAGCTTTCCGTGTATATATTTATTCCCCGTTTCCCCGGTTATTTCCTTTTCTCTCCTGCCTCCATCACGATATACCGGTCGCACACGGCCTCCACGTCGTCCCGGTCGTGGGTCACAAACAGGCAGGTCATCCCCGTCTGCCGCAAAATGACCGCCAGCTCGTCGCGGATGGACACCCGCAGGCCGGCGTCCAGATTGCTGAACGGCTCGTCCATGAGCAGCACGTCGGGATTCGGGGCGAGCGCCCGCGCCAGGGCCGCCCGCTGCTGCTGGCCGCCGCTCAGCTCGTGGGGGTAGCGCTTTTCAAACCCCGCCATCCGCACCAGCTCCAGCACCTCCCGCACCCGCTCCCGCCGCTCCTTCCGCGGCAGCCGGTGCAGGCCGAAGCCGACGTTCTGCTCCACCGTAAGGTGCGGAAACAGCGCGTAATCCTGAAACACCATGCCCACCCCGCGTTTCTCCGGGGGAACGAACGTGCCGCCTTCCACCATCCGCTTGCCCGCGATGTCGATGGTCCCCGCCGCCGGAACCTCGAGGCCCGCGATCAGGCGGAGAAGGGTGCTTTTGCCGCTGCCGCTCGGTCCGAGAATGCCGAGGATCTCCCCTTTTTCCACGGACAGCGAAAAACCCTCGATGACCGGCGGGTGCCGGCGGTCATAGGCAAAGGTCAGGTCGCGGATCTCGACGAAGCTCAACGCTCCGCCCTCCTTTCGGCCATGTGCAGGACGGCCACCGACAAGAGGCTCACGGCGATGACCAGCAGGGACGGCAGGGCCGCCAGGATGATCTGTTCATCCTTGGCGTACCGGTAGGTCTGGGTGGCCAGCGTCTCGAAATTGAACGGCCTGAGCAGCAACGCCAGCGGCAGTTCCTTGCAGATCTCCACGAAAGTCAGCAAAAAGCCCACCGCGATTGACCCCCGAAGCAGAGGCATCTCCACCCGGAAAAACGTCCCCGTCCGGCCGTGCCCGAGCAGGCGCGCCGACTCCGAAAACCGGGAGCCTATGCTCTCGTACCCGGCCTCCACGGGGTTGTAGCCCGTCGCGGTAAAGCGGATGACGTACCCGAGCACCAGCATCGCGATCGACGTGCTGAGCAGAAGGGGCCGGTCGGCCCACCCCAGGTCGGCATACACCGGCGCAAGCAGCCGGTCCAGTTCGATGAAAACCGCCAAAATGCCGATGGCGATCACGGCTCCCGGCATGGCGTAGCCCGCCGTCACCCACCTCGCCAGCAGCTGGTTCAGGGCGGTCCGCCTGCGGCACACATTGGCCACCACCAGCGAGATCGCCGTGACCGCGAACGCGGCCACCGTGGCGACGGCCACCGTGTTCAGCGTCCACCGCCAGAACTGAGGCTTCCAGACATCCCCGAACGCCAGGGAAGCCCACGCGATGAGCTGCAGCACCGGAATCAGGAAACCGAGGGCGAAAACGAGAAAACAAAACGCAAAAGCCAGCGCCGCGGCGGTGCCCCGCAGCCGGACGGGCGCCATCGGCCTTGGCCGGCCGGAAACGTGATACAGGCGGCCGCGCCGGAGCCACCGCTCCAGGAAAAACAGCCCCACCACCGCCACCATCAGCCACGACGCCAGCCGCATGGCCGACTCCACGTCGTACATGCCGAACCACGTCTGAAAAATGCCCGTCGTCAGGGTGCGCACGCCGAAATAGCTGGTGACGCCGTAGTCCCCGAGCACCTCGTACACCACCAGCGCGACGCCGCCGGCGACGGCGGGCCGGGCGATGGGAAGCGCCACCCGGAAAAACACGGTGAGCGGCCTTGCGCCAAGGAGCCTCGCGTTTTCCACCCAGGACGCGCACTGCCGCTCCATGAAGGCGCGGGCGATCAGATACACGTATGGGTACAAAAACAGCACGAACGAAAACAGCGCGCCCCGCACCGAACCGAACGCCAGCCACTTCTGGGACACTTCGACGCCGAGGCCGCGCAGGGTTTTCTGCACCACGCCGGTGTAACTCAGCATGTTGCTGTATGTATACGCGGCGATATAAGGCGGGATGGCGAGGGGGAGCAGCAATGCCCAGCGGAAAAAACGCCGGAGCGGGAAATCGTGCGCCGCCACCAGCCAGGCCAGCGACACGCCGAGCAGGGCGGTCAGCAGGCCGGTCAGCACGGTGAGCTGCACCGTTCCCGCCACGTAATCCTTCAAGAGATATGCGCGGATCTGCAACCATTGTTCGTTCGGCTTCTGGAACCAGGCCGAAAAAATGAACAAAAAGGGCAGCAGCAAAACCGCCGCCCATCCCAGGCTGGCCAGCCGCCAGCCGTCAAGCTCCCTTCGCATCAGGCGCACGAAGCGCGCAAACGCCATGATCACTTCCAGCCCGCTTTGTTGAAAATCTCAATCGCTTTTGCATTATGCACGTGAAGCAGATCGAAGTCAAGCTCCTGTTCCTTGAATTCGCCCCATGCCTTGATGTATTCCGCCCGTTCGGCAGCCGGATTGACCGGAAACTCGAAGTTGGAATTGGTCAGCGTCTCCTGCGCTTCCTTGCTGGTGAGGAACTCGATCAGCTTGATGGCGTTTTCCTTATGTTTGCCGTGCTTGACGAAACCGATGCCGCTGATGTTGATGTGCGTGCCGTCGGTCTCCTGGTTCGGGAAGAACACCCCGACCTGTTCGGCCACCTTCACTTCCTCCGGATCCTTGGAGTGGGCGAGAAGGCCGATGTAGTAAGTGTTCATGATCGCCACGTCGCCGATGCCGGCCACGATGGCCTTGGCCTGGTCCCGGTCGCCTCCCTGCGGGTCCCGCGCGAAGTTGGCGACGATGCCCTTCGCCCATTCTTCCGCGGCCTCCTCGCCCTTCAGGGCGATGAACGAGGCGAGCAGCGACACGTTGTACAGGCTGGAGGAGGAACGCGCCAGGACTTTGCCTTTCCATTTCGGATCGGCCAGGTCCTCATAGGTGGAAAGCTGCGACGGGTCCACCCGGTCCTTGGAATACACGATCACGCGGGCGCGCGTCGAAACGCCGATCCAATGGTTGTCCTTGTCGCGGTACTTCGCGGGCACGTTCTGTTCGATGACCGGCGAAGTGACGGGCTCGAGCACGCCGCTTTCCTTCGCGTAGGCGAGCACTCCCCCGTCCACCGTGAAGAACAGGTCCGCCTCGGTGCTCGCACCTTCGCGCTTCAGGCGTTCGATGAGCTCCTCGGCTTCGCCCTTGACCACGTTGACCTTGATGCCGGTGGCCTCGGTGAACTGCTGGAACAGCACGTCGTCCACTTCGTAGTGTCTGGCCGAATAGATGTTGACCACCTGTTCGCCCTGTTGGCCGTTCTGCGCATCTTCCGTTTGGCCGTTCGTTTG
>DATCLN010000140.1:0-34954 GCA_036563895.1 Paenibacillaceae bacterium
CTCGTACACTTTTCGCGAAGGAATTTCACCCGCGGCAATTTTGCAGAAAATGCAATCCATTTTTCATATCCCTCCGGCAGGATGCATCTTGGGATTCATGCTTCCATCTTACCCCATGCGGCGCGGCTCGTCCAACGGACGGCCGCGTCACATGCTTTCCAGGCGGCCGGCAAGCTCTTCGAGAAGCGAGGCCGCTTTCCCCGCCGCGTCGACCCACGGGCCGCCGCCCTCCATGAGCCGGTAGTTCTGGTCGCTTTCCGGCACGCGGTAGGCGCGGAGCGCCTCCGACCAGGCTTTCGCTGTTTCAAGGGCGGCTTCCGCCATGGCCCGCTCGCTTTCCGTCAACGGTCCTTCGTGGTTGCCGACGGGCCCGAGCTTCGCGGCGAGCGTGTCCAGGGCTTCGCGGACGTCGGCCTCCGCCTCCTGCGGATCTTCTCCGGCGCGGGCGGCGGCTTCGGCGAGCAGTTCCGCGCAGCCGTCCGCCAGCGGCTTCAGCGCCCCGAGCTGCGCTTTGACCGGAAGCCGGGCCACCGCCGTCTCCGCCGCCAGCAGCGCTTCCAGCGCCGGGACCGCCTGCGCGCCCAGGGAAACGCAGGCCGCATAGCCTTGGGCCAGCCGTTTTCCTTCGCTTGTGACCAGCCTTTGCTCCGCGACCAGCAGGCGGGTGAACAGCGTGACGATGATGATGCCCAGGATCACCATGATGAGCAGCAAAACGGGGATCGTGTAGGAGCGCCTGGCCGCCCCGGTTTCCTTCGTTTTTGTTGTTTCCATTGCGTCCGTTGATTCCTTCGATGGCTTGGTCTCCCGGTTCTCCATGTTTCCGCGGGTCCTCCCGTTCGGTCCCCTCCGGCTGTTTTCATCCCGGCGGATCGTCGGCTCACAGCACCTCAAGGGTAATCCGGCTGCCCCTGCCGCCGGGTTCGGCGGGCGTCACCACCAGCCGGCGGTGCAGCCTCGCCTGCAGCTCCGGTACATGGCTGATGACGCCCACCGCCAGCCGTTCGCTGTGCAGCCGCTCCAGAGAAGTGACGACCAGGTCGAGAAGTTCTCCGTCCAGGGTGCCAAATCCTTCATCCAGGAAGAAAAACTCCAGCGGATACCGCCCGCGCAGCTGGATTTGCGCGGAAAGCGCCAGGGCGAGGGACAGCGAGGCCAGGAACGTCTCCCCGCCCGACAGGGACGTGACGGGGCGGCGCAGTCCGCCGTTCGCGTCGTCCCGGATGACGAAGCCGCCCGAGCCGTCCACTTCCAGGGCGTATCGGCGGCGGGTCAGAAAACCGAGCCGTTCCGACGCCGTCCGGCACACCTGTTCCAGCTGCTCCTCCGCCACGAAATCGATGAACGCGTTGCCCCTTAATATGGACTGCAGATGGGTGATCCGTCCCAGTTCTTCGGCCAGGACGGCGCGGCGTTCCTCCAGCTCCTGCCACCGCGCGCGGCGCGCGGCGAGATCCTCCAGGTCCCGCTCCGCCTTGGCCGCTTCGGCGAGCGCTTCCTCATGGGCGCGGCGAAGTTCTTCCACCCGGGCCAGACTGGCCTGCCACTCTTCCTCGCCGACCGGATCTTCCGGGTTCTGCTCCAGCAGCCGGGCCAGCCGGGCGCGCAGCGCGGTTTGCCGCTCGCGGAACAGCCGGATTTCCTCCCGCAGGGCCTCGGCCTCCGGCAGGCGGTCCATGAGCGCCCGCACTTCGTCCGGGCTTGCGAAGCCGTTCTCCGCCAGGGCCTGTCCGAGCCGTTCCTCCGCGCGGCCGCGCTGCCGCAGGGCGGCCGCCAGCCGTTCTTCGGCCGCGGCGCGGGCCATCTCGCCTTCCCGCAGGGCGGCCGCCGCCCGTTCGTGCTCCTGCCGCGCCGCCGCCAGGGCCTCGCCCGTCCGCCGCCGCCCGTCCTCCGCCCGCCGCATCCACTCGTCCGCGGGCACGCCTCCGGTCAGCTCCTTGAGCCGCCTCGCCAGCGCGTCCCGGTTCTGCTCCGCGGCCGCAAGCCGCGCGCCCAGTTCCGCCAGGCGCAGCTTCAGGCCGCTCTGCTCCCGCTCCAACTCCCGGATGCGCCCTTCCGTTTCCGCCAGCGCGGCCGCCGCCGCGTCCAGCCCGTCCCGCACCGCGCGCGCCTGCTCCGCCGCTTCCCGGGCCGCCTCCGCCTCTTCTTCCGCACGGTCGTAGGGAATGTCGGCGAAATCCTTCATCCATGCATCATGCATCGCCCTGAATTCCTCTTCGGCCAGCGTCAGCCGGCGGCCGGCGTCTTCGCGGAGCTCCTTGAGCAGCGCCGCGGCGTCTTCGGCCTGGGCGGCTTCGCGCAGGGCGGCGGAGGTGCCGGCGATCCACCCGTCGATTGCCTCCGCGAGGCTTTCCAGCCGGGCGGCGAACGTCTGCCACAGCGCCCCGGCTTCGCCGCCGGCGAGCCCTTCCGGCGGCGTTGCCTCCGCCGGACCCGCCACGGGACCCGCCGCTCCCGGCGCTCCTTCCGGCGCCGCTGCCGCAACGGCCGCTTCGCCCGCGGCCTGCGCGATGTCTCCGGGCGCGGCGGGGTCTGCAGCGACCGGCGCGTCCGGCAACACGGACCGGTCCAGTTCCGCCAGGCGCTCTTCCAGGCGGCTGCGCTGCCAGGACGCGCGTTCCGTCCAGGCGTCCGCTTCCCGCCCGATGCGCTCCGCTTCGTTCCGCCGCGCTTCCCAGACGGAGGCGGCGGCATCCTCCGGCTCCGGTGCGGCGGATGCCGGATGCGGATGATGGGTGGAGCCGCAAACGGGGCAAGGCATGCCTTCCGTCAGACCGGCGGCCAGCGAACGGGCAGCCCTGTCGCGCTCCAGCCCGGCCAGGGCCCGCGCGGCGTTGTCCGCCTCCGCCCGCATCGCGTGCCGCCACGCGGCCAGCTCCCGTTCCGCCGCCGCCCATCTGTCCGCCAGATCCCGGCCCGCATGGCGCAGTTCCGACAGCTTCAGCGCCGCGGCGCGCAGCCGCTCCTTCGACAGGCGTTCCTTCTCCTCCGCCGCGTCGCTTTCCCGCCGCGCGTCCTCCGCCCGCTTCCGGGCGTCTTCCACCTGCCGTTTGCGAAGGGCGGCTTCCTGCTTTCGCGGGCTGGCGTCGGCCAGCGGCCGCAGCTCCTCCAGGGAGGCGCGCAGCCTTTCCTGTCCGGCCCGGATCTCCTCCAGCCGTTCCCGCGCCCCGGCCAGGTCATGCTCCAGGAACCGGAGCCGTTCTTCCGCGCCGCGCTTTTCCGGCTCCCCTTCGGCGATTTTGCGTTCCCATTCCGAGAGCTCGCGTTCCAGTCCCTTGGCCTGCTCCGCCCGGTCCCTGGCCACCAGCCACTCCGTTTCGGCGCGGGAGGCTTCCTCCTGAGCCCGCTCCAGCATTGCCGCGGCCTGCGCGGCTTCTTCCCGGCGGCGCGACAGTTCGCCAGCCGCCTCCTGCGCTTCCCGTTGCCGAAGCAGGACTTCTGCGGCCGCTTCGTCGGCTTCCTTCAGCGCGGGCAGCGCCTTTTGCGCGCGTTCCAGCGACGCGGCAAGCTGCTCCAGCCCGCGGATTTCGGGTTCCCGCGCTTCGGTTTCGGCCAGCTGCCGCTCCGTCCTGCGTCGCTCCTCGTCCAGCTCGCGGCGTCTGGCCAGCCGTTCGTGGCTGCGTTCCGCTTCCGCCAGCTCTTCCCGCAGCCGCCCCGCGTTCCGCCGCGCCGCTTCCAGCCGCTCCCGGGCCTCGTCCAGCGCTTCCGGCGACGCTTCGCCCAGCCCCAGCTGCTCGGCTTCCGTCTCCCGCAAAGCCAGTTTCGTTTCGTCATGCCGCGCGGCCAGCCGGGCGGCCAGGACGTCCCCGTAGCGCTCCAGGCCGAACAGCCGCTGCAGCATTTGCCGCCGTTCCTTGCCCGCCAGCGTCAGAAACGCCGCGAACTTCCCCTGGGGCAGCACCACCGCCCGGGTGAAATCCTGCATGTTCAGGCCGATCAGCCGCTCGACGGCGGCGTCCACGTCGGTCTGCCGGTCCGCCAGCACCCGCTCGCCCTCCGGCGCCAGCTCCACCAGGCGGCACAGGGTGACGTTGACGGACGTCTCCCCGGACCTTCTGTACTGGCGCTCCACCCGGTAGCGCGCGCGGCGTCCCGCTTCTCCCAGTTCAAACGTAAACGCCACCGACAGCCTGTCTTCTGCGCCGTTGATGATGCCCTGCGTCCCTTTCGGAGCCCGTTCCACCTTCCCGTAAAGCGCCAGCGTCATGGCGTCCAGGATGGTCGACTTGCCGCTGCCGGTGGGCCCGAAGATGCCGAACACCCCTCCGCTGCACAGCGCCTCGAAGTCGACGGTCTGTTTTTCCCGGTAGCTCTGCAGACCTGCCAGTTCCAGGCGAATCGGCTTCACGGCGCCGTCGCCTCCTCCCGCCCGTCTTCGGCGATGAGCTCCAGAAACAGCCGGACCAGCGCCTCGTCCGGTTCCGCGCCGCCGGTCTGCCGCCGGTAGAAGCGCCGGAACAGTTCGTCGGGCGCCAGGTCGCCGCGCCGCTCGCCGGCCGTCCCCGCTTCGTCGCCGGCGATGCCGGTGTACACGGGCCGAATTGTGACGATGCCTTCCCGCACGGCCCGCAGCCGCCCCACCTGCTCGTGGGTAAGTGCTTCCTCGAGCCAAATTTCCAGCTCGATCCACGCGTTGGGATCGCGGTTTTCATCCAGCCAGCGGTACACTTCGGCCAATCCGCCCCTCGCCTCCCAGCGCACGAGGGGGCGGCCGCTGGACAAAAGGATCTCCCGCACCGCCGCCGGCCTGCCCGGCACCGCCTCCACCAGCGTCACCGATTTGGCCTGGCCGGCTTCGGAAAAGCTGTACGCCAGCGGAGAACCGCAGTACCGGATGTCGTCCCTGCCGGCCGCGCGCTGCGGGCGGTGCAGGTGGCCGAGGGCGGTGTATTGCTGGCCGGCGTCCAGCGCGTCCGGATGCACCGTGTACGCGCCGCCCACCTGGATCGGCCGCTCCGAATCGGATTCTTTGCCGCCCAGCACGTAAAGATGGCTCATCGCCAGATTGACCGTGTCCGGCCCGAACTGCCCGGCCATGTCGCGCAGCAGCCGCCCCACCCGGTCGGAATAGGCCGCCCGCAGCGCCTCCTCGTCCAATTCGCCGTGCAAGAGTTCGTTCAGGCGCGATTCGGACGGGTACGGCAGGGCGGCGATGACCGCCTCCTCGCCGGTGCGCGGGACGGCCACGCGGACGGCCTCCCGGCGCGGAAGGCCGATCAGATGGATCCCGTGCCGCGAAGCCAGGGGTGAGGCGGCGGCGATGCGTTCGGGATGGTCGTGGTTGCCGGCGATGACCGCCACCGCGCGGCGGCCGCCTTCCGCCAGCCGGGAGAGGGCGTCATAGTACAGCTCTTCCGCCGCGGCGGGGGGGTTGACGGAATCGTACACGTCCCCGGCGATCAGCACCAGGTCGGCTTCCTCTTCCCGGGCAATGGCGACAAGTTCGTCGACAAAGGCTTCCTGTTCGGGCAGCCGGCTCCGGCCTTCCAGACTGCGCCCGAAATGCCAGTCTCCCGTGTGCAGAATGCGCACCGCGATCCTCCTTTCGGCGGGTTATCGTCCTAGAACAGCCGGACGGCCAGGCCGCCTTCCACAAACCAGACATAGCCTTCCTTCACCGTACGCCCCAGGATCCGGCCGATGGCCGCGCCGTAGGTTTCGATCTGGAAGCGGTGCTCCTCGGCCGCCATTTCCCAGCCGATGCCCCTGTCCGCGTCCGTTTTGTAGTCGACGAGCACCAGTCCGTCTTCTTCCTCGAACAGGCAGTCGATGACGCCCTGCACGAGCACGGCTTCGCCCGCCGCTTCCCGCGCCTCCGGCCGGTCCGCGTACACCTCTTCCGCCGGCAGGCGGAAGCTGAACGGCATCTCCCGCCACAGCCGCCGCGCCGCCCGCATGCGGGCGTACAGCGGGCTTCCGCAGAAAGCGGCGATTTTCCCCGGGTCCACCGCCCGCAGCTGCTCTTCGGCCAGCAGCCGGGCGTCCAGCAGCGTCCGCATCCAGCGTTCCAGGTCTTCGGCGCCCGCCGGGTCCGTCAGCGGCAGATGCTGAAAGACCACGTGATAGGCGGTGCCCCGCTCCGCCGGCGTGAGCCGTCCCGCCGCCAGAAATTTCGGCCTGCGCAGGCGGAACGATCCTTCGGGCGCAAGTTCCGCGGCTTCCTCTCCGGGGAAGGCGCGCGCTTCCTCCGCCGCCTCTTCCCGCATTTTTTTCATCGCCGTCACCGACGTCTTGGCCGCCAGGCGGGTCGCCGCCGCGTGGGGATACGTCCAGGACAGCGCCTCGTACGCCCGTTTCCCGGCTTCCGTCTCCTCCACGGGGGCCGGTTCCAGCCGACGCACCGCCTGCCACAGCGCTTCCTCCCCGGGCCGCGCATCCTCCGCCCGGGGCAGGGGAGCGACGAATTCGCCGGCCTGAACCGTCCGCAACCGCATCGCCGGCACGCGCTCCGGTCCCTCCTCCGCCGCCAGAAACGCCGGTCCGAGCCAGTCGAGGTAGCGGGACGCCGCGGCGAGCACCGCGTCCGAAAGCCGGCCTTCGCCCCGCTCCAGCGCCTCCCGCCAGCGCTCCAGCTCCCGGGCGGCGTCGCGGCTGGTGGCGACCAGCGTCAGCTTTTCCCTGGCCCGGGTCATCGCCACGTACAGCACCCGCATTTCCTCGGCGATCAGCTCCGCCGCCAGGCGCCGGCGGATCGCCAGATACGGCAGCGTCGGATGGGCCGTGCGCAGCCCGGGATCCACCATCTTCGGGCCGAAGCCGAGCCGTTTGTGGTACAGAAACAATCCGCCCAGATCCTGCCGGTTGAAGGCCCGGCCGAGACCCGCCACGAACACGACGGGGAACTCCAGCCCTTTGCTTTTGTGGATGGACATGATGCGCACCGCGTTTTCCTGTTCGCCGACCACCCGGGCGGCGCCGAGATCGGCGCCCGTGTCCCGCATCCGCTCGAGGAAGCGGAGGAACCGGTAAAGGCCGCGGGAGCCGGAACGCTCGAACTGCCTTGCCCGATCCACCAGCGCTCTCAGGTTGGCCTGCCGCTGCGCGCCCCCCGGCAGGCCGCCGACGAAGTTTTCGTATTCCGTGTCGCGGTAGAGCCTGAGAAGGAGGTCTCCGATGGGCTCCCGCCGGGCGAAGGTGCGCCATTCGTCAAGCCGCCGCAAAAATTCGCCGAGGCGCCGCCGGAGCTCCCCGTCCGTGCCTTCGTCCGAGGCCGCCGCTCGGACGGCTTTCCAGAACGATCCGCGGCGGTCGGCCAGGCGGATGCGGGCGAGCTCTTCCGCGGACAGGCCGACGATGGGCGAGCGAAGCACGCCGGCCAGCGGAATGTCCTGGTCCGGGTTGTCGATGATCTGCAGCAGCGAGATCATCGTGTGCACCTCGGACGCGGCGAAATAGCCCGTCGCCAGGTCGGCATAGGCGGGGATGCCCGCGGCCTTGAGTTCCTCCAGCACCACGGGGGCCAGCTCCACCGTCGCCCGGAGCAAAATGGCGATGTCCCGGTAAGCGACGGGCCGGTACACCCGGGCGGCTGCGTCATACACGGCGGCGCCCGGGAGGCCGCCTTCGCCTTCCGTCAGGCGGCGGATTTCCGCCGCGATGCAGCGGGCTTCCAGCTGGATCGCTTCCAGATCCTCCGGATCTTCCAGCGGACCTTCTCCGTCGGAAGAAGACGTTCCGTTTTCGGACCGGTCCGCTTCCCTGGCTCCGGCTTCCGCAAGGCGGCTTGGCCCCGCGGCGCCGCGGTCCGCCTCGCCCGCGGCTCCGTTTTCCTGCGCCGCGGCCTCGCCCGCACCCCGGTCGATCACGATCAGCTCCACCGGAGGTTCCGTCAGCGCCGCCGCGCCTTTCCCGGCGCCGGACAGGCCTTCCGGCGCGGCCTCCGCTTCGGGATACAGCCCGCCGTAAACCAATTCTTCGCTCGGACCGTAATCCAGCTCCCCGACCGGCTCCCGCATGATCATGCGGAACACCCGGTTGACCGCCTCGACGATATTCCGGCGGCTGCGGAAGTTGCGCGACAGATCGATGCGCACCCCGCCGGCGGCCGGCTGGCTTCCGCCCGCCGTTGCCGCTGACGGGGCGCCGGCGTCCGCCATGCCGCCGGCCGTCCCGGCAGCCGTTCCGCCGTCTTCCCGTCCGGCGTCCGCCATGCCGCCGGCCGTCCCGCCGCCGTCCCGTCCCGCGGACGGGGTTCCATCCCCCTCCGCGTCGCCTGATCCCGGACGAAGGACGCGAAACGACTTGTACTTCCGCAAAAAGAGCCCCGGTTCCGCCAGCCGGAACCGATAGATGCTCTGCTTCACGTCGCCGACCATGAACACGTTGCCCGGATCGGGCCGGGAGATCAGCTCCACCAGCGCTTCCTGCACTTCGTTCGTGTCCTGGTACTCGTCCAGCAGGATTTCCTCGAACCGCTCCCGGTACGCCAGGGCCACTTCCGACGGCACCGGCCGCTCCGGCGTCGATTCGGGCGCCCGCAGAAGGCGCAACGCCGTGTGCTCGAGGTCGCCGAAATCCAGCACGCCCCGCTGCCGCTTGGCCTGCGCGAAGCGCTCCCCGAAGGCGATCACCAGCTCCGCCAGCGCCTCCATGTCCGGAGCCAGTTCCCTCAGTTCCGCCGCGTATTCGTCCGGATCCCGCGCCATCCACTCTTCCGCCACCGCGAGCACGCTTTTCCGGGCGTCATCCCGCAGCTTCTTCACCCGCTCCTGGATCTGCGGATCGGCGTCCCCTCCCCGGACAGCCTTCAGCCGTCCGAACGAAACGCCGGCGAACGCTTCCTTCCAGCGATCCCAGGGCTGCCCGGCCACCGCGGCGCGCAGCCTTTCCACCACGGCCAGGTCTTCCTCCAGCGTTTCCGCGTACGGCGCGGGCCCGCCGGGGCGCAGGGCCAGATCCCTGGCGGCCGCGAGCAAGGCGCCGGCGCCCTCCAGGGCGATCAGCGCTTCCCTGCGCATGTCCTCCGCCCAGGGAGAAGCGGAGAGCCGCCCGGGGTCCGCCTCCGCGAAGCGGCGGGCGCATTCCCGGAGCCAGTGTTCCGGCCACGGCTGGCTGCGGGCAAAATCGTACAGCTTCAGGATCAGCCGGTGCAAAAGCTCGTCCCCGCGCTCCCCGCCGTACCGCTCGGAGAGCCGGACCAGCGGACCGTCGGGCCCTTCCGAGCCGTACCGCTCTTCCAGAAGCTCGTCCAGGACGTCGATTTTCATGAGTTCCGCCTCGATCTCCCCGATGACCCGAAAGTCCGGATCGATCCCCGCCAGCGGCGCGTATTGCCGGACGATGTCGAGGCAGAAGGCGTGCAGCGTCGTGATGGGCGCCCGCGGCAAAAGCGCGAGCTGTTTCCGCAGATGCCGGGAATCCGGACGGCGCTCCAGCAGTTCCTCCAGGGCGGAGCGGATGCGCGCTTTCATTTCCGCCGCGGCCGCCTTCGTGAACGTGGCCACGAGCAGCCTGTCCACATCCAGGGGCCGCGCCTCGTCGGCGATGCGGGAGATGATGCGTTCCACCAGCACGGCGGTCTTGCCCGAACCGGCGGCGGCGGAGACAAGCAGGCGGCTTCCTTCCGTGGCGACGGCCGCCCACTGCTCGTCCGTCCAGCGGCTGCCCGCCGGCCTGGGGGGTGTCCGGATCGCTTCACCCATGCCGCTCACCGTCCTTTTTCACCTCCGCTTCGCTTGCGGCCCCGGAGGCGTCCGGCTGCGCCCGCGCCGGTTCGCGGCGGACCGCCGCGTCCTCCCGTCCGTCCCCCGCGGCGGAGGCCGCCGCCTCCACCATGCGCCACTGCTCTTCGCGGTCTTTCCCCTTGCGGAGCGGATTGTACCGGTTCCCTTCCAGCGCGGGGTCGAACAGGCAGACCGGGCGGAATTCGCAGTGGGCGCAGGGGCTTCTGCGGTTCATCCGATACGGCGAGATGGAGACGTCCCCCGACGCGATCCTCCCGCCGATCCGCCGGATGTGGTTCCGCACCGCGCGGCGCAAAAGCTCCCACTGCTCCGGCCCTGCCACCCGGGAATATTCCGAGAAATTGCCGTCCTTCCGGATCTCCACCGGCACGATTTGGGACCTTCCACCGTCCGCGAGGGACGCGTCCATGCGCACCACCGCATCCGGGTCCGCCAGCACCCAGCCCCGCATGCGGTATTTCGCCGCCAGTTTCGCCTCCGCCTCCCCGGGCGGCAGGCGGCTGGCGACATGCAGAAGGGGATTGTGCACGTGAAAATAGAGCACGCCGGCCGGCGACGCCGGCCGTCCCAGCCAGCGCGGCGAGTGCGTGACGGCGACGTCGAGGTAGGTCAGCATCTGCAGCGACAGGCCGTGCGCCACCTCGTCCAGCGCCAGGTCCATGTCGCCCGACTTGTAATCGATCACCCGGAGCAGCGGTCCCTGCGGGGTGTCCGACACGTCGATGCGGTCGATCCGGCCGATGACATCCAGCAACCGGCCGCCGCCCAGATCCACGGTAAGGGGCGGAAGCGCTCCGTCCGGACCGAAATCCACCTCCAGGGCGACGGGGCGGAACGACGAAGCCCGGATGTGCCTGCCCAGCGCGTCGCCGGCGCGGGCGACCACGCCGACCAGCTTGCGCGCCACGGCGAGATGCCGGTGCGACGACAGCATGATTTCCGAGCGCATGCGCGGCACCAGGCGCTCCGCGGCCGCCGCCGTCTCCCGCTGCCAATCCGCGGCGGTCTCCGCGACGTCACCGGACAGGAGCTTTTCCATGGCGTCGCGCAAAGCCGCGTGGAACAGCCGCCCGATGTCGGGCGCGTCGACCCGGTACAGCCGGCGGGGCGCAAGCCGCAGCCCGTGCGCCGCGAAATGGCGGAACGGACAGGCCACGAAACGCTCCATCCGGGAAACGCTGAGCCGCAGGCGGTCGCCGTACAGAAGCCGGCTCGTTTCAGGGGTGAGCGGCGTCTCCCGGTTCGCGTGGGTCAGGGACAGGACAAGGCGCGCCATCCGTTCCCGCCACTCGGGCCGCTCCGTCAGCCAGCGGTGCACCGACCACCAGCCCGGCGCCAGGGTTCCGCCCTGCCGCCAGGCGCGAATCTGCGAAATCCAGAGCGCCAGGGCGCGGCCCGGGTAGGCGGCATGGGCCAGCTGCCGCTCCTCCGGATCGTCCGGGGAGGGTTCCGGCGCCTCCCACTGCGGCCTAAGCCCGGGAAACCAGCGGCACAGCCGGCGGATGAGTTCCGACGGCAAGAGCCCTTCGCCTTCTTCGTTGGCGACGGGATAACCGATCCACAAATATCGGGACGGTGCGGTGAGCGCCAGATAGATCAGGAACCGTTCGTCCAGCAGGCGGCGCCTGACGCCGGGGGCCATGCGCAGACCGGCGGCCGCGAGGCGCTCCCGTTCCTCTTCGGACAGCGGACCGTCTTCGCGGATCGCCAGCGGAACGACGCCGTCGTTCACGCCGAGGAAGTAGACGGCCCGGAGGCGGTCCGGCCGGGTCCGCTCGGGGCTGCCGATCAACACCGCGTCCAGCGCGGGGGGAACGACGCCGAGCCGCAGCTGGTCCAATCCGGCGTTCACCATCTCGCAGAAAAGCGGGATGTCGGCCGGATCGTCCCCCGCCAGCTCCACCAGCTGATCCATGAGGCCGACGATGCCGTCCCACACCTGGCGGTGCAGCCGGGAGCGGCCCGGGTCCCCCGCGGCCAGATCTTCTTCGGCCCACCGTTCCAGGCGATCCGCCGCCCGGATTTCTTCCAAAAATCCATACGTCGCCTCGCACAGCCCGCGGAACGTCTCCGCGGCCCGGAGGTTCCGTTCCAGGCGACGCAGGGGTTCCACGAACGCGTCGCGGATCCGCCGGAGCCGCTCGTCCGCCGTTTCCGCCGGCGCTCCGGCCCGGTCTTCGGCCCCGCCTGCAACCCTTCCGGTCTCCCCGGTGTCCTCGTCCCAATCATCCCGGTCCAGCGGCCGCCACGCCCCGTCGTCGTGCCAGCGCCGTCCGTCGATGCCGGCGGCGAGGACGTAGTTTTCCAGCTCGTCCGCCTCGTCCCGCCCGGCCGTCCCGCCCGCCGGATGGAGCAAATCCGTCTTGACGCAGCGCAGCACCGCTTCCGTCCGCCAGCCGCCGGAGACCGCCTCCAGGGCCGAACGGACAAGCTCCACCAGCGGATGGTGGGAAGCCGAAGCCTTGCGGTCCAGGAAATACGGGATGCGGTAGTCGTCGAACACCGCCCGCAGCGTGTCCGCGTACAGATCCAGCTGCCGGACGAACACCGCCATGTCCCGCCAGCGCAGGCCGTCTTCCCGCACCCGCCGGATCATGTCGCGGGCGGCCGCCTCCGCTTCCGCGCGAGGGTTCGCCGCCGCGTGCACCGAGATGCCTCCGGCGGCCGGCCCCTCATACGCCGGGACGACCCCGTCCCGCACGGAGCCGGCGCCCCGCAGCAACGCTTCCAGCCGCGCCAGCTCGGGGCTGTCCGCGAAACGGGGGCACACTTCCGGTTCCAGCCGCACCGGCGGCTCCACCGGCACCCCTTCCGCTTCCGCCAGTTCGCACAGCGCCCGCGAGGTCTCCGCCGTCCGGTAAAACAGTTCCAGCTCGTCCGGCGCCTCCCCCGCCCCGTACGGGCGGTCGAGGCACAAAGCCACGGTCACCCGGCGGCAACGCTTGAGCAGCGCGCCGATGACGGCAAACTCCTGCGGCGTAAAGCCGTGGAAGCCGTCCAGCCACACCTCCGCCCCTTCCAGCATGGCGGAGGCCGGGATGTTTTCGGCCAGGCGCCGGAGCATGTCTTCCCCGTCCTGCCAACGGCCGGCCAGCTGCCGTTCCGTTTCCCGGTACACCAGGGCCAGATCGTGCAGCTTGTCCGCAAGCAGCGGATCTTCCGTCCCGGAGGCGGCCAGGGCTTCCGCGGCCGCTTCCGCCTGCTCCGGCGAGACCCCGTAACGCTTCCATTCCGTCAAGAGGCCGTTCATCTGGACCGCCAGGCCCTGCGTTTCGGCGCGGAACAGGCGCAGCCGCCCGCGGTTTGCGACGAGCGCCCGGCGGATGAGCATGGCCCTCCCCAGCTCGCCGACGGTCACCATCGCGCTGCCGCCCGTTTCCTGCATGATCCGGTGCGCCAGCCGGCGGAAACTGAGCACCTGCGCGCGCACCGACCCGCCCGTTTCCTGGGCGGCGACCAGCGCCTGCTCCGTCTGAAACGTCGCCTGCTCGGGCACCAGAAGCAGCAAAAGAGGACCCGCCGGATCCTCCTGGAGCCGCTCATGAATTTCTTTTAGTATGTACCGGGTCTTCCCGCTTCCGGAACGACCCGTCACGAGCCGAAGGGCCATGCGCGCCTTCCTCCCGCAAACCGTCCGCACCGCACCGGATGATGCCGCGTGCGGCGCGTCCGTATCGATCCGACCGCCGGCGCGGGCGGCGCGCCCGCCGCACGGCGGCCCGACGGCTTTACAGCTCCCGCTTCGACCGCACTTCGAAAATGCCGAATTTCAGATAATCCCCTTCCTCCGCGGCGAGCAGCACCGGATGGTCCCGGGACGCGCCCCGCCATTCGATCCGCCGCAGCACCTTCCCCGCGTCCCGCGCCGCCTCCCGGATGATGTCGAGAAAAAGATCCGGGCGAACGTGATACGAGCAGCTGGCCGTCACGAGGTAGCCGCCTTCGTTGATCAGCTTGAGGGCGTGCAGATTGATGTCCTTGTACCCCCGGATCGCATCGGGCACGGCGCGCTTGGTTTTGGCGAAGGCCGGAGGGTCGAGGATGATGACGTCCCAGGTCCTTCCCTCCGGAGGAAGGGGTTTGGAGGTGTCGATTTTCACGCCGGACTTGCCCGCTTCCGCCCGCCGCATCCGCTCTTCCCGCCCCCGGACGTGGCGGCGCAGATATTCGAAGGCGTTGTCCACGACGAATTCCACCCGGTCGGCAAAACCGTTCAGTTCCACGTTGCGGCGGGCAATTTCGATGGCCTGCTTCGAGACGTCCAGGCAGGTGACGCTTTTGGCGCCGTATTTGCAGGCGTGCAGCATAAAACCCCCCGTATGGGCAAAGGCATCCAGCACCGTCGCCCCGTCCCACCGCGGGAACGTCACTTCCCGGCCGTTCCGGTTGACGGGTACGAACACGCCGTCCCTTTCCCGCATCACGATGCCGCTGCGCGCGCCCCAGCCGGTCATGAGCGGGGCGATGGCCGCACGGTTTTCCCGCTGGTCGAAAAAGTGCCCGGTTTTCTGCCCCGTGGCGATGTCCACTTCCATTTTCAGGCCGTTTTCCTCGATGAGCACCCGTTCGGGACAATCGCCCCACAGCGGCCCGGCGCGCTCGGGGAGCCCTTCCAGCGCCCGCACGCCCACGTCGCTGCGCTCGTACACGCCCCGCGGCCGGAACGTCTCCACCAGCGCGGGCAGCCACGCGTCCCTGGCCTTCTCCATGCCAAGGGTGAGCACCTGCACCACCAGCACGTCGGCGAAGCGGTCGACGACGAGCCCCGGCAGGAAGTCGGCTTCGGCGTTTACGAGCCGGCCGGAAGTCTCCGCCCCGCAAAACCGAAGCCGATGTTCCAGGCAGCGGGCAAAGCGCTGGCGGAACCACGCCTCGTCCATCCGTTCCAGGTCCCCGTAGGAGACCATCCGGACGGCGATCTGCGAATGCGGGTTCCAGTAGCCGGTCCCCAGCAGCCTGCCCCGGTGGTCGCGGACGGCCACCAGCCCGCCGGGTTCCGCTTCGCCCTCCATCTTTTCGATCTCACCGGCAAAAATCCACGGATGCCCCGCCTCGAAACGGGCCAGGCGGTCGCGCCGCAGCACCGCGGAAGGTTTGGTCGACATGTTTCCTCACGCCTTTTCCCATCTTAGGCTTAAGGCCCGCCGGCGGGCCGCCGGTCGCCGGGGGACGCGGCGAAGCGAGGGCCGCGGTCACCGCCGCAGATCATGGCCGCGGTTCAACGCCGCGGGTCATCGCCGCCGGTCTTGCCGCGGTCCCCCGCTCCGGCTTCTCAAGTCCGCCGCCAGGGCGTGCCCAGATACGGCAGGGCCCAGCGGTCGAGCCCCCACCATCCGGCCACTTTCCACGCCAGCACCAGCCACGTGGCCAGGATGAACATGAGGGGGTTCGAGCTCACCGTGCCGGCGAACAGGAAGCTGGCGTTCATCAGCCCGCCGAAGAAGGCGGCGATGCCCGTCAGCAGCCCGACGATGAGCCCGATGCCCACCAGCACTTCGCCGTAGGCGACCAGATAGGCGAACACCTTGGCGTTGGGCAGCACGACGTTTTCCAGGAACCAGCCGTACCAGCCCGTCACGTCCTTGCCCTCTTCCGCCTTCAGCAGGGCGTTTTTGACAAACCCCTGGATGGCCGCGCCGCTTTCGGCACCCGTCCACTTCGGCGAGGTGACCTTGTGCCAGCCCGCCATGAGCCAGGTATAGCCGAGGTACAGCCGGACGATCAGCCAGAACCAGGCCGAACGCGTGTCGCTGAACAGAAACCGGGAGACGGGATTTTCCGGCACGACGATTCTTCTTTCTTCAAGTCTGACGTTTCTGCTCATGAACCTGCCTCCTCCGTTTCGTGATGATTTTGAACCGGGTATATGTAATCAATCGTCCATGCCGCAGCCGGCTATTCGCCTGGCCCGGCGACGACGATGGCGCCCTCCCAGCTTTCGACGCGGTTGGCCCCGGCCAGAAGCAGGCGTCTGGCCGTATCCGGGCTGCGCACGCCTCCCGCCGCCTTCACGCCCAACCCCGGCGAAGCGGAGGAGCGAAGCAGACGCACGTCCGCTTCCAGGTCCCCCGCGGGGACAAAGCCCGTGGAAGTCCGGACAAAATCGGCTCCCGCCGCTTCCGCCAGGCGGCAGGCTTCCACCTTCAGCCTGTCCGAAAGCAGACCGGTTTCCAGCACCGCCTTGACCAGCGCGCCGCCCTGTACTGCCTGCACCACCGCGGCGAGGTCCCGGCTGACCGCTTCATAGTCCCCCTCGAGCAGACGGCCGACGGAAATCACCACGTCGATTTCCGCGGCGCCGTCTTCCACCGCTGCGGCTGCCTCGAACGCCTTCACCCGCGTCGCCGCCGATCCCAGCGGAAATCCGACGACGGCGCACACCTTGACGCCCGTGCCGGTGAGCCGCTCCCTGCAGCGGCGGACCCATCCTCCGCCCACGCTGACGGCGTAAAACCGGCGGGCGACGGCTTCCTCACACAGGCGGTCGATGTCCGCGGGGCGTGCATCCGCTTTCAGCAGCGCATGCTCCACGAACGGGGCGAGGGGATCCCCCGGCCGTCAGACGGGGAAGCGGCTTTCCGCCGACGGACCGCCGCCGGCAGCTCCGCCGGCATCGGCATCGGGAGCGGCGCCAAGAAGGGCCAGGGCCCGCTCCAGCGCTTCGTTGTTGCCTTCGTATCCTTCGCTGAGCTGAAGCCGCCAGGCGTCGGCGGGCGAATGCCAGGCGGCCCCGGCGATTTCCCCTTCCCGCGCCCGCAGGTCTCCGCCCGTCGCGCGCACGAGGAAAAATCGCACCACCTTGTGCACGATTTCTCCGGATTCCTTTTGGAAGTCGAATTCCGTTCCCGGAAGCGGCGCCTCGATGGTTCCGGAGATGCCCGTTTCCTCCAGGATCTCCCGCAGCGCCGTCTGCTCCGGCGTCTCCCCGGGTTCCATCTTCCCCTTGGGAAAGGACATCCTGCCGAAACGGTCGCGAATGAGCAAGATTTCCGTCCTGTCTCCGTTGCGCCGGTAAACGACGCCGCCCGCCGACAATTCCCTCATGGCGACCCCCTGTTTATCCGACATGACTGCGATTTGCCGGCTTTGCCCGCCTGCCCGTGGGCGCACCTGCCGCGCGGGGGCGAACGCGTTGCCTGCGGACGCGCCTGCCGCGCGGCGGCAGATGCGCCTGCTTCCGGACGTATCTGCCGCGCGGCGGCGGATGCGCCCGCCTCCGTATGCGCCTGCCCGCCCGGCGGCGGAAACGCGCATCGCCGGGCGCGCTTACTGCGCGGCGGCGGAGACGCCCGCCGCCGGACGCGGCGTCCTCCCGGGCAAGACCACGCCCACCCGCACGCCCTGGCATTCGCCTTCTTCCGCGGAAGTGATGCGCACGCGGCAAATGCCGCCGATCATCGACGGGTCCCCGTCAAACACGACGTGCAAATAGTTGTCGGAATAGCCGGACAGCAACCCCCGGCCTTCGCGGCCCTTCGCTTCCCGTTCGGGAATGACGTCCACCTCCCGGCCGACCCAGCGGGAGGCGTAGGCGGCCTGCATCCGTTCGGACAGCTCGATGAGCCGGTGCACGCGTTCGCGCTTCACATCCTCGTCCACCTGGCCGTCCATGCGGGCGGCCGGCGTGCCCGACCGCTTCGAGTACGGGAACACGTGCAATTCCGCAAAACCGATCTGCTCGATGAACCGGTAGCCGTTCTCGAAATGCTCATCGGTTTCCCCGGGAAAACCGGCGATGACGTCGGTGGTGATGGCCACGTCGGGCATCGCCCGGCGGATGTACTCGATCTTGGCCGCGTATTCCTCCGTCGTGTACTTGCGCCGCATCCGCCGTAGGATCTCGTCGTCGCCCGCCTGCACCGGAATGTGCAGATGGCGGCACATCTTCCGCGAGCTGCCCAGCACCTCCAGCATGCGGTCGTCGATCTGGCTGGCCTCGATGGAACTGATGCGGATCCGCTCCAGGCCGTCGATCTTCTCCAGGTCGGCGAGCAGGTCGGACAGGCGGTAGTTTTCCAGGTCTTCGCCGTATCCGCCGGTGTGGATGCCGGTCAGGACGATCTCCCGGTACCCGGCTTCCGCCAGCTGGCGCGCCTGGCGC
This sequence comes from Paenibacillaceae bacterium, assembly GCA_036563895.1. Lineage (GTDB taxonomy): Bacteria > Bacillota > Bacilli > Paenibacillales > Paenibacillaceae > ZCTH02-B3. The sequence continues at coordinate 17,785 of DATCLN010000140.1, forward strand.
AGGACGTTCTCCGGCTTGCGGCTGCGGGACAGCCCGCGGGCCCACGGGATGATGCAGAAGGTGCAGAAATTGTTGCAGCCTTCCTGGATCTTCAGGAACGCCCGCGTCCGGTCGGCGAATTCGGGCACGTCCATCTCCTCGAATTCCCGCGTCTTCATGATGTTGCGCACCGCGTTGACCGGCCGCCGCTGCCGCTGGATTTCGCGGATGTAGTCCATGATCTTGTCGCGATCCTGCGTGCCGATGACCAGATCGACGCCGGGGATGGCCAGCACTTCCGCGGGCGCCGTTTGCGCGTAGCAGCCCGTCACCGCGATGACGGCGTCCGGATTGCGGCGGATGGCGCGGCGGATGATCTGGCGGCTCTTCTTGTCCCCGGTGTTGGTCACGCTGCAGGTGTTGATGAGGTAGACGTCGGCGGTCTCCTCGAAGTCGACCTGCTCATAGCCTTCCTTTTTGAAGAGCTGCCAAATCGCCTCGGTATCGTAAAAATTCACTTTGCAACCCAGCGTGTAAAACGCGACGGTGGGCATCGGTTCCGTTCACCTTCCCATTTCGCCCGATTCGTAGGCCAGGCAGGCGAGGGCCGCCGGCGCGGCGGTCTCCGTGCGCAGCGTCCGGGGGCCGAGGCCCGTCCACACCGCGCCCGCCCGGGCCGCTTCTTCGGCCTCTTCCGCCGTGAAGCCGCCTTCGGGCCCGATCACGAGCAGCAGGCGGGGCCGCACGCCGGGGCGTTCCCCGCCGGCCAGCCGTTCCCGGTGCTCCGCGAGCACCGTCCGGAGGCCCCGCCTTCCTTCTTCTTCATAGCAAAAAAGCACCAGATCGAAAAAGGGAAACCGCGCGAGCAGTTCCTTCCACTCCATCACGGGCGCCACTTCCGGCACCGCGCTGCGGTGCGCCTGTTCCGCGGCTTCCTTGGCGATTTTCCGCCATCGCACAAGGCGCCTGGCCTCCTTCGCGCCGTCATACTCCACGACGGTGCGCCGCGACACGAAGGGCCAGAAGGCGGCCGCGCCGGTTTCCGTGCCCTTCTGGATGACGACCTCCATTTTGTCCCCCTTGGGCAGGCTCTGCGCCACCGTCACCGCCCAGGGGGGCTCATTGCTTTCCGCCAGGAACCGCACGACGTCCGCTTCCACCGCGTCCGGTCCGACCCGCGTCGCCTCGGCCAGGGCGTCCCGTCCGGTCCCGTCGCAGGCGATGAAGCGGTCACCGGGCTTGCCCCGCAGGACCCGGGCGAAATGGCGCGCGTCTTCGCCCGTCAGGGTGACGGCGCGGTCGCTCATGCGCTCCGGCGAAACGAAGTAACGCTGCATCCGCTGGTGTCCTCCCCGGCGGTTCTCCCAAGGTTTTTCGACATCATTTCAACTTCCATGATACCCGTTCCTTCGCCGCTCCGCCACCGAAAAAATCATGGCAGACCGGCGAAAACCGCGTCCAAGAAGCCCACCATCCCCCTCACCAGCGGCTCCCGCAGCCCGAACAGCGGAGCGATGGTGACCGCCCGCAGCTGCGGGATGAACACGAGCAGGAGGAAGATCAGGACCCCCCACTGCTCGTACCGCGCGATCCGCATGCGGAATCCGAGGGGCGCGAACTCCTCCACGATCCGGTAGCCGTCGAGGGGCGGCAGCGGGATGAGGTTGAAGATGAGCAGTACGAGATTGATGTTGATCCAATAATTAAATAATATTTGCAGATTCGTCAATGTCCCGCGCGAAACGTCCAGGAGCACCCCCGAACGGGCCAGGCCGTACCAGACGGCGACGCCCAAAAACGCCAGCAGCAGGTTGCTCAGCGGCCCGGCCGCGGTCACCGTGATGTTCATGATCCGCGGACGGCGGAAGTTGCTGCGCCTGACCGGCACCGGCTTGGCCCAGCCGAATCCCGCCAGCAGCAGAAACAGCATGCCGATCACGTCCAGGTGCGCCAGGGGGTTCAGCGTGACGCGCCCTTCCCGGTACGCGGTGGGATCGCCGAACTTCCAGGCGGTCCAGGCGTGGGCGAATTCGTGGACGGTGAAGGCGGCCACCATCGTGATGAGAATGTAAGGGAGATGCTCCAGCGGAAACCACAGAAAACTCACGGCCGCCCCCCCTTACGGCTTGCGGACGATCAGCGCCGTCCAGCGCTCTTCCCGCAGGCGTTCCAACTCCTCGAACCCCGCTTCCCGGAGCGCCCGGGCCGTCTGGTCCTCCCGGTTTTCATAGATGCCGGACGCGATGAACACCCCGCCCGGCCTGAGCACCCGCGCCACATCGTCCGCCAGGCGCAGGATGATCTCCGCCAGCAGATTGGCCGTCACCAGGCCGACCGGCGGACGGAAGGCGGGCGGCACGTTTTCCCCGCTTTTCAGGATTTCCAGCAGATCGCTCCGCCGGACCTCGATCCGGTCTTCAAGGCCGTTCAGCCGGACGTTGGAGGCAGCGCTGGAAACGGCGACGGGATCGAGATCCAGCGCCAGGACCCGCGCGGCGCCCAGCTTCACGGCGCCGATGGCCAGGATGCCGGAACCGGTGCCCACGTCGATGACCGTTTCCCCGCCCCTTACAACGCGCTCCAGCGCAACGAGGCACAGCTTCGTCGTCGGATGGGTGCCGGTGCCGAAGGCCATTCCCGGGTCCAGCCCGATGACGATTTCGCCGGGCCGCGGGTCGTACGCTTCCCACACCGGCTTCACCGTCAGCCGTTCGGTGACGGAAATCGGCTTGTAATATTGTTTCCAGGCCTCCGCCCAGTCTTCCTCCCGCACCGAACCCGTTTCCACGGCGAACCGGCCGGGATCGTATCCGAAGGCGAGCAGCTCTTCCAGCGCCTGCCGCAGGCGCCGTTCGATGTCCGCAATGTCCGTCCCTTCGGCGAAATATCCCGTGATCTTCGCGTACCCTTCGGGCAGATCGCCCGGCGGAAGCTCGAACCATTCCCCGTACGGGGCGCCGCTCCCGCCGCCCGCCGGCCGCGATTCCTCGATGGCCACGCCGGAGGCGCCGAGTTCCCACAGATAGTGGGCCGCCATTTCCTGCGCCTCCTGCCGCGCCAGCACCGACACTTCATGCCACAGCAAGGCTCCGCTCTCCTTTTCCCGACGTTCCCGCGCCGTCATTGGCCCGCGTCATTCGCCCATGATCGCCCTGCGCATCCGCTCGAACAGCGATTTCTGCTTGTCGTGCGTCTCATCGCCCAGGGTTTTGGCGAATTCGCGCAGCAGCTCTTTCTGGTGTTCCGTCAGATTGGTGGGCGTCACCACCGTCACCCGGACGTGCTGGTCGCCCGCCCCGTATCCCCTGAGCCGCGGCACCCCTTTGCCCTTCAGGCGGAAATAGGTGCCGGTCTGGGTTCCCGGCGGAATCCGCAACCTGACCTTCCCCGTCAGTGTCGGAACCTCGATTTCGTCGCCCAGCGCCGCCTGGACGAAGGTGAGCGGAACCTCGCAGTAAATGTCGTCGCCTTCCCGCTCGAAGAACTCGTGCGGCTTGACCCGGATGATGATGTACAGGTCACCGGGCGGTCCGCCCCGCAGGCCCGCTTCGCCTTCGCCGGGGATGCGCAGCTGCGAGCCGTCGTCCACCCCGGCGGGAATCTTGACCTGGATCCGGCGCTGGCGGCGGACCCGGCCGCTGCCGCCGCAGGAGGTGCAGCGCTCCCGGACGATCCGCCCGCGCCCGCCGCAGGCCGGACAGGTCCGGCGGTTGACGATGCGGCCGAAGGGCGTGTGCTGCACCGTCTCCTGCTGGCCGGTGCCGCGGCAGACGCCGCACGTCTCCGGGCGGGTGCCCGGTCTGGCGCCGCTGCCATGGCAGACATCGCACGTCTCCGTGCGGGGAACCGTGATCTCCGTTTCCTTGCCGAACACCGCTTCCTTGAACTCGACGGTCAGCGTGTACCGCAAATCCTCGCCGCGCTGCGGGGCGTTGGGATCCCGCCGGGGGCCGGTACCGAAAAACATATCGAAAAGATCGCCAAAACCGCCGAAATCGGCCCCGGTGAATCCTCCCATGCCTTCCGCCCCGCCGAAACCGGCGGCCGGGTCTTCATGGCCGTAGCGGTCGTAGCGGGCGCGCTTCTCCGGATCGCTGAGCACTTCGTAGGCTTCCCTGATTTCCTTGAACTTCTGCTCGGCGTCCGGCGCCTTGTTCACGTCGGGATGGTATTGACGGGCGAGCTTCCGGTACGCCTTCTTGATCTCTTCCGGCGAAGCGTCCCGGGACACGCCCAGCACTTCATAGTAGTCCCTTTTCTCCGCCAATCTTCAAGCCTCCTCAACAAAAGAAGCCAAAGCCGCGCCGCACGCCCTGGGGCGCCGGCCTCGACGCTTTGGCTTTCAGCGCACGGCTCATCAGGCCTTGTTATCGTCGACCACCTTGTAGTCGGCGTCCACCACGTTGCCCTTCGGTCCGCCGCCGGTCGAGGACGCGTCGCCCGAACCGCCCGCCGGGCCGCCCGCCGAACCGGAGGAAGACTGGGCCGCCTGCTGGTAGAGCTTCACGGAAAGCTGCTGCACGATCTGGGTCAGTTCCTCGGTGGCCTTCTGGATTTCGTCCTTGTTGTCGGACTCCATGGCCTTTTTCACTTTTTCCTTGGCTTCGTTCGCCCGCTGGACCTCCGACGGGTCCACCTTGTCGCCGAGCTCCCGCAGCGTCTTCTCCACGGTATACACGAGATGGTCGGCGGCGTTCTTCGCCTCCGCCAGCTCGCGGCGCTTGCGGTCTTCCTCGGCGTACATCTCGGCTTCCTTCTTCATGCGCTCGATCTCTTCCTTCGTCAGGCCGCTGGAAGAGGTGATGGTGATGCTCTGGCTCTTGCCGGTGGCCTTGTCTTTCGCCGAGACGTGGACGATGCCGTTGGCGTCGATGTCGAAGGTGACCTCGATCTGCGGCACGCCGCGGGGCGCGGGCGGGATGTCGGTGAGCAGGAACCGGCCCAGGGTCTTGTTGTCCTTGGCCATCGCCCGTTCGCCCTGCAGGACGTGGATTTCCACCTGCGTCTGGTTGTCGGCGTAGGTGGTGAAAATCTGCGTCTTGCTCGTCGGAATGGTGGTGTTGCGCTCGATCATCTTCGTCATGACGCCGCCGGCCGTTTCAATGCCCAGCGACAGCGGCGTGACGTCGAGCAGCACCACGTCCTTGACTTCGCCGGCGAGCACCGCCGCCTGGATCGCCGCGCCCATCGCCACCACTTCGTCGGGGTTGACGCCCTTGTGGGGTTCCTTGCCGATGAGGCGCTTCACCGCCTCCTGCACGGCGGGAATCCGCGTGGAACCGCCGACGAGGATCACCTTGTCGATGTCCGCCGGCGTCAGGCCCGCGTCCGCCAGCGCCTGCCGCGTCGGTCCCATCGTCCGCTCCACCAGATGGGCGGTCAATTCGTCGAATTTGGCGCGGGTGAGATTCATTTCCAGGTGCAGCGGCACGCCGTCCTTCATGGTGATGAAGGGCAGCGAAATCGTCGTCGACGTCATGCTGGACAGTTCCTTCTTGGCCTTCTCGGCGGCGTCCTTCAGCCGCTGGAGGGCCGCCCGGTCCTGCATCAGGTCGACGCCGTGTTCTTTGCGGAACTCGTCGGCCAGCCACTTCATGATGCATTCGTCAAAGTCGTCGCCGCCGAGGCGGTTGTCGCCGCTCGTCGCCTTGACTTCGAAGACGCCGCCGCCCAGCTCCAGAATGCTGACGTCGAAGGTGCCGCCGCCCAGGTCGAACACGAGGATGGTCTGGTCCTCTTCCTTGTCAAGACCGTAGGCGAGCGCCGCCGCGGTGGGCTCGTTGATGATGCGAAGCACCTCCAGGCCGGCGATGGTCCCGGCGTCCTTGGTGGCCTGGCGTTGGCTGTCGTTGAAATACGCCGGAACGGTGATGACCGCCTTGGTCACCGGCTGGCCCAGATAGGCCTCCGCGTCGGCCTTGAGTTTCTGCAGAATCATCGCGGAGATTTCCTGCGGCGTATAGGATTTGCCGTCGATGGTCACCTTGTGGTCCGTGCCCATATGGCGCTTGATGGAGATGATCGTGCGGTCGGGATTGGTGATCGCCTGGCGCTTGGCGACCTCGCCGACCAGGCGTTCGCCGTCTTTTTTGAAGCCCACCACCGAAGGCGTCGTGCGTCCCCCCTCGGCGTTGGGAATGACGACCACTTCGCCCCCTTCCATCACCGCCACGCACGAGTTGGTCGTACCCAAATCGATTCCGATGACTTTGCTCATGTTATGCGAACTCCTCCTCACCGTTTCGAGGCTTGCGAATTCGAAAACCGAAGCCGGTCAGCCGCTCACCTTGACCAGGGCGGGCCGCAGCACCTTGTCCTTCAGCCAGTATCCGGTCTGCAGCACTTCCACCACGATGCCCTCTTCATATTCGTCCGAAGGCACCCGCATGACCGCCTGGTGCAGATTGGGGTCGAAGGGCTGGCCCACCGGCTCCATCGCCTTCAGCCCGTCGGCTTCCAGCACCTGCCTGAGCTGCCGGTAAATCATCTCCACGCCCTTGCGGAACGCTTCGAATTCGGCTTGCGCGGCGCCGGACGCCGCGCCTTCCGGCTGTCCTTCCGCCTTCGCCTTGTCCGCGCCTTCCGCCTTGCCGACGGTCTGCAAGGCTCTTTCAAAGTTGTCCAAAACTGGAAGCAGCTCGCTGATCAGCTTCATGGACGCATACTGGGCGAGCTCTTCCTTCTCCCGCTGCGTCCTGCGGCGATAGTTGTCAAAATCGGCCATCACGCGCAAATAGCGGTTGTACCATTCCTGGACGCGGGGATCCTCTTCCTGCCGGTCTGCCGGAGCTTCCTCTTCCCCGGTGCCCGCCTGGCCGCCGCTTTCCGCCTCCGCGCCGGCTTCTCCGCCTGCGCCGTCCAAATTTGTATCGGCTTCTGCGGCTTCATCCGGGGGATTCCCGGCATCCGGCCCGGAACCGTCCGCCGCGCGGCTTTCGCCGGCCGCACCGGCTTTATCGGCAGCGCCGGCCTTGGCGTCCGCACCGGCTTCCGCGTCCGCCCCGGCCGCCTCGGCCTTCGCCGCATTGCCGGTCTCCGCGTGCGCCTTGGCCGCCCCGGCCCCCGCCGCCTTGCGGGCCTCCGCATCCGTGCCGGCCGCCTCCGCCGGCCGGTCCCCGGTGTCCGCAGGCTCAAGGCCCTCCGCTTCCGGCGCGGACCGCCCGGCCCCGTCCGCGTCGCACGCGGCCGCAGCCTTCCGGCGCAAGGGTTCCGTCTGACGATCCTTTGCCATATCCAAGCTCCTTTTCCTCCATCGTGTAGAAAGGCGGACACCTTGACCGGTGTGCCGCCCTGGCGCGATGTTCCCGATACGCTATGTCACTTGTACCAACGGGCCAGCAGGGTTGCCAGATCGCCGGACATGTAATCCAGCAGGCCGATCACCTTGCTGTAGTCCATCCGGGTCGGCCCCAGGATGCCGATGGTGCCGAGGGATTCGCCGTCCAGCGTGAACGATACGGATATAAGACTGCACTGGTTGATTTCCTCGACGGCGTTCTCGGTGCCGATCCGCACCTGGATGCCTTCCGACTGGGTCGGAAACAGCTGCATCACTTTCTTGGTCTCCTCCAGGATCCCGAGAACGGTCTGCAGCTTGGTGACGTCCCTGAATTCGGGCTGGGACAGCATGTTTTTCGTGCCGCTCAGCGTCACCCTCGGCTCGATCCCGCTGCTCAGGGACGATTCCAGCATCGCCACGATTTTCTCGCAGCGGTCGACGTACATGCCGAGCTCCCTCTGGACCTCGCTGTTGAGCCTGGCCCGCACCTGATGGAGCGGCAGGCCGGTCAGCTTGGCGTTGAGCAGGTTCACGACCCGGCGCACGTCGCCGAGATCCACGCCGTGCGGCACGGAGATGTTGCGATGCTCCACATGGCCCATGTTGGTGACGATGATCGCCACGGCGGAATCGTCATTGATGGGCACCAGATCGAAATGTTTCAGGGTCGTGGTAAAAATCTCCGGTCCCAGCGCGATGGACGTGTAGTTGGTGAGCTGGGACAAAATGGCCGCCGCTTCGTTGAGCACTTCTTCCCAGTGCTTTACCCGTTCGGCAAAGAGCTGCCGGATCTTTTGGATATCCTGTTCGTCGATCTCATACGGCTGGATGAGATGGTCGACGTAGTAGCGATATCCTTTGTTGGAGGGAACCCGTCCAGCGGAAGTGTGCGGCTGTTCCAGCAGCCCAAGCTCTTCCAGATCGGCCATCTCGTTGCGGATCGTGGCCGGGCTGAACGCCACCTCTTTCCGCTTGGAAATGCTGCGGGAACCGACCGGTTCGGCGTATCGGATGTAGTCGTCCACAATGGCTGTCAGAATCCTCCGCTGACGATCGCTCAACATCCGACGCCCCTCCCTATGCAGTTGTCGTTAGCACTCACCGCAAAAGAGTGCTAACCGATATTACAAAAATACCAAAGCGAGCCCGCCATTGTCAAGGTTTGCGCGCCCGCGCGGGCGTTCGCCCGCGGGCGGCCGCAAAACGAAAAACCGCCCCGTTCAACCGGTGGCGGTGCGCAGGGCCGCGGGCGGCTCGCTTTGGCTTTCCGCCGTCGCCCCGACGTCGAGCACCCGGAGCATGGCGATTTCGTCGCAGTTGTCGCGCTTGGGGCAGTGGATGCAGTCCGTCCACACCTTTTCCGGGAAAATGCTCATGTCCACCACTTCGAAACCGTTTTTGCGGAAAAAATCCACGGCATAGGTCAGCGCCATCACCTTGGGGATGCCCTGGGATCTCGCTTCCTCGATGAGCAGTTCCACGAGCCGGGTTCCGACGCCCATCCCCTTGTAGCCTTCGGCCATTCCGAGGGAACGGATTTCCGCCAGGTCGTTGCCGAGGCGGATCAGGGAGCCGCAGCCGATGAGCTTTCCGTCGTCTTCCGCCACGTAAAATTTGTCGATGTTCCGCCTCAGCGCTTCCCGCGAACGGGGCAGCATGATGCCTTTTTCCGCATACCCCTGTATGAGGTCGTGGAGCGCGTCCACGTCAGACAGCCTTGCCTTGCGGCAAACAATGCCCATGAATGTCCCATCTCGCTTCCTGCGAACGTCTATGATGAATAAATATATATGATTCTGAATAAAAGTCAATAACCGTTTGCTGAAATTCGAAAAAAAATACAGAGACCGTCCGCCAGACAGACCGGACGGCCGCCTGCCCGTTCCCGCATCATATGAAGGCGCCGAACACCACGTTGCCGAGCATGAGGCCCCGTTCGGTCAGGCGGTATCCCTCTCCCGCGCCGACCGGCTCGAGAAGCCCCCGCCCGACCAGATCGGCCAGCGTATCGCCGAACACGTCCTCCGGGCGCAGCCCGCCGAACTGCGCGGCGAAATCGGCGGAGCGGACGCCCGCCGGCATGCGCAGGCCGACCATCATGAAATCCTCCATCGCTTCCCGCGCGCCGACCCGGAATTGGCTGAGGCGGGGAAGTCCCCGCGAAGCCGCTTCAATGTACGCTTCCACTCCCCTGACGTTGACGTGCCGCCAGCCTTTCACGTAGCCGTGCGCCCCCGCGCCGACGCCGTAATAGGGTTCGTTGCGCCAGTACGTGAGGTTGTGGCGGCTCTCGAAGCCGGGCCTGGCGAAATTGCTGATCTCGTAGTGCACATACCCCGCTTCCGCCAGCCGCCGGCGCAGATGCTCGTACATGTCGGCCTCCGCATCCTCGTCGGGGAGGCGCAGTTCGCCGCGCCGGTACAAGTGGTAAAACGGTGTATTCTCTTCGATTTTGAGGCTGTACAGGGAGTAGTGGGGCAATTCCAGTTCCAGGGCTTTTTCCACGCTGTCGGCAAGCTGCGCGAGCGTCTGGCCCGGCAGCCCGAACATGAGGTCGATGGAAATGTTGCCGAATCCCGCGCGGCGGGCTTCCCGGACGCTTATGGCAATGTCCCTCGCCGTATGGTCGCGGCCAATGGCCGCAAGGAGCCCGTCGTCGAAGGACTGGGCGCCGAAGCTGATGCGGTTCGCGCCGCCCGCGCGCAGCGCCTCCAGCTTGGCGGGATCGGCGGACCCGGGGTTGGCTTCCACGGTGATTTCCGCGTCCGGTTCCAGGGGAAAATGCCTGCGCACCGCCTCCAGCAGGCGTGTAAGCTGCTTCGGCGACAGCACGGTGGGCGTCCCGCCGCCGACGAACACCGATCTTAAGGGCGCGGGCGGAAACTGCCGGGCGGTCAGCTCCATCTCCCGTTCCAGGGCGTCAAGGTACCGGTCCACCGGCTGCCCTTCCGCGACGTAGGAATTGAAGTCGCAGTACGGGCATTTGCTGGCGCAGAACGGAATGTGGATGTAGAGCGCCCGCGGCGGCCAGCGGTGCAGCGGAATGTCGTCCTCCGAAGCCTCTGACGCCGCCTGCGCCGCTTCCGCCGCCGTACCCGAAGCCATACGCGCCGCTTCCGCCGCCGATTCCCTTTTCGTCGCTTCCGCTTTTTCCGTCGCCATTTTCGGCATGCCCGTACCGCACCTCCCTTCGGACGCCGTCGGTTCCCGCGTTGCCCGCCGGTTGTCCCCGCCCGGCCGGCCCTGCCCGGTTCGCCGGAGTTACTTCTCGTCGAGCTTCAGCACCGCCATGAACGCTTCCTGCGGCACCTCCACGCTGCCCAGCTGCTTCATGCGCTTTTTGCCTTCCTTTTGCTTCTCCAGCAGCTTCCGCTTGCGCGTCACGTCGCCGCCGTAGCACTTGGCCAGAACGTTCTTCCGCAGGGCCTTGATGGTCTCGCGGGCGATCACCTTCTGGCCGATGGCCGCCTGCACCGGCACCTCGAACAATTGCCGCGGAATGAGTTCCTTCAGCTTCTCGCACAGAACCCGTCCGCGCTGGTAGGCGCGGTCCCGGTGCACGATGGTCGACAGCGCGTCCACCTTTTCCCCGTTGAGCAGGATGTCCAGCTTCACCAGATTCGACGTCCGGTAGCCGGACAGCTCATAGTCGAAGGAAGCGTAGCCGCGGGTGCTCGATTTCAATTGGTCGAAAAAGTCGTACACGATCTCCGCAAGGGGCAGTTCGTAGACCAGCGTGACCCGGTTCGCATCCAGGTACTGCATGTCCTTGAATTCGCCCCGCCGGTTTTGGCACAGTTCCATGATGGCCCCCACGTAATCGTTGGGGACGATGATGGTCGCCTTGACGTAGGGCTCTTCCACGTGCTGGATTTTGCCCGGTTCCGGGTATTCGGAAGGGTTGGACACCTCCAGCACCTGGCCGTTCGTCAGGGTCACCCGGTATTTCACGCTGGGAGCCGTGGCGATGAGCGCCAGGCCGAATTCCCGTTCGAGCCGTTCCTGAATGATCTCCATGTGCAAAAGACCGAGAAAACCGCAGCGGAAACCGAATCCCAGAGCCTGGGACGTCTCCGGCTCGAAATGCAGGGCGGCGTCGTTGAGCACCAGCTTCTCCAGCGCCTCCCGCAAATCTTCGTAATCGGCCGAATCCACCGGATACAGGCCGCAGAACACCATCGGATTGACGCGCCGGTAGCCGGGCAGGGGCTCCGGCGTCGGCCGGCGGGCGTCGGTGATGGTGTCGCCCACGCGGGTGTCCCGCACGTTTTTGATGGACGCACAGACGTACCCCACATCCCCCGGGCCGAGCTCGTCCACCGGCGTCATGTCCGGCCGGAACGTGCCCACTTCCGTCACGTCGAATTCGGCGCCGGTGGCCATAAAGCGGATGCGCATGCCCGGACGGATCGTCCCGTCCTTGACGCGGATGTAGCAGACCACGCCCTTGTAGGCGTCGTAGTGCGAATCGAAAATGAGCGCCTTGAGCGGCGCGTCCGGGTCCCCCTTCGGCGGCGGCACCTTGGCGACGATCTGCTCCAGAATTTCCTTGATGCCGATGCCGTTCTTGGCCGAAGCCAGCACGGCGTCGCTGGCGTCCAGGCCGATGATGTCCTCGATTTCCCGCTTGACGCGTTCGGGATCGGCGCTGGGCAGGTCGATCTTGTTGATGACGGGGAGAATCTCCAGGTCATGGTCGAGGGCCAGGTACACGTTGGCCAGCGTCTGCGCCTCGATCCCCTGCGACGCGTCGACGACGAGCAGCGCCCCCTCGCAGGCCGCCAGGCTGCGCGACACCTCGTAGGTGAAGTCGACGTGGCCCGGCGTGTCGATCAGGTGCAGGGTGTACGTCTCGCCGTCGTCCGCCCGGTATTCGAGCCGCACCGCCGTCAGCTTGATGGTGATGCCCCGCTCCCGCTCCAGGTCCATTTTGTCCAGCACCTGGTCCTGCATTTCCCGCTCGGACAGCGCGCCGGTGAACTCCAGAATCCGGTCGGCCAGGGTCGACTTGCCGTGGTCGATGTGCGCGATGATGCAAAAATTCCGGATGCGCTTTTGACGTTGCTGGTCGGACATGGGATCCTCCGAAACGATCGACAACTACTGGATCGATTTATTATAGCAGGATCGATCAACAACCTTCAACGGCAGGGACATGCGCCCGGCGTGCGGCCGGGCCCAAGGCAGCCGATGGCCGGACAGGCAAAAATGATAGTCGATTTTTTGACTCCACAGGCTGTCCAAAGCTCGAAACGGAAGCGTTATAGTCATTTTTTCGACTATAAAAAGATGCCGGGCCGCCTGGACCCGGTTTTGGAGTCGATTTTTAGACTAAAACCTTTCAATTTGCCCGTTGTGGAAGGTTTCGGAGTCAATTTTTCGACTATAATCCTTTTCGCGCCCGGAAGACGGTCGGACGGGATCCCTGCCGTCCGGTGCGCCGGCGCTGCCGGAACCGGTCCGGCAGGCGTACCCGGGCACGCGGCCCTACCCCGGCAGGTCTTTCCCGTCCCGGGCCGGCTCGGGCCACTCCGTCGCCCGCGAAAACACCGTGACGAGGGTCCGGATGCCATCCCGCGACAGCCGGCTCAGGGCCTGCGCCGCTTCGCCCGCGATCCGGTCCACGAACGGCCGGCGTCCTTCCCAGGCCGTCCGCTCCCAGCCGTCGCCGGTCTCCGGCGACTCCGCACCGTCGCGGTCCTCTTCCGCGGCGGCGCGCCGGTCCGAAGTCCGCTCCGGCAGATCCCGCACCGTGCGCCAGGTGTTCTCCGTCTGCCGGTAAAGCGCCCGGTCCCGTTCGTCCAGCGGGCCGTAGACCCCGGCGATGCCGTCGGACGCCAGCTCCATGCCGTACAGCACCGCCAGGCCGACCAGCCCCGCCAGCAGCAGCAGCTTGATCAAATCCCGGCCCATGTTTTTGCCACCTCCGTGATCACCCGCGTGTTTCGGCTTGTGCGGCCACCGCCGCGCCGGCCTCCGTCGCGTCCCGCTTCTTCCAGTACAAATCGGCGATCACGCCAGCCAGCACGTCGACGGTCCGATAGCATTCCTCCAGCGTGTTGTCGACGCCGCCGATTTCGATCAGGACGCTCTCCGGCGCGACGGACTGGTTGTATTCGCCGTTGCCGTTTTCCGCAGTTTTGCCCCAAATGCCGCGGGACAAACCCGGATGGGTCCGTTCCAGGGCTTCGTGGATCTCGTGGGCGAACGCTTCGTTGGTCCGCCAATTGGGATTGCGCTGGCCGATGATGAAATACACCTGGGCGTACGTGACGCCGTCGATGGTCACGGTGGTCTTGGAACGCCGGGAAGAGTCCCGGTGGATGTCGAAGAAAAACTCCAGCTCTCCGTAATCCGCGATGGCCTGCCTGACCGTCCCCAAAGAATATTGGTAGGAACGGTTCCAATCGAAGTCCTTCACGGAAGTGGCGTAATCCTTGTCGGAGTGGACCGCGCCGATGCCGTATTCCTCCAGCCGCTCCGCCAGACGCCTGCCCACCAGGGTGATGTTGATCTTCGCGTCATTGGGATCGCGCTTTTTGCCCTTTAGCTCGGGATAAAAGGATTCCCGGTTGTGGGTATGGTAGATGAACACCGCCTTGCGCCCCAGCGTGGAGCGCCCGGCCGCCGCGGGGACCGGACGGATTTCCGGCCGGCGGGAAACGGAACCTGCGGAAGAGTCCGGCGGTTCCGCCGCCCGGTCGGCGGACCGCCCCGGGCCCCCTTCATCCGCGGTTTCCGGATGAAGGGGAGTATCTTCCGGAAGCGGCGGAGCGTCATCCGGGAAAAACGGGACGTCCTCCGGAAAGAACGATGCGGGAGGGCCGAGATCCACCGGAGCCGCCCCCCGGCTGCCGCCCGAACCGGCCCGAAGCAGCACGGGCCGGCTGCGGTCCGCGCCGGGAAGTTCCCGGGCCAGGAGACCGGCCGGATCGTCCGGATCCAGCCCCGTGACGAAGCGCAGCAAAAACGCGGCCAGCCGCGCTCCTCCGGGCGGCGCATCCGCCCCGGGCGCCGGCTCCATGCGCGGCAGTTCCAGGCCGAGCATGGCGGCGAAAAACGGAGCCGGCACGGAAGCCGCGAGTCCTTTCATCGTTTGCGGGGGAGACGCCGCCCAGCGGTTTTGCAGAATGCCGGCCAGTCCCAGGGCCACAAACAGGGCGGCGGAAAACAGGCTGAGCGCCGCCAGGACACGGACGGACACGAGCAGGCGGCGCCATTCGTTTTTCAACGCAAGCCAAAACGCGCGGCCGGCGATCCGTTTCACGATCTATCATCCTCCCCGACCCCCTGGCGGGTCTTTCTATCTTTCTTTCGCTTTCACCAGAAGCATATGAAAGGATGATAGATTCTAGAACCGCCGGCGCGGTTTTGCCGTGTGCCGCGGAATTCAGCGCGTGTACGCGGCCGCGTTGTCCCTGCGCACCGCCTCGTGCAGCGCCACGTTCAGGCCGGTGGCGACGATGTTGGCGGTGGCCTCCATGAACTCGTCCACTTCCTTGGGCGTGACCAGCAGATCCTGGCCGAGGGGGTCCAGCACCTCCTTGACCAGCTGCAGCCTCTCCGGTTCCTCCAGATGGCCGATGGACCCGATGATCGAATCGCTGTCTGAGGTCTGCTGCTTGATATGGCTGAAAAGCATGTCAAGGGCGTTGTTGACGATGGTCGAGGCATAGACGACGGTGGGCACCCCGATGGCCAGACAGGGCACGCCCAGAATTTCTTTGGTCAGGCCGCGGCGCCGGTTGCCGATGCCGGAACCGGGGTGGATGCCGGTGTCGGCGATCTGGATCGTGGTGTTGACCCTCTCCAGCGACCTCGCGGCGAGGGCGTCCACGGCGATGAGCAGATCCGGCTTCGTGCGCTCCACCACGCCCTGCACGATTTCGCTGGTCTCGATACCCGTCGTGCCCAGGACGCCCGGAGCGATGGCGCTGACCGGGCGGTAGCCCGGGTCGACCTGATCCCTCATCAGTTCGAAAAGATGGCGGGTGACCAGCAGGTTCTCCACCACCATCGGCCCCAGCGCGTCCGGCGTGACGTTCACGTTGCCGAGGCCGACGATCAGCACGCTGGCGGATGCGGAGACGCCAAGCCGTCCGAGAAAGGCCTCGAACTCGCGGGCAAAGCAATCGGCGACCCGGTCGTACAGATCGGAGTCGCCGTTGCGCAGTCCCGGCACCTCGAGGGTGACGTAATGCCCCTTCATTTTCCCGAGCTTCCGGGAGGCTTCATCCGTCCGGATTTCCATGCGGGTGACGCGGATGCCGTCCCGGGACTCGGTTTCCGACCAGACGCCGGGCACCTCCCCTTCGCCCGGCGAAGCCGCCATGTCCCTCGCTTCCAGGGCCAAATCGGTCCTGACGGCGTATGCTTGCAGATCGGGTTCCGGCATGCGGTGGTCCTCTCCTTCCTGCGGGTTCTTGCGGACGAATCCGAGTTCATTATTTCCCGGAAAGGAGAGAACGTTGCGTCGCGCGCCGCGCCCGGCGGCATCACCCTCAATCCGGCACCCGCACCGCAAACGGCGGCAGCGCCTGCTCGATCCGTGCGCGGAACGGTTCGTACCACTCCGGAAGCATCAGTTTCTCCCCCAGCGCTTCGGGCGGCTCGTCGCGCGTGAACCCCGGCGGGTCCGTGGCGATTTCGAACAGAATGCCCCCGTTTTCCCGGAAATAAAAGGAAGTGAAATAGTTCCGGTCCACGATCGGGGTCGGATGAAAGCCGTGCTCCGCCACGAAAGCCCTCCATGCTTCCTGATCCTCCCGGTCCGCGGCGCGCCACGCGATGTGGTGGACCGTGCCCGGCCCTCCGCTCCCCCTGCCCAGGGCCTGCGCATGCACATCGATCAGGTTGCCGAGTTCCGCGGGAGCCCGGAAACGGACCACGCCCCCGTCCTCCCCTACCCGCTCCAGTCCCATGACATGCTCCAGCGCATGCATGGTCATGGCGGGAGCCGTGCTGTACAGCACGGCTCCGCCGAAACCCTTGATGGCGTTGTCAGGGGTAATGTTTCCGAACGACCATTTGCTGCGCGGCCCTTCCCCGCGGGCCACCAGCTCCAGCTGCAGGCCGTCCCGGTCCCGGAACCGGAGATACGTTTCGCCGAACCGCTCCGTCCGGGAGACGGGAACCGAAAACTTGTCCAGCCTGTTTTGCCAAAAGGACAGCGCGCCCGGCGGCACTGCAAACGTGATGTACCCGACCTGGCCGCCGCCGATCCGTCCCTTTCTCTCCCAGTCGTGAGGAAAAAAGGTCATGGCGGTACCCGGGCTGCCCGTCTCGTTGCCGAAGTACAGGTGGTACATTTCCGGCGCGTCGAAGTTGACCGTCCGCTTGACGAGCCTCAGGCCGAGAACGCCGGCGTAGAAATCGACGTTGGCCTGCACGTCGCCGGCGTACGCGGTGATGTGGTGGATGCCCGCGGTCCGTTTCGCCATGACCTTTTTCACCGCTTTCCTCAAACGCTTTTCATTTCCACACCATAGGATCACATGATGCCCAGCGCCGCATCCAGCGAATAGGCTCCCGCGCCGGTCAGGGCCACGCCGACGGTCACCGCGACCAGCACCAGGTTGAATTCGTATCCGCCGTTCGAGTTCCAGAATCCCTTGGGGATGTGCACCTTGGCGATCGCAACGATCATGACCAGAGCCAGCAGCACGCCCGCCAAAGGCGTAATCAGCCCCGCCGCGAAGCACAGGCCGCCGGCAAATTCGATGAGTCCCGCGATCACGGCCATCGCCACGCCGGGCCTCAGCCCGATGGATTCCATCCAGCCGCCGGTTCCCTTGGGGCCGTAGCCGCCCAACCAGCCGAACAGCTTCTGCGCGCCGTGCGCCGCAAATGTCAGTCCGACCACCAGCCGAATGATGAGCAGTCCCAGGTCCAACAGCATGCACACTCCTCCCT
>DATCLN010000141.1:0-5470 GCA_036563895.1 Paenibacillaceae bacterium
TTAGCAAACCGAGCGCCGCATCCACGAGGAATCGGACAAGGTCGGCAGGCTGCGCGCCAATCCGGTCGTAAACCAGCGAGGTGAGGAAAAAAGCGCCTGTCCAGCAGACACCGAGCGCCAAGATGAAGATCAGCAGGGCAGCCAGAAAACGGAGGCGTTTCCGGATGTTTTTCACGGACGCACCTCCAACCGGTAGCCGAGCCCGCGCACCGTGGCGATCCGGAACGAATGACGGTCTTCCGGGAAGCGGTCGCGCAGCCGGTTGATATGCACGTCCAGCGTCCGCTCGTTCCCCTCGAAGTCGTAGCCCCAGATTTCCTCGATCAACCGTTCCCGCGTGAGCGTCTGCCCCGGATAGCTGGCCAGCTTGAACAAGAGTTCGAATTCCTTGGGCGGCAGGGCGATGCGCTCGCCCGCGACCGTGACTTCATACGTCCCCCGGTCCAGCGTCACTTCCCCGATCCGCACCTGCCGGGACACGGCGATGCGGTACCGCCTCAGCAGGGCTTTCACCCGCGCGACCAGCTCGGACGGCTCAAAGGGCTTGACGAGGTAATCGTCCGTGCCGAGCTGGAATCCCTTGACTTTCTGGGACGTCTCGCCCCTGGCCGTCAGCATGAGCAGCGGGAAGTCGTAGTGTTCCCTGAGCCTGCGGCACAGCTCCCAACCGTCCATGTTCGGCATCATGATGTCCAGGATGACGAGGGACACCTTCACCGACTCCACCTTCGCCAACGCTTCCGCGCCGTCGGCCGCCTCATGGACCGTCAAGCCTTCCTGTTGCAAAAAATGCCGGACAAGCTCCCGGATGTGCGGATCGTCGTCCACGACAAGCACATGGGCCATTTGCACCAGTCCCCGTTCGCACCCTTCTTTGTTTTCCTATCTTTTTCCATCGATGGCCGTTTGTCAATCCCCGTTTAAATTCAGTTTACATAAAAATCCTATCCTGTCCCCGAAATCGGATTCGGCACAGGAGGGAGTTTCCATGGCACACCGGCATCCATTGTCGGCGCCCGACGCCGAATGGGCCATTGAAGCCCGCGGTCTCCAGAAATTTTTCGGAGGCCGCCCGGCGGTAAACGGCGTCGACCTGAAGGTTCGCTCCGGCACAATCTACGGCGTATTGGGCCCCAACGGCGCGGGAAAAACCACGACCATCCGAATGCTGGCCACGCTGCTCAAGCCGGATGCGGGGACGACGAAGATTTTCGGTTTCGATACGGTCAGGCAGCCGCACCTCGTCCGGCAGTTGATCAGTGTGACCGGGCAGTACGCCACCGTCGACGAAACGCTGACCGCTTACGAGAACCTGATCATTTTCGCCCGCCTGCTCGGGCTCGGTCGCGCCGAGGCCCGGCGGAGGGCGGCGGAGCTTCTGGAACGGTTCGGGCTGACGGAGGCCGCCCGCCGTCCGTTGAAGCAGTTCTCCGGCGGCATGCGGCGAAGGCTGGATCTGGCGGCCAGTCTCATCGTGGAGACGCCGCTCCTTTTCCTGGATGAACCGACCACCGGCCTCGATCCGCGCACCCGCGCGATGATGTGGGAGTTCATCCGGAATTCGGTGCGGAAGGGCACCACCGTGCTGCTCACGACGCAGTATCTCGACGAAGCCGACCAGCTGGCCGAC
Source organism: Paenibacillaceae bacterium (assembly GCA_036563895.1). Classification (GTDB taxonomy): domain Bacteria; phylum Bacillota; class Bacilli; order Paenibacillales; family Paenibacillaceae; genus ZCTH02-B3. The sequence continues at coordinate 1,631 of DATCLN010000141.1, forward strand.
CGCATCGCGGTCATCGACCGGGGCCGGGTGGTGGCGGAGGGAACGGCGGACGAATTGAAAACGTCAGTCGGTACTTCATCGCTGCAGCTCAAAGTCCGGGACGAAATCGACATGGCCCAGGCCCGGCAAACCGTGGAGCAGGTGCTGGGCGTCCGATCCCATGTGACGCCGGAAGCGGGCAGGATCACCGCGCCGATGGCCGGCGCCGATCAGCTGGCCGATTTGCTGATCGCCCTCCGGAACCGGGGGATCGCGCTGACCGAGATCAGCGTGCAGAAACCGACCCTCGATGAAGTGTTCATGGCCATCACCGGCCGACCCACGGAAAAAGAACGGGAGACGGAACAAGAACGGGAGAAGGTGGTTTCATGACAAAGGCGTCTTCGTCCGCGGCAGCCGTTGCGCAGCATAGCCCGCGTCCGGGTTTCGGACAGGCCGTCCGCCAATCCCTGACGATGGCTTACCGCGGACTGCTGAAAGTCCGGCACACGCCCGAACAGCTGTTTGACGTCACTCTGCAGCCCATCCTGTTCACGCTGATGTTCGCCTACGTGTTCGGCGGCGCCATTTCGGGCGACGTGCGAAGCTATCTGCCGGTCATCATTCCCGGCATCCTCGTGCAGACGGTCATTACCGCTTCCATCGTCACCGGCGTGCAGCTCCGGGAAGACATGGACAAAGGCGTGTTCGACCGGTTCAGATCCCTGCCCATCGCGCGCATGGCTCCTTTGGCCGGCGCCCTTCTGGCGGACATGATCCGGTACGCGATCGCGACGGTGCTGACCTTCGCCATCGGATACGTCATGGGATATCGTCCCGACGCCGGCTTGGGTTATGTCGCCCTGGCGGGTGTCGTCGTCATGGCGTGCGCCTGGTGCATCAGCTGGATATTCGCCTTTTTCGGCGTGGTGGCGCGCACCGCGTCCACCGTGCAGGGCGTGTCCGTCATCATTCTGCTGCCGCTCACCATCCTGTCCAACGCCTTCGTGCCGGTGCAAACCATGCCGGGCTGGCTTCAGAAATTCGTCAACGTGAACCCGGTCTCGCATCTCGTTTCGGCCGTCCGCGAACTGGTGAACGGGGGAACCTTCGGCTGGCATCTGGCCGTGTCCCTCATCGGCGCCGCCGCCATCGCGGCCGTTTTCGCGCCGCTCGCGGTTCGAGCCTACATGCGGCGCGCATGACACGCATCATGGGACGAGTAAAACGGGGGTTTTCGGCAAAATGACGTTTCTGCTTTTTTCCGGTCTGGAACTGCTCCTGACGATGGCCCTTGCGTTGACTTGGGGGGCAACCGCCTGGGCGGCGAACGGATGGAAATACGCGGCGCTGGGGCAAACGGACGTCTCCCGGTGGAGGCGCGCCACGCGCATCGGCGTATGGACGGGTTTCATCCTGCTGGTTGTGTGGTGCGCCCTCCAGATGGCGGTCCTGCTCACGCTGGGATGGGATTTTGTCATGGACCGCGTGGCCGTCATGTCCCCGCTTCTCATCCTGCCCGCGCTGTTTGTCGGCGGCTTCGCCTGGCCCGCTTTGAGCGCGCATGCGTCCGCCTCCGACAAATCGATGGCGCTCATGGCCGCCTCCGTTCACACAATGTGGCTTGGCACCTTGCTGGTCGCGTATCTCGTGCTGTTCGACATTCCCTCCGTCCCGGACCTTCGGGAGTTCGCGGCGCCGTTTGCCGTCCTTACGGTTTGCTCCGTTGTTCTGTACGCCTATCATTGGCGGCGCGCGATGACCATCCGGGCCCGCCGTCAAGGAATCCGGACCATGGCGGGAAGAAGCGCGGTTTTCGCCCTCGCGGCCGTCATTGCGCTCACGGCTTGGAATCTGTGGGCGCGTGAGGCCAGCAGGTTCCCTCCGTCCATGTCCATGGTCCATCCGGAAACTTTCGATTTTGGCAAGGGAACCGCATTGCCGCTTGCCGCATCCTTGAGCCATCACGGCCACCACGGCCATCATCACGCCATGGCGGCGGCCGCAGGCCCGACCGTCAGCGTCACGGATTTGACCGGTCCCCGTTCCGGCAAGCCGGACAAGACGTTTACGCTCGTGGCGCAGAAAAAAACGATCGATCTCCCCTCGGGGCACACCGTGGAAGCGTGGACGTTCAACGGCCAGGTCCCCGGACCCGAACTGGTCGTCCGGGAAGGGGATCTGGTCGAAGTCACGCTGATCAACCGGGATATTGAGGCGGGCGTTACCGTCCATTGGCACGGCGTCGACGTGCCGAACGCGGAAGACGGAGTGCCGGGCGTCACCCAGGATGCCGTCATGCCCGGCGAGTCCCACATCTATCGCTTTGTCGTCCATGAAACGGGAAGCCACTGGTACCATTCCCACCAGACATCGTCGGTACAGGTCGCCAAAGGGTTGTTCGGCGCCTTCATCATCCTGCCCGCCGACGGAAAAGACACGGGGCACGAAGCCGGCGGCGAAACGGCGGACATCACGGTGTTCTCCCACGACTGGGAAACGCCGGAGGGGCCAACCACCGTCCTGCATTTTTCGGATCCCTCGAACGGCAGCACCATCCCGCCGGGCACGAACGTGAGGCTCCGGCTGGTGAACAGCGCCAGCCTGACCAAAACGTTCACCCTGAACGGAGCCCCGTTCCGGGTCGCCGCGATCGACGGCTGGGACATCCATGAGCCGCAGGAAGTGGCCGGCAAACGGCTGAAAATCGGCGGCGGCGGCCGTTACGACGTGACCTTCACGATGCCCGGCCATCCGGTTACGCTGGCGGTGCACGGGGAAGGGCCCGAAGCCGCAGATTACCTCGTCTTCAGCGGGGACGGTCGGGGAACCCCCGACACGCGGATGGGAAGCGAGATCTTGGACCCGCTGGCATACGGCTCGCCCGCTCCGGCGCCCTTCGACGAAACCACCGCGTTTGACCGGGAATTTCTGATGGTGCTGGACCAGGTCTATTTCGGATACTACAACGGACGCGCGAACACCCTGTGGACCATCAACGGCGAAGTGTTCCCGCACACGCCGACCTATGTGGTGCAAGAAGGCGAACTCGTCAAGACGCGCATTGTCAACCGGTCCCTGGTCTATCACCCCATGCATTTGCACGGACACCATGTGTTTGTACTCAGCCGCAACGGCCAGCCGTACAAGGGCAGCCCGCTTTGGCTCGACACCGTGCTTGTGGAACCGGGCGAAACGTATGAAGTGGCTTTCCGCGCCGACAACCCGGGCATCTGGATGGACCACTGCCATGTGCTGGAACACGCGGCCTGGGGAATGTCGATGCACCTGATCTACCACAACGTGACGACCCCGTTCCTAGTCGGATCGGCCACGGGAAATCATCCCGAATGACGGAGATGGACTCGATATTTTAAAATAGAAATCACCATGCCCGCAGAAGATGTGCGGTTGTCCGGTTCCGGTTGGTCCTCGACCACCCCGAGCGTACCATGCAGGTGCTTGCCCGGAGGGCGAGCGGCTGAAGAAAAGGATGACCAGGCAAATGAACGAACGGTCCGAAATAAAACAAGCCGTCAACCGCTTAAGCGGCGAAGAAATGAAGTCCTGCCTCGGATTGGCGTTGGAGCATATCCGGCGGCTGAAAGAAGGGAAGGAACAAGGCAAACCGGCTGATGACGCCATCTGCGGATTGATCGGGCTTTACGACCGGTTGACGGCGGCGGACAACGAGGAAAGAACCCGGTGGGATCCCGCCCCCGGCTGCACCCATGTCCATGTCGTCACGGGCGAATCCTTTTCGGGCGGCATGAGGCTGGCGCTCCGGGAGCTCGGCCTGTCAGACGCCCACAAACTGATCACGATCCGGGACAATTTCGCCATCGGTCCCATCGGCCGTCT